>PBMZ01000104.1 GCA_002722955.1 Planctomycetaceae bacterium | reverse complement strand
TCGAGTCCGCGTTTAAGGTCGTCCGATCGGCTGTGATCAAGCCGACGGTCAGCTGAGTTGAATCGGTGATGCTAACATCGAAGAGACCATTCGCTGTTGCGGAGACTGCCCCAGTCAGGTCGCCGGTGAGCGTCACGTTTCCGTTGCCGCCTGTCAGCGTAACCGTTCCCGCGCTCGCTTCCTGCGTGACGTTCCCCGCCGAGTTAATGCCGCTTGCCGAGGTGACCGTTAACGATCCTGTTCCAACATTCGACGTTGTCAACGTAATGTCGTTGACATCGTTGACTGTCAGGTTGTTGGCACCGGTGTTATTCAACGAGACCGTACCTTGGAATTCATTAGCCAACGGCAAGCTAACGATTCCCGCACCACCATCGAACGACGCATTACCCCCAACCGTTAACGGAACACTTTGAGTGATCCCAACAGTGGTGATCGTTAAATCTCCGGTGCTCGCCAAAGTGCCAAGTTGAAGATCGTCAGCATCACCAAACGTCACATCGCTGGCCAGCGGAACGTCGAAGCTGTCGACATCATTCATGCTGCTTGGCAAGTTGACCGCTGTTCCAACGCCGCCACTACTTGCCGAAAAGACGGGTTTGCCAGCAGCGATAATGCTGCTGTTCACTGTTTGCCCAAGGGTTCCGTTATCGGCGCTCACGGTCAATGAACCGACAGATGTGTCTGCTGTTTGCACGTTGGCCAGCGTGACAACTGCTCCGTCCAGAGTGATCGTTCCGGAACCGGAATCAATTGTTGCCCCGTCGTTCATCGTCAGCGAGCCAACACCGTCATCATTGTTATCCGCATCAACGACGATATTGCCGGCATTCGCGCTGGCCAATCCTCCAACAGGACCAAACGCCGCAAGGTCTTCCGCGCTAAGCGTAATGTCATTGCCATCTGTCAAGACGTTGGCGTTGGCTTGAATGAACCTGCCTGCGAGAGTGACTTCGCCCGTGCCGACATCAGTATCCGCTGCCACGAGAACGGTGTCATCCGTATCGCCTTGCACATCCAAGTCAGCATCGAAGAAGCTATCCAAACCGTTCAGTGTGATCACATCGTCGCCACCACCGCTTGTCGTAATCATTTGTGTCAAAGCTGGCACCGGAGTTGTCAATGTGGCGGCTTGAGTTGAGATTGCCTCGATGAATCCATCGTCGGCAACAGCATCGTCTTGAATTGAGATAATTTCGTTTGCCGCGTTTGCATAATCCAACGTAATGTTGTCAGCATCGAAGCCCAACAGATCTTCCACGCCCAAATAGCTGACAACGTCACCGTCAAGATCAACGGTGCCCGCATTAGTTGTCGTAAATGTGTAAATGATGTCTGTGAACGTATTCAGGCCCGAACTGTCGTCAAACTCGAGCAAGTCCATGTCGCCTGCGTCGGGGTCGTTAAACGAAAATCCAACCGCACCGATGGGCGCACCATTGATGAAGTCAACGACAACTCGATCATCGACTCCCAGTTCACCCAAGATGTCGATTCGCGTGCTGATGGCACTGAAGGGAACGGAAATCGTCGTCATCAGAGCGTTGTCAGTGATATCCAACATCAAGCCCGTCAAATCCAACGACAAGGTCACGTCGTTGTTGAAGTTGCGAGTCTCGATTTGAACAAGCTGCGGAATCGCCTGTGCGAACACATCGTCATCTGGGCCGAGGTCACTGGTCGCTAAGTTCGACGCGTCCGTTGTCAACACGACGACTCGCTGTTCAGCCAAGGTCACATTCGTGATCGTCGAATCGGCTCCGACGATGTCGGTGCCATCTGTGCTGATAAAGTCCGTGCGGACGCCAAAGCGGTCTCGAACGTAGACGTTGCTGGAACCGGGCTGCACGGTCACAGTCGTGCTGACGTCATTCGCGTCGCTGATGTAAGCGATCAAAGAACCATCGCCGTTGATGGCGGGAGTCGTCGCGTCGCCGTTGGCACTTACTGCATCTGTCGAGTCGGTACTAATCAAGACAACCGCACCCAACGCGGAATCGAAGATGAAAACGTCCGAGTTCCCGTTGCCGTCGTTCACGGTCAAGTCTTCGGCGACACTCTCGAAGGCAACGATCGTGCCGTCAACGTTGACAACTGGGTTGGTCGAGTCACCATTGCCCGAATCGGTTCCAGCACTGTTCAAACTGCCAAGCGTATTCGTATCGCCAGAGATGTCGTAGATAAACACGTCCGTGTCGCCGTTGGTGTCAACAGCGACGATATTACTTGCGGTACTCTCGTAAACCACCGTCGACCCATCATCGCTCACTTGATGATTGTCTGACGTTCCGTTGGCCGTGTTTGTCCCGGCGTTGTTGCTGCTGGCAGCGATCGTCGTCCCTGCACCAACGTCTCGAACGAACACGTCGGTGTCGCCATTTCCGTCAGTGGCGACGAGATCGCTAGCGTCACTCAAGAAGGCAACGATGTTGCCGTCGCCGCTGATTCGTGCATCCGTCGAATCGCCATTGCCTCCCGCCGTGCCGGCATCATTGATACTGACAAGCGATCTGGTTGCGCCCGCGACGTCGTAAAGATAAATGTCCAACCCAGCATCAGTGTCATCGGCGTCAATGTCGGTCGCCGAGCTTTGGAAAACAACGAACGCGCCATCGCTACTGAAGTCGGGCAAGGTCGAATCACCATCGGCTCCTTGAGTGCCCGCACCGTTGAAGCTTACCAGTGTCGTAACGCCAGCCGTCATGTCACGAATAAAGATATTGTTGGTGGCAACTAAAGTGTCTCCAGTCAAAGTGCTTGCAGTACTTTCGAAGACAACCAGATTTCCGTCGCCGCTAATGACGGGGTCAAACGAGTCACCGTCGGCACTCACACCACCACCCACACTGACAAGTTCCGTTACACCCAAAGTACGGTCGAATCGGAACACGTCGAAACTACTATTATTGTCATTGGTGACAAGGTTCTCGGCGTCGCTGGTATAGACGACGTAGCGGCCGTCCGAGCTAACTTGACGCAGGCTTCGTCCTGGTTGCGACGAACCAATTGATGAGTCGCCCGATCCTGCTAAGTCACGAATCGTCGATTGGGAAGCCAGCGTATGCGCATCACCAGCGACATCATAAACGTAAACGTCCGACACAAGATTGGCGTCGTTAGCGGCGATATCCAGCCCCGATTGATTTGTCTGGAGAGCCACCGTGGAACCATCGGCGCTAATGTAAGGCTCGCGCGTTGGAGCACCTGGACTCGAGTCAACAGTGACAAACGTTGTGCTCTGAACACCAAGGTCACGCAGATACAAGTCGTCAAGCCCGTCGCCGTCGTTCCCGTCGAGGTCAGCCAACGTCCGAAAGATGAATTGAGATCCATCGGCGCTGATGGCGAAATCGGTTGAATCGGCTGCACCTTGAGTCCCATCGTCTTCGACACTGACCTGTTCTGTGCCACCGAAGAAGTTATCGAAGGCGAAAACATCGATATTTGCATTCGAGCCGCCTGGCACCAAGTCCGTCGCGCTACTTCGGAATCCAACGATTGAACCGTCACCGCTAATGCGACCGCCAAATGAAGCAGCGTTACCCGAGTCCGTCCCTGCATCGTTTCCGCTTGCCAGGTCCGTAAAATTGAATCCTAAATCTCGAACAAAAACGTCGGTCGTGCCATTGCCGTCTGTCGCGACAAGATTGCTGGCATCACTATCGAAAGCAACGAAGTTTCCAGCGGCCGTGATCGTGGGATTTGTGGAGTTGTCATTTCCGGCTGTTGTTCCAGCAATGTTAATACTGACAACTTCCAACGCATCCGCGCCGACGTTATACGCAAATACGTTCGTTGTTCCCGGCGTAAAGGCGACTCCTGGTATCAGGTCTTGAGCCGCACTGACGAACGCCACGACGTTGCCATCGCGGCTGATGACGGGATCTGTCGAGGCTCCGTTGCCCGTCGCACTTCCTGCATCGTTCAAACTCGCAATGACCGTCGTACTCGTGTTGATGTTCCGCACGAAGACATCCATGATGCCGTTCATGTCATCAAAGGCTAGGTCAAAGCCATCACTCTGAAAGGCAACAGTACTACCGTCTTGGCTAATGACAGGATTCGTTGAATTTCCGTTGGCAAAGTTGCCGGCAACATCAATCGAGACCAAAGACGTCACACCCGTGTTCATGTTTCGAACAAAGACATCGGTGAAACCGTCGATGTCGCCATTCACGATGTCTTGAGCGTCGCTAACAAAGACGACAAGCGATCCGTCCCCACTAATGCTCGCTTGGGAGGAATTGCCTAAGGCGGATGCTGTACCGGCAGCGTTCACACTAACCAGTTGGATCGTGTTATTGACGGTGTCATAGCGAAAAATGTCGGTCAAGTTGTTGCCATCGTTGGCAACCAGGTTCGTTGCATCACTCGCGAAAACAACGAATTGGCCATCGTCGCTGGTCGTACGAAGTGCGGACCGCGTACCCAGATTCTCAAAGAATGAGGGGTTATCCGCAGAGTCGTGATTGATGCCCGGATCAGCAGGCGTCAACAACTCGACCGACAATAGTGTGAGGTCTTCTAATGTTTCGATCGCCGGCGCGAGTGGCGTCTTACCGGGTAATTGCGATTTGCGAGAACGCTTTGGCTGTTGCTTCAATGATTGTCGAACCGAGCGCAGCCATGGTGTAAAGAACATAAGAAATTGCCTTATCGAATCACTTCAAATTGAAAGACGTTGCGGCCCGGACATCCATTGATCACACAATCTCGTTGCGTGGCCCGAAAGTCAAACGGACCGGATAGAACACGCAATGCGCGTTCACGGTGCCCATCGATGCCGTACTCCTTGACGGCGTCCGGAAGACGCACGCTCCGCGTGCTGAGGTGGGGGCATGGTTGCTCTGTCAATCAATGTAGCGACGACGATTTGGGGGAGACTCGACGCCCAGAACAGCCATGATGGAAGAACGCAGCGCACCCTAAAAACGCACGTCTACGAAAATATCCATCAAAACAGAATAACCAGAGCTATAGACACAATTCAAAACAAGTTTCCCCAAATTAACAGGGAACTTTCAAAGAATTCTGTGTCCACAGGTCATTCGCCGATGCAGGGGAGGGAAATCTGGTGAGATGGTGTCGGCCGAGTGAGAGATTTGGCTTCAATCAGATTCGACGGTGCCAACAAAAAAGGCCAACAGAATGCTGTTGGCCTTTTTCAGTGGATGGGTCGTAAACTGCTTAGCGGCGGCGAGTTTGCCACACCATGGCCGCTGATGGAGCTGGTACGAACCGGCTAGCCGATCGCTCAATGCGTGCAGATGGAATTGACGAGCTGATACGCCGAGTTGGCGCGATCTCATAGCCACCCAATCGATTCTCGAGCGATGCTGACGTCGATGACGAAACATCTTTCCATTGTTCGACTTGCGCGCTCTTTGGAGTGCCTAAGAACTTCGGATCGGGAACGGGGTTCGCCGAGCGTGATTCCCGCGCAGAAACTCGCGGAGTCGTCCGAACAGTAATTGCTGGCATGGCAGGAATCACTGAAGGGACGTAAGTCATTGGCAATGAAGTAGTTGTGGGAACCGGACCGGAGGTGTTACAGGCGGGTGCAACCGCCGTTCGGTAGAGCCTTGGAACGTATTGAACTGTTCTCTGCGGCACATAGCTCATTCCGTATTGAGGAACTCGCTGGGTGACTTGATAAGGAACATCACGATAGCTCACTCGATTTTGATAGCCATTCCGAGCCACTCGCTTGCGAACCGGCTTCGGAAGCCAAACCTGCCGATAGCTTCCTTCGTCCACAACAACGTCCTGGTAAGTCGTCACGGGCACGCGATCAACACGGGCTTCGCGTCGATACCGAGTGACTTGCACATCTCGATAGCTGACAGTGCGTTGTGGCCGAAGTTGTGTTTTGACAACGGGTTGCAGCGCCGTGCATTGGCACGTTCTGACTGGTTGGCGGCACGCATTGCAGCCAAGACCAGGGATGATTTGAGCCTTCAACATCGGTGGCGCTGAAACAGCCAACACAATACAGAGGACGACGGAGCGGACAAGCATCGACATATGAATCTCCTTTGATGCGCAATCCTGGTTGCGCGAATACATCGGTTTCTATCGACGCCATCAAAGTCGTTTCTCTAAGAAAAATCGACAAAGTCTTCCTAATCGGTAAAGTCGTAAGATCGCGTAGTGGACAGTTTGATGTAGCTACGCTCGCCAGAGCGTAGACATCGCCGTCTGGTGACGGCAGCTACGCGAAACTGTACCCAAGATCGCTCGCTATCAAGAATGTAGGCGAACTGGCGAAGGCAAGGTGATTAGTGAGAGTCTCGGAGATGCTCGACCTTTATCGACTTTTGGGATTCTCGATGCCGAATACTGAAAAGATGGCTGCATGTGCGGCCACACTACTGCTCAACCCGACTGACGTAATAGGTGCTATCGTGAGATCACTCGTCTGCTTCAGCGTTCTGGTTTGCTTGCTGGGATTGCCTTCCGTCAAGCTTTCGGCACAAGACCAACCGGCGACATCGAACTACGAATCGGATCCCAACGAAGAAGGGTTGAAGCCACTTCAGTCCATTAAACTTTCGATCGCGCCCACGCTGAAGGACGAGGACGGCAAGGACCAAGCGTTTCCGAAGGATGAGTCTCAAAAGTACCTTGCCGATAAACCCTCCGAGTTTCACAAGACCGGATTCAGCCGCGACTGGGAAGTCACATCCGTTGAGTGGGCTCCTACGGAATTGGCCTATCCGGATCTCTACTTTGAGGACGCGCAGCTCGAGCGGAACGGTTATGCCTACGGACGCCTTCAACCACTGATGTCCGGTGCGCGATTCTTTCTGACCATTCCCTCATTGCCATACCGAATGGGCGCCAATCCACCGACCGAGAAGATCTATGAGTTGGGGCACTTTCGGCCGGACGATGACGTGCCACCGTACATCGTGAAGATGCCGCGCAGCCGAACCGCAGGAATTTGGCAAGGCGTCGTCGTCACCGGACTGGTCTTCATCTTCCCGTAAATGCCGTAGCGAACCAGTCAATCGTCGGCCAGTTGGAAACCGCGGTCCGATAACTTCTGGCGAATCTCTTCATTAGCTAAGAGTTCGCGGAAGCACTGCACCGCTGGCCGCTCGTACCGTGATACTGGAATCGCAAAGTCGTAGTGCTCGTTTTGCGTCGGCAGAAAACCAAGCTCGTAGTCCGCCGCAACGGTCTCGATCGCCATTCCCCAGTCCGCTCTCTCTTGCACGATGGCTGTAGCCACTGCGTTGTGAGACTTGGCTTGGACGGCATAACCGGGCGGACGACGCCCATCAAGAAGCTCGTCGATTAAGATTCGCGTCCCACTGCCGGCGTTTCGATTCACCATCGTGCAATTCGAGTCGTCGCAGGCAACATTCAATGCATCGGCCACACTTTGGCCTTCGAAACGTTGATCACCGCGGCGAAAGACAATTCCTTGGACTCGCCGATACCCGGTCGCCAACTGTAGGCTTTCATCAAGGAATGGCTTGTTGTACTGATTCGTTTCGGCATCCAGCAGATGAATGCCAGCAATGTCACATTCACCGCGCTTGACGGCGGCTAGACCACCGGTGCTGCCAACATGCATGACCTTGGCCGTGAAGCCGCGCAGGTTGAGTTCACTCAGTAAGATGTCCAAGCCCACACAGTGGCTGCCAATCACGATCAAATCCGAGGGCACCAAACTCTCAGAGAGCAATTGCACTAACACATCGGCGCCGGCTTCCAGAATCTCTGTGTGCTGATCGATGGTCAAGAACCCGTCGGCCATGCTAAAGGTTGTGACCGATCCCGATCCCTTGCCCATCGGATAGGCAACATAACCGTCATCAGCGCGAACCAAACCAACCAACAAGTACTCAGTGCGACCGCGTTCCGAGTTAACTCGCATCGGCAACTTTGCCTGCACGTTCTCACGCCGATCAACATCCAACCCCGCCAAAGACCGAATCACCGGCACGACGAATTCGTGAAAAGTAAAGATCGCCGACGTTGGGAAGCCCGGCAAGATCACAACACCCTTGCCTTCGACGGCCGCTAAGCAGATGGGTTTTCCCGGCTTCAACGCTACACCGTGAGCGACGATTCCGGGGTCTTCCAATTCGCTGACGACTTGATACGACAGGTCACCCGCTCCCTTGGATGTGCCGCCAGAGAGAACGACAAGATCGCAGCTTTGGGCTTGCTCCAGAATATCTCGCAACTGCGATACGTTGTCCGGGATCGCCCCGAAGTTCACAGGATCGCCGCCGAGTTCCGCAACGGCAGCGCTGACGATCGCCGCATTCGAGTCGTAGACGGCCCCCGGCTTCATTGGCTGGCCGGGAGCGATGATTTCGTTTCCCGTCGAGATCACCGCGACCTTAGGTCGACGGTAAACCGAGACGCGATCCAGGCCCAAAGCGGCAAGAACACCGATCTCTCTTGAGCTAACACGTTGACCGGATCGCAACACAGTTTCGCCCGCAGCGATGTCCGTGCCAGCAAAAGTCAGAGCTTGCCCCGAAGCGACCGACCGGCGAATGATGAGTTCGGGCGGATCAACGGTCTCGTCCAAGTCGGTATGCTCGACCATCACGACAGCGTCCGCTCCCCGGGGCAGCATGCCTCCGGTCGCGATGGTGGTTGCCGTACCAGACGCGACTGTTTCGACGGGGGCTTGGCCCGGGTGAAGCACTTCCGCATTCAAACGAACACGGCGGACGTCGTCTTCGGTGGCTCCAAAAGTGTCCGCCGCTTGAATTGCGAAGCCGTCAACGTTGGAACGATCGAAGCTGGGAACATCGACGCTGGCGATGACATCCTCGGCGAGCGTCCGATTCAACGCCGCGCTAAGTTCCACGCTTTCCACACCGAGCGGTCCCAGCTTCAGCGCCGCTTGAAACCGCTCGGTTGCGGTGTCTCGATCAACGACGTCCAAGAACTGCTGCTGCCGCGCCGCTTCACGAACAGCTTGACTTACCAGGTTTTTTGAGTCTTGGCTCTGTGAGTCTTGGCCGTCGTTGCTCATCGGTCAATCAAAGCCTTACTGGATTTTGACCAACTCGATCTCGAAGATCAAAGTTGCGTTGGGGCCGATGTCGCGACCTTGTCCGCGAGCGTCATAGGCCAGCGTTGATGGAATGAACAAGCGATACTTCGCGCCGACCGTCATTAGTTTCAGAGCTTCCGTCCAACCCGGGATGACTTGATTGACACCAAACGTGGCGGGGCGATCCTTTTCGGTGGGCTCTTTGCCTTGGTAGGTCGCATCGAAGATCGTGCCATCAATCAACGTACCACGATAGTGCGTCACGACGGTGTCCGAACCGGTGGGTCGCTCGCCCGTGCCTTCCTTAATGACCAGATACTGCAATCCCGTGGACGTGGTTTTGACGCCCTTCTTCTTCTTGTTCGCGGCAAGAAATTCGGCGCCTTCCTTCAAGTTCTTCTCACCAAGCTCTTTGCGACGTTTCACTTCGCGTTCTCGAAGAACGGCTTCGAACTTTTCAAAGACTTCTTCCATCTCAGTGGGGGAAAGGCTGAGGTCGCCATCGCTAAGAGCTGTCTTCAAGCCTTTGATGAAAGCATCAACTTCCAACTCGATACCCTGACGCCGAAAGTTGCGTCCGATGTTGGCACCGACAGTGTAAGCGAACTGCTTGTCGAGGGTTTCAAGTCCTGGCTTGACGACCTTCAGTGTGCCTTTTTCATCCTTCTTTTCTTCTTTCTTGTCGTCTTGAGCAAACGTCAACGATGCTACAAGACACAAACAGATTGCCAACAACGATGTTTTCATCGAGATCACCTTTCGCGCGGTGTTGAGACACAATGTAGGCATACACCAAGCGCAACAAATGTTTGTAAGGGACGCCGAAAACACCGATTGGCGCCGGACCGGCCAGAACAAGGTCTACTTGAAGGACCACTCAGTCGGCAGGGATCGCTTAGCAGCTTCTCATCCAAGAAAAGCTAGGATAACCAACCCAACCGCTGGCGCAAACCGTGCAGAGTTCTGCGTGTTGGTTGTCGAGCTGACGTATATCGTCCCGTCCAATGCCCGTTGCTCATGTGAGTTGTGACGCCAAACACGGGCAAGCCGGGAAACGGTTCTGACACATCATCAGAAATCGAAGGTGTGTGAAGCGGCCGCATCGGGTATCTGTCGCCGATGCCGGTGACGAAACTCATGCTGAGCGGGTTGGCACCGAATTGAGTATTCGCGTTGACGGCTGCTGCGTCGAAATACTGTTGGTCTCCCGTCAAGTAGAAAGCTTGAAGCAATGGAAACGCGTAAGTCAAACTGCGACTGTGGCTGCCATAACCAAAGAATATCGGAACGTCCGATCTGGCCGACTCATGATAGGTGTTGTTTTCAAGTCGAGGAATGAGTTGTTCGTCGGCCGAACGTATGAAGAATTCATCTCGCAACTCTTGTTGCAACGCGGCGTCGGTGGGGTGAGTCGTCGCTTGATAGGCCCAGTAGGCCTTCATGTAATGGTGTTTCCAATCCGGTTGGCCCTGTTGATCCGGGGGATCCGTTTCGGGGTCGTTGTACCAATCCTCGAAAAACGTTCGATAGGCGGATTGTCCCGTCGTGCGATACAACTCGGCTGCTGCCCAAAGGCGGTTGTCATAGTCGTTGTCATCGTTGTACTCACCGGTCAACGGATAGCTAGGATTAAAGAAACCGCCCTCAGGAGTCTCGGACGGATGATTCTCTAAGAACTGCCAAGCCAGTTCGGCTCGCTGCAAGTAAGTCGCCGCCAGGTTGGCGTCGATGGGCTCGAATACTCGTGACGACAACGCCATTGTGGCGGCAAAGATGGCTGTGCCGTGAGTTGTCTTTTCGAACAAGAATTGAGCTCGCGGATCTTCATGTGGCAAGCCAACATCGAAGCCAGACCGCGTTAACTTGTGATAGACGCCGCCGTCCGTGGGGTCTTGCATCTTGATCAACCAGTCCGTTTCGTAGCGGACCTCGTCCAACAAGTCAGAGATGCCGTTGCCGCTTTCGGGGATGTTCCACAAGTTGTCTGGAAATCGCGTTGGGGCGAGTTCGTAAGCTGTCAACAATTGCCAAACTGCTGCCGCCGCTGTCGGCGTGTATCGGCCATAGTCGCCTGCGTCGCACCATCCACCTGTTAGATCGAGAGCCGTTCCAGGATCCCTATTCAACACCGGAGCCGCAGCCTCGACATCGGCTTGAAAGACCGCTTCACCGCTATAGAGTGCCGAATCCGCGATGCTTGAGTGATACCAACCGCCGACGACTGAATTGTTGGGACCGCCAGTGAACCAGTGGTTCTCGGGCCGAGTGAATCGGAAGTCGGCAAAAGGAGCTTCGAGCGCCATGCCTGATCGCTGATGATAAAACGTTCTCGCCGCAGTGACGGCCGCCGCTTGATAGACGTCGTCGTTAATCTCGAATTCGTCCGAGATACCGACGCCCGGCAAGTAAGCTTTATAGATTCCAGGAGTTGTCAGCGTCGTGAACTCGAACGAGTACACGTCTTCACCGGACAACCGACCGTTCATGGCGCGCAATTCAAGCGGCACGGTCATCGCGACATTGCCACTGGCGACGTCGATGATGCAGACTTCGGTTTCGATATTCGGAATCCGAATGACGCCATACGGCAAGTTATGCATTCCGTGGATCCTGATGCCGGCGTCGATTTGATCTTGCGTCCAAACATCGGTGTCCATGCCCGCCAAGCGACCGTGATCGCTCACCAAACGACCGACGTCGCCCGAGCTATAGAAGTTGCGTGCGTCTTGCTGAATGATGGTTCGCGCGTGTCCGATGTGCCGCTGTTGTAAACGGTGAACTCGCCCTTCCGACTCGGGGCGAACCACATTGTGCCATCATCGCCAACCGCCCAGGCCTCGTCTCGCGGAGAAGTCAAAAGCCCCCGCAATGTGACGCTGTTGTTAGGTGTCTGGCTGACTTCCCAATGACCGTACAAGCGAAGAGTCGCCGTCCCGTTGGCTCCGACTGCTCTTAGCGAATGAGAATGAACGCCGGAAACTGCATACAGGTCTGCGGAAGTTCCGCTTTCCTCGGCGATCCAATCCATGCCGTCCCAGTGCATGACCGTGCCGTTGTCGCCGACAGCCCAAGCCAAATCGAGGCTGCCTTCGATCTCCATACCAAATCGGTTCGCAACCCACACGCGGCGAAGCGTTGCCGATGTCGAGCTGGAAACTTGTTGCCATCCCGTACCGTTAAACCGCAGCGTCTCGCCGTTCGCTCCGACAATCCAACCAAGCCCCGTTGGCCCGATAGCGATCGCATGCAAGTCCGCACTTGTCGGTGAGGGCATCGATTGCCACTGCGTCCCGTCAAAGTGCAAGATCGCGCCGCCATCGCCAACCGCCCATGCGTTGTCTTCATTGATCGCCACGACCGCTCGCAACGCACCGGCCGACGGAATCGAAATCGCGGTGAAGTCTTCCTCACCATCAGTGCGATAGATGACGCCTTGCCCCGAGGCATTCTCGCCAACAGCCCACATCTGTCCGCCCAGATCGCCGATGCCGGCTGGTCCTCTAGCTGACCGTCGTGCGATATGACGCAATCTGAATACTCCACTTCGACGAAACCGCCATCGCCCACATGACGCGCCCCCCATCCTCGATTGGTTCCCCGTTGATTCGAGTGATGTCCAGAACGGAAGCATCGAGGAAAAGAAAACGCTGCCGCTCATGATCCCAACATAAGCTGAACTGGTAACGTCTCGGAACTGGCATGGACAGATAGTCGTACTCGCCCACTGTATCATCTGGTCGACGACCAATCATCAGCGGCCTAGTTTGACTTAACACGCGTCGGTGCCCGCTACGGCGGCCTGACAACACGACCAGTTCAAAAGTGGGTGCAGGTTGTGCCATCTGGCCTCACCTCAAATCGTCCGGCAAGTCAGCTTCGTGCCAATGGCCCCTTGCTTACCGAGCCTAACGAATTGCGATCTATCCAGCTGCAGTCGGACGGATAGATCGTGCATTGAGGTTTGCCGCTTCGTGGGAGCCAACTTGGGAAGTCGTTCAGGCGGGTGGTGCCCTAAGTTGGGACCAGCCGGGCTGGTGTCGGTCTCGCGTTGGGCTCTTGCGAATTCAATGACGTCTTGATTTCGACACTTGGATCAGTATACGGACGACTCTGTTGGTTGTCACCGCTCAATCTTGCGGCCGTCGACGTTTTCGGGGAAGCTCGGTCGCTTTCGCTTGAGCAGGTTCGGCGAGTGGGCTGATACAGGGATGGGCGATGTGGACTGTGCATCACCTCATTCCAACTGGGACGCGGAGCTTCTCCTGTGAGGCTCATTGATTGACGGCAAGCATTTGTAGGTCCGGCTAAGCCGGACGATTTTCGTCAACGCGCCGTCTGGCCGAGCCAGACCTACTGTGACTATGTTGACTCTGTTGTGTGAATCAAGCAGCCGCCTCGATAAACCTGAGCTTGTTGGACTGCTTCAGTATCATGATTTGGGATGATTCTTGGAAAGTTTTCAATCGTAAGCGATTCCTTCAAACCGAGGTCACCTTGCAGTAATGCCGTTGCGACTTCCGCTGACGATCTGATTGACTGCAGAATCTGTTCAATGTTGTTGGCGCGATCTTCGGGAGTTCGGATCGCGATTTCGATCGTATTCATTTGATCTGTGGCTTCATCGAACATGTCGATCGCTATGAAACAATCATCGTCCACATCGCTGGTGAAGATGAATAAGTCGCCGCGACCGATACGACCATACGGGTCGCCATCGTCTCGAGCAGCCGAGTAGTCGTGGAACGAATCGTAAAGTTGAGCCAGCGATGTATGGTGGGGCGTAACGGAAAGAATTGCGAAGAGTGATTCGGTGTTCGTGCTGTCACCGTCGTCGTCCGAGATATCCCAGATCGGCACTCGAAGCTTGAACTCGCGGTACGTAGCAATGTCGTTCATGACCGCGCCGTTCCTACCAATCGTGCACAGCACCGTCGGCTCGGCGGGTGGTGGGCAAATAGCCGCGTTGGTATGGGTATTTCTTCGCTGCATCCTCGTTGATGTCGCAGCCAAGACCTGGCGCATCGCTGACGGTCAAATAGCCATCCTCGAATGTGGGGCCGCCTGGGATCACTTCGGCGACTTCCGGCGGATGCTCGATCCATTCTTGGACTCCGAAGTTGGGGATCGCTAAGTCCAAATGCACGTTGGCGGCGTGAGTGATCGGGGCGATGTCGGGAGGCCCGTGCCACGCTGTCTGCACGTGATAGCACTCGGCCACGGTGGCGATCTTCTTCGCTTCGGTGATGCCGCCGATGTGGGCTAAGTCGCAACGAATGTAATCGATCAATTGCTCGGTGATCAGCGGTAAACATTCCCACTTGTTCGTGAAGAGCTCGCCCATGCCAATAGGCGTGGTGGAATGTTGGCGGATGACTCGAAAGCTTTCCTTGTGTTCGGGACGCAAAGGATCCTCGAGGAAGATCAAGCGGTGCGGTTCAAGTGCTTTCGCCAATTGAGCCGCCTGAATCGGAGTCAGGCGTTCGTGAACGTCGTGGAACAATTCCACCTCGTCACCCAGTTCATTGCGCAAATGTTCGAACAGTCTGGGCACAGTCTTCAGGTAAGGCGTCGGTTCCCACGTTTCGACCAATGGCAAGCTTTCGCCATGAGGACCGCTGGCTTTGCCGGTGCCATACGTGTTGGCGATCCCAGGAATTGCCGACTGACAACGGACAACCTTGAAGCCGCGATCGATGAACTCGCGCGCCCGATCGGTGACCTCTTCGAAGGACTCACCATGAGCGTGCGTGTAGCAGACGGCACCGTTTCGTGTCTTGCCACCCAACAGCGAATAAAGTGGCATGCCGGCGCGTTTGCCTTTGATGTCCCAAAGGGCCAAGTCCACTGCGGCCAACGCCGAATTCAGCACAGGGCCGCCGCGCCAGTACGTGCCGCGAAAAAGATACTGCCATGTATCTTCGATCTGATCGGGATCACGACCGATCAGCAGTGGCGCGATATGTTCTTCCAATGCTTTGGCAACAGCCAGCTCGCGACCGTTCAGCGTGCCATCGCCGACGCCATAGACGCCCTCGTCAGTGATGATTTTCAGCAAGACAAAGTTGCGACCGGGACAAGTGACGATCGTGCGAACTTCTTGAATTTTCATGGTCGCTTTGCGGGGCGCTTCGGTTTGGGGATCGGCCATGCCCCGAGCGTCACATTGAGGACCTCGTGGCGGCCGTTACGAAGGATTTTTACGTCGACTTTGTCACCAGCGTCGTGCTTCTTGATCAGTTCGATCAGCTTGTCGAAACCTTGCAGTTGAGCACCGACTTCGTTGATCTTGACTCCGCCGAACTCGACGATGACATCCTGAGATCGCAGGCCGGCTTTATCCGCGGCCTTGCCTTCGACAACTCGCCCGATCATGCAACCCAGCGGATGGGCACCGCCGCTGATGCCTAAGTAAGCCTTGCCGCGATCTTGGATGATGGCGTCAGGCAACGCCTGCTGAAGCTCGGCAATGTGCTCTTCCTTCAGCTTGTGACCTTTGACCAGATAGACAGCCGGAACAGCACTCAATCGTTTCAGATACTTGATTCCCTCGCCTTTGACATCCCAGTCCGCCCCCAGCGAGATGAACTGTATCCGTTCCTCATCCTGAATGCCCGGAAACGTGTTGCTGTCGTAGTAAGAGACGCCCGCTCCCAGCTTGATGACATTCGCGATCGCTCGCTTTTCTCGGACCGACGCGTAGTGGCGATCCAATGTTGTCGCGGCGCGAGCGGCAACGGACGGTAACTTCGACTCTCGCAGTTCTTCGAGAGCGGTCTCTGCCGAGTCCCAGTACTTCTCTTCCTCGCCAATGTAGATTTTCTCAAGGATCGCAATGGCGCGTGTTGAAGCTTCGAGGTCTTTCTTGTTGGCAACCTCGACAAGTTGCTTGATGGCCTTGCCCCCGACCTTGATCAGTGCTTTCGTTGCCGCTTGCCGTTTGGAGTAGGACGAGTCGCCAAGCTGCTGCACCAGTTCGTCGATGAACTCGGTGCTGATGACGGGCGTCTTGGGCTTTGAATCGGCGGCGACAAGCGGCGCTGCTAAGCCAAAGCAGAGCGCGAGGAGAATTCCAGCCTGGACTGACGGCAACTTCGCCGGACCCTCGGCGTTCGATGAGGGAACGGGAACGTTGACCGCTTCCTCGACAGGTTGTTCTTCGAAAGACTTAAGCACCAGCATGATGGCACCGGTGACCAAAAAGGCGTCAGCAAAATTGAAGACAGGCCAATGATATGTACCGAACGTGAACAACAAAAAGTCACGCACAGCATACAAGACCTGACCTTGCTGATCGAGGCATCCGTGCAAACCCAGCCGGTCGTAGAGATTCCCCAGCGTTCCTCCAATGATGAATGCCAAGGATACCGTCAGCCACCAGCTTTGCGCAGCACCGCCTTTGACCAGCCAATAAAGGATGCCAAAGATGGCGACAATGCTAAGAACGGCGAACAGCCAAGTCTGCCCTTGACCGATTCCCCACAATGCCCCTTTGTTGAAGCTTGTAAAGAGGCGAAACGATAGCCAGCCTTCAAGGTAAGGATCGCTAGCGTGGCCGGGAAAACCAAGTTTCCCAAATACGTAGGATTTCGACCAAAGATCCCAAGCGGCACAAATTGCACCAAGGATTGCAAAGAGGACAACCTGGTTTCGAATTCCGCCAGGAGTTTTTTCCGGCTGCTGGCTGAGTAAACCGTCGGTTGCGGGTTCGGTCATCGAAATAGTTCTTCGCGTTTTCGTTCACAATCTATGCAGTGACGAGCAAACGGGATGGCCTTCAGTCGCGTTTTCTTGATCGCCGATTGCGTCGGCGTTCGCCCTTCATCACGGCACATTTCACATTGTCCGTAAGTGCCGTCTTCAATGCGTTGAAGTGCGTCGTCGATTTCCATCAGAGTCTCTTGGTCATTTTCGACCCGTCTCAGCGAGAAATCTTGCTCGTAAGCATCTGTGCCAAGTTCCGCGATATGTGTCGGGCTCTTGGAGTCCGCTGACGCGCCAACTCCTTCTAGTGCGTGAACTCGGAGTTGCTCAACATCGCCTTTGATTTCGGCTCGCAACGATAGTAACAGATTCCTGAACTGTTCCAAATCCGACTTTTTCAACATAGACTCGATTCCCAATCGGTTGTTCAACACATAAAACTCACACGGATTTTATTATTGTCACGACCGGTTCCGATTTTCAAGCGCACCCAGTTGTCAAATGTTCTGTAGTCTGCTTGAATTGTTCTTAGCAAGCGAAAATGCACGCCGATCTGGCGACACAAATCAATGATATCAAATGGTTTACAGCGCGAATCGGCCGAGTAGTGGCAAGCCACATTGGAATCAGTAGAACTGCCAAGCATTCGCCGTAAACCCCAAGGAGATAAATGGTAATGTCCGAAACCAGCATTCCAGCCGTCGGTAAGAAGGCCCCTGCTTTCAACTTGCCCGCGTCACCAGAAGGCAAGATCCGCTTAAGCCAGTTCAAAGACGACAAGAACGTCGTTCTCTATTTCTATCCAAGGGACAATACGCCGGGTTGCACACAGGAAGCCTGCGACTTTCGCGACAGTTGGTCACGCCTCGATTCCTCGGACACCATCGTATTAGGTATCAGCACAGATTCGGTGCAATCTCACGTGAAATTCGCGGACAAATTCGAGCTGCCGTTCCCGCTTTTGGCCGACGAAGACCACTTAATTTGCGAAAAATACGGCGTCTGGGTCGAGAAAAACAACTACGGCAAAAAGTACATGGGCATTCAGCGAGCCACATTCTTGATCGATAAAGCGGGCAAGGTCGCCGCAGCCTGGCCGAAGGTCAAAGTCAAAGGCCACGTCGACGAGGTCTTGGCAGCGATCGCGGAGCTTTGACAGCCAATCTTGTAGCGGAAGTCGCCAAGACTTTCGGCGAGCGCTGATCGAAACTCTTGGCGAATTTCGCTACGACGGGATGCCAGCTCTAAGTCGTCGACTTGGCAATCAGTGTCTTCAATCGCGCCTTTTGGTGCGCGTCCAAGACCTCGAACACCTTGGTATTCACTTCGGGGTCGCTTAGGGTGCTGGCGTCATCTGTGATCGAGCCGCCTAGGGCAGTCAAGATCTCACTGGATTGACTTTGATTCAACTCTAGCACCTTGGCAACGTCAGCCCACGTGACCTCATCCGTGCCAAGCAAGCGTTTGACGGCTCTTTTCTCGCGGGCTTTCCGGCGAGCCAGCAGATCGGCTGGCTTGTTTTCATCCGCGGCCTTGCGCCCTCGCAAGTTGGCTTCGAGCTTCTTGAGCTTCCGCCCCAAAGCGGAATCAGCGCCTGTCAGCTCATCAAATTTGCTCCAACCAAGTTGGCTGAGAGCGAAGGGAATGAAAGCCAACATCAGCGCGGTGGCGATCAGACCGTTCCGCAAGGCGTTGCGGTTTTCAGGACGCCAGCCTGCGCGATTCCGTTGCGGGTCACGAGTTCGCTCGGACATGTTCGGAGCGCTAATGTCTCGCAATCGTTCGACGCCAAGGTGAATCGTCGCCTCGAAAGCTCGCAAGTGGCAGACTTTGACCTCGTGCCATCCGTCCGTGGAACGCAGTTGGAATTGGCTTCCGGCTTCGAAAGTCGGCATGCACGTTTTCGAGTCGTCGTCGACCGGGACGGAATCCGTGTTGATTTGAATCCCGAAGCCACCGGCAGAAACATCGTGCAACTCGGCGGGAAGCGTGATTCCATCGACGCGAATCAAAGCATCGCGACGCTCGGACCGAACAGGATATCGACGAGTCTTTCGTTGATCGTTGAGCATCTCGACGTATCCAAGATCAACAAATCAAGCGGCGAGCTCCCACCGGCCCGCAAAACGTAAGTTTTGGCGGGAGATTCGCCACATGATTCAATGTGCTTTGATCAGTGTTTCTTACTTCAATATCTCAGGCAGACTTCAATTCCGGCGAGCCAAATTGCTGACAAAAAACTTGTCGAACGTCACGTCCGCAAATCATTGCGGGGGCAGGAATCGTCGTTGGGAAGAAGTGGGCTTGTTCCGAAATCGATGAGTGCCGATTTCCCCAACTGGAACAAACAATGAAGTGGGCAGCCTCGAAGTACGGGGACTGAACCGGAGGTCGGGTGTCAGTCAGAGCTCGCAGTCATCAAATGGTCCAAATCAGTCCGCCGTACTTCGAGGCTGTCAGGACAACGATTCCTTGGACTGCCAAAACCTTAGTTCAGGTATTTCCCTCCGGAGGCCAATGCTTCCAGATCGATGAGAGATCGCGTGGGCGGGGGGCTCGATGTGAGGTTTCTGCGCGTTGTACGAGTCACTCGGGCTTTGGACCTGCAGATTCGGGCTTTGGTTTGCCCGTTTGCTCCGCCTTGCCGGCATCGTAGCGTCGCCAAAACTCTGCTGGCGGGCCGACTGTCTCAAGCGTAAGGCCGATGCCACCGCGATTCAGCGATGACATCTCATGAATCACATCCAATCCCTTCCTGATTTTTTCGGGACTCAGCACGATGCGATCCAACGTTAATCCGGCCAGCGGCGTTAGGTCCGTGACCGCTGACTCGGCAATATTTAAGCGCCGCAAACTCGCCATTCCAACCAAAGGCGTTAAGTCCGTGACCTTGGTCTTTGCAATATCGAGGCTCTCCATCGTCTTGCCCTTCAGCGGACTGAGGTCGGTGACTGCTGTGTCGGGAATCCATAAGGTACCCAGCGGCATATCTTTCACGAAGTCAATCTCGCGCACCTTTGTGCCGAACAAGTTCAACTGCTTCAGCGTCATGCCCTCAAGCGGCGAGAAATCCTCGACCAGCGTGTGTTGAATCAGCAATCGTTGTAGCGGCATCCCTTTCAGCGCGCTGATGTTCTTAACCTTGGTGTTCTCCAAATCGAGATGTTCAAGCGGCATGCCTTCCAACGGAGCCAGGTCGGTGACGGGTGTCTCGAACAGATCCAACACCTTCAGCGAAAGCCCCTTCAACGGAGTCAAATCAGTGACCTTCGTGCGGCCAAGGAACAACTCTTTGACCGATGATTCCGACAACACACTCAGGTCCTCGACCGACGACTCGAATAAGTTGAGTTGTTCAAGCGGCGCGCCTTTCAGCGGACTGATGTCTGTCACCTCTTTCTCGCTGAACACAGCCGTCCGAAGTGGCAACCCGCTAAAAGGCGAGAGATCGCTGATACCAGTACCTTGAAACTCGACTAAGCGAATCTCTCCGGCAGTGCGTTTGATGTTGCCTTTGCCGTTGTATTGAGGATTCTTTTCTTCGATCAGCTTACGAAGCTTGCCCACTGTCATCTGATTTTCACCAGGTGACGACGCGGCGACGGGGATGGGTGGATCGCTTTCGGAGTTGGTGGCCACTTCCGTCTCGCCACTGCAACCGCAAACAACAAATGTCAGAAGCAGGGACGTCATCAAATATCGATTGCACATAGCATTGATCGCTTAGAAAGGAATTCGCGTTCGTTGTCGAACACAGCCATCAAAAGAGATATCCGCAGCTCTTCAAGTGTTCGGCACTGTCAACAATTCGCTGCTGATGCTGTTCCAGCGTAAGTTCACCCTCGCCTTCGATGCCTTCGATCTCCAAGCTAAAGGGGCCCATGAATCCGCAAGTTGTCAGCAGCTCAAGCACTCGGACGAAGTCGACAGCACCACCGTTGCCGAGAGCCGGAAAGTACCACGCTCCACGCTCGCCTTGGCAGTCTTTCAAGTGGACATGACCGACCAGATGGCAGACTTTGGCCAATGCAACTTCGCACTCCATGTAGTCGTTGTAATAAAACAGGTTGCCCGTATCGAAGTTCAAACGCAAGTTCGCATGCTGAAGTGCCTCCATCGTCTCGTACATACCACGGTGGTCCTGACAGATCCCCGGATGCGTCTCAAAACAAAACGTGATGTTGTGCTTGGCAGCGTGATCACCAATTTCTCGAAGATGAGAGTACAAGGTATGTAGTTGCGAATCGTCCTCGATTTTCCCCGCGTCACCGACACATTTGGTCACGCCAAAGTGACTGGCTAGCTCAAGTTTACGTTTGATGATCTCGGTGTTTTTTCTTTCCAGTGGATTGCCGGTGGTCAGGTTGCAACTGGAAACCTTGACCCCATTCTTTTCAAGCAGCACATCAACGACCTTGAGGTCCTCGATGCCGGACGCGTTGGTCACCATCGGGACATCACCGAAGAATGGTTTGACGCCTTCTGTTCGGATTGGCAGCTCGACGTAATCGATGCCGGCCGCTTTGACGTTTTCGATCGCGGCTTGTGTTCCGAAGCGTCCGTAGCTGTTGGCGAAACATGAAACGATTAGTGGCATGGCAGTACCAATGAATGCCTGTTGATGAGTGTCGGAATAAACTGGTGTGGCACTTGTGTTGAGGTGCAGCTACCGACAAAATAGCAGACTTACATTTAATAAGCATCCGAGGCGGGCGACCAATCGTGGTGCTCCCAATTCAACGAATATCAGCATGATTCAAGGAGCAATAGCATGAGAAGTAAGTTATGGGCGTCTGTCGCAGTCTTGAGTCTAGCCATTGGCTTCGCCGGCTGTGCTGACAGCGGTTCGAATTCCAATTCTGGAAATGGCAACGGGGCGGCAAACGGCAATTCGAATGGTAGCACTCCGGCGGCCGATGGCGAGAAGCTCACGGTTGCATACGTAACCAATGGCATCACATCGTTTTGGCGCGTTGCCGAAAAGGGGTGTGAGGCTGCGGCCAAAGACCTCAATGTCAACGTCGAAGTTTCCATGCCTCCAGATGGCGTCGGCGATCAAAAGCGAATGATCGAAGAATTGTTGACCAAAGGTGTCGACGGAATGGCAGTTAGCCCCATCGATCCTGACAACCAAACCGCGTTGTTGAACACAGCCGCGGAAAACACAAACCTCATCACACATGACTCGGACGCCCCGGAGAGCAAACGGTTGGCCTACATCGGTATGGATAACTATACGGCAGGACGCATGTGTGGACAGCTTGTCAAAGAAGCGATGCCCGATGGTGGCAGCGTTATGATCTTCGTCGGACGTTTGGGACAACTCAACGCACGATTGCGTCGACAAGGCGTTATTGACGAGTTGCTCGATCGCGCCCCGGATCCCTCGCGCTATGACGAACCGGGCAAAGTCTTGGGCGAGGGTGGCAAGTACGTTGTGCTCGATACGCGGACCGATCAATTCGACTTCGCCAAGGCCAAGGCTGACGCGCAAGACGCCATCAGCAAGTATCCCGATCTGGGTTGCATGGTTGGCTTGTTCGCCTACAACCCACCCAAGATTCTGCAAGCCGTCGAAGAAGCCGGCAAGCTGGGCGAAATCAAGATCGTTGGATTCGACGAAGAAGCCGGAACCCTACAAGGCATCGTCGATGGCCACATTCATGGCACGACAGTTCAAAACCCATACATGTACGGATACGAGTCTGTCCGAATCCTTACCAAACTGGCACAAGGCGACAAGTCGGTCTTGCCAGAAGGTGGCTTTATGGACATTCCCGCTCGCAACATCCGCAAGGACAATGTTGGCGAGTTCTGGGCAGAGTTGAAGAAGTTGACCGGGGAAGCAGAAGAGAAGCCTGCTCCTGAAGCTGAGAACACCGAGCAGCCAGAGAACATCAAGGAAGCTCCAGAGAAAGAAGAAGCGGAACCAGCACCGGCGAAATAACCATTGAAAGCCAATCTCAAAACCGCTGATGGAACGTCCATCAGCGGTTTTTGTTTGCCCAAAGTAGACATCACTCTGATATCACAACGCTCGATTTAAGTTACAAAAGGCTCATCACTCGGAGAGTGATGGCTACATTGATTAATGACTGAACCAATCTTCGATATCGTCGATGCATCCAAACGCTTTCCCGGTGTGCTTGCGCTCAACAAAGTCAGCATGACCTTAAATCGCGGCGAAGTGTTGGCGGTGATTGGAGAGAACGGCGCCGGCAAGAGCACGTTGATGAAGATCCTTGCCGGTGTGCAGACACCGGATTCGGGAACAATCAAATTTGATGGTCAAGTGGTTGACATCGACTCAGTTCACACAGCAATGGACTTAGGCATCGCGTTGATTCACCAAGAATTGAACTTGTGCGATAACCTCAGCGTCTCGGCCAACATCTTCCTTGGGCGTGAATATCGCAAAGCCGGCGTCATCGATAAACCGCGGATAGCCAAAGAAGCCAAGAGTGTGCTGGAACGCGTTGGATTGGATGTCTCTCCGAACACGATTGTCAGCTCGTTGTCGATTGGCCAACAGCAAATGGTCGAGATCGCGAAGGCGGTATCCGTTGACGCTCGTGTGATCATAATGGACGAACCAACATCTAGTCTTTCTCAGCACGAGACCGAAGCGCTGTTCAAAGTCGTGAACGAATTACGTGATCAAGGCGTCAGCATCGTTTACATCTCTCACCGCCTGGGTGAGGTCAAGGAGTTAGCCGATCGAGTCGTCGTTTTACGAGATGGCGAGAACGCGGGCGACCTGGATCGTGACGAAGTCGATCACGATCGCATGGTTCAAATGATGGTGGGCCGTGATGTTTCTCAATTCTACGAACGTCACCCTCATGAGACCGGCGATCGTATCTTGGAAGTCAACGACGTGGTCGTCCCTGCCAATCCAGGACACCTCATCAGTTTCTCGATCAGCGCTGGCGAGATCGTCGGCATCAGCGGTTTGGTCGGTGCCGGTCGCACAGAGTTGCTGCAAGTCTTGTTTGGAGTCGACCGCCCGCTTGGCGGAAGCATCAAGATCGGCGGAGCGACACAATCATTTAAGGGACCGCGCGACGCTATCCGAGCCGGCATTGCGTTAGTACCAGAAGATCGCAAACAGCAAGGCGTCGTGCTGGAAATGGCCGTGCGAGAAAACATCGGTTTGGCAGGCCTTGAACAAAACCAACGTGGCAAGGGCTTGCTCAACCGAACACAAGAACAACGCGACACGACGGCCATGATTGGCAAGCTGCGGATTAAGACACCCTCGGACCGACAGATCGTGCACTACTTGTCTGGCGGCAATCAGCAAAAGGTCGTGCTCGGCAAGTGGCTGTCGCTGGCTCCCAAACTGTTGTTGTTAGACGAACCGACTCGCGGAATCGACATCGGTGCCAAACAAGAAATCTACGACCTGATGGATCGACTGGCAGGCCAAGGCGTCGCGATCTTATTTGTCAGCAGTGAAATGGAAGAAATCCTGGGCATGTCCGACCGAACATTGGTCATGCACGAAGGCCGCATCACGGGCGAGTTGCAACGCGACGAGTTGAGTGAAGAGGCGGTTATGCAATTAGCAACAGGCAATATTGAGAATTAAGTTGCGTTCTGAATTGAGAGCTTGAGCATAAAATCATCATGAAAAAGACTCTTGGCATTCTTGTTTTGCTTGTCGTGATCTGCTTGATCACGTGGTACCAAAATCCGGTTTTTCTGAAACCGTTCAACGTCAGCAATCTCCTGAACCGAACTGGGTTGTTTGGAGTGATCGCGATCGGCGTTTCCTTCGTCATCATTACCGGTGGCATCGATTTATCGATTGGATCAGTCGTTTGCTTGACCGGTTGCTTACTGCCTTACTTGCTATTTGAACATGAATGGGGCGTCATCCCAGCACTGATTGCAGTGGCGTTTGTCTCGGTGATGCTCGGGCTGATACATGGCTTGCTGATAACGAAGCTGAATATCCAACCATTCATTGTGACGTTATGCGGTCTGTTGATTTATCGTGGCGTTGCGCGCTGGTTTACGGCGGACGACACGATGGGATTCAAAAATGAATTCGAGACTCTCAAGTTGCTCGTCACCTGGAAGATGCCCTTGTTTGCCAAGTATCAGATACCCATCACGCTGTTGATTATGTTGGGGTTGGCCGTTGTGGCTGGCGTGTTCTTAAACCAAACGATCTATGGTCGTTACCTATTCGCCCTTGGTCGCAACGAGCAAGCCGCGAAGTATAGCGGTATCAACACCGACAACATGAAGATCATGGCTTACATTATCTGCTCGGCTACGGCTGGTCTGGGTGGAGTCATGTTTGCGTTGGACTTGAATTCAATTCAACCTGCTGGCGCCGGAAACTTCTACGAGCTGTACGCGATCTCAGCCGCCGTTCTTGGAGGCTGCAGTCTGCGAGGTGGCGAGGGAACAATTCTCGGAGTCGTGATTGGAACGGCCGTGATGCGAGTTCTTCGCAATTCGATCGGCTTGATCGGCATCGACGATCGCCTTGAATTCACGATCATTGGGGTTGTGCTTTTGATTGGTGTAATCGTCGACGAAATTGTCAAACGCTACGCTGCGAAACGCCGCGCCTCGATTGAAGCGAAGTCCAGCGGATAAGACCGCGTCAAAAGCCTGCTCGAAAGATGAACGACAACGACACCAACACGATTCGAACGCGATTTGCTCATGTCGTGCTTGCCGTTTCGATGTTGGTCATGGGAGCCTGCGGCATCATCTACGAGTACACGCTGGGAGTGCTCGGCAACAACCTGATGGGTAGCTCGCACGAGCAACTCTTCGTCATCATCGGCTTAATGATGTTCGCCATGGGCGCAGGAGCCGTCTTACAACAACGCCTGGTCGGCAACTTAATCGACAAGTTCCTATGGGTCGAATTGCTACTCGGTCTGCTCGGCGGAATCAGCACACTGGTGATTTACGCAACGTTCGTATTCACCGATAGCTATCAGTTGGTGATGTACGCGTTCAGCCTTGGCATCGGCGTGTTAATCGGTTGCGAGATCCCGCTGCTGATCCGAATCAACACTGAGTACACAAACACATTGCGAGCGAATCTGTCGTCGATCCTTTCCATGGATTATGTTGGTTCGCTCATCGGCGCCCTGTTGTTCGCATACGTGTTGCTAACGCGTCTTTCGGTCGAGCGAATCAGCTTGATATTGGGATGCGTGAACATTCTGCTGGCGATTGCTGGCGTCGCCTTCTTTTGGCCCATGGTGAAACGACGGCAATTGTTTCTCGTCGCCTGTGGACTCGCAGCCGCCACGTTAGGCGTTGGTCTTTCGCAATCGCGCACTTGGATGGCTGAGTTGCAACAGCGCTGCTTCGTGGATCCGATCGTCTATTCAAAGACGACCAAGTACCAACACATCGTGCTTACCGAAAGCATCCCGGAAGATCGCCTAAGGCTTTATTTGGACGGCCACCTCCAATTCTCGTCCGATGACGAGGCCATCTATCACGAAATGCTGGTGCATCCACCCATGTCGCTCGCGCGAAGTCGACAACGAATCTTGATCCTAGGCGGCGGTGATGGCCTAGCGCTTCGGGAAGTCTTAAAGTACTCAGATGTTGAGAGTGTCGTTTTAGTCGACATCGATCCCGCGATCATCGAGCTAGCGCGCGAACATCCAAAGCTGGTCAGCATTAACGGCAATGCACTTCAAGATGCCCGCGTCGAAACTAGACTCCCAGAAGGTGTCGGCGAGGGACCCGAGTCCCCCGTCTGGCGACCCACAAAACGTGACCCGCTTGTTGACAACACCGAGTACAAAATCGCTGACGTGACCGTGGCCACCGTTGACGCCGATTTGTTCTTGCGAAACGTCAATGAGAAATTCGATGTCGTCATCATCGATTTCCCAGACCCTCGATCGGTGGAGCTTGGCAAGTTGTTTTCTGTTGACTTCTATCGTCAATTGACGCGGCGACTTTCCGACGGAGCAGTGGTCTCGATCCAGTCGACCAACATCTTCCGTGGCGAATTAGTTTTCCGCTGCATCGGCGAGACACTCAAGACGGCCGAGTACAACGTCTTGCCCTATCATGAACACGTTCCCAGCTTTGGCGAGTGGGGCTGGCATTTGGCTTGGCATGGCAAGGATTCGGCGGCGATGAAAGCTCGGATCAAGGAACTCAAGCAGTTCGCCGTTCCAACAACTCATCTGACTCCCGAGGTACTGGGCGCGGCGTTTATCTTCGGCAAAGATTGGCAAAACCTTGAGGAAGTCATTCTTCCGAATACCAAAATGCAACCCGTTGTGATGCAATACTATCGACGCAGTTTGGGAAAACGCGCGCCGTAGCATGTGACATGATTTCGCAAAGGATCAAATTGTGAGAGGCTCTGGTGGAACTGAGGGCGGGGTTGGCAAGTTTTTTCTTGGCCTGTTCATGGCTGGGCTGGCGCTCTACCTGTTCATTGATTCTGTTCGAGTCACCACAGCCGGATTTGGTCTTGTCTCGGGAACAATGCGGCGAGCTGGCGGCATCTTCGGTGAAACAACATCGATGGCCATCGTGTTCGTACCGTTTTTCTTGGGAGTCATGATCATGTTTTATGACTCAAGCAAAAAAATCGGCTCTTGGCTAACGATGCTCGGCTTGGCAGTCATCGTCTTCGAGGTCGTCAGCCGAATCCGCTTCTTCATGAACGTCAAGCTGACCCACTTCTTGTTCATGGTCGTGCTGTTGGCCGCCGGTGCTGGCTTGATGTTTCGATCCTTTCGGGACGAGACAGCCAACCAAAGCGAGTGATCCGTTCTGCGCGGCGATCACTTGGCTTTAAGGAATTTAAGCAACTTTTGCTCGCTGATGGCGCCTGTCGCTCCATGCCCTCCACCAACCACTTTGTAGTGGATCACGTCGCCATCGAGATAACTGAAGACTCCCAGCTTACCTTCCACACGACTGGGCTTTGAGAGCTTCTTGCCTTTGTATCCCATCTGCTTCGCCCATAAGAAAATCGATTCTTCGGCATCGACGAAACCCAGCTTGCCACCTTTCGCCGGAATCACTCGCGATGGTCCGCCGCGATAAGGGATTAGCCGGTCCTCAGTACCCGAGATATTCATCAACCGCTTTCCGACCATCGGCTTCGCAATCTCTTTGTAGTTGTTGTCCTTCCCCTTGGCTCTAAAGTTCATGCCATCGTGCTGAAAGACATTCAACGGACTGACACCGCTAATGAAGTTGCGTACGTTGGGCAGCTTGCTTTCAATCATCAATTGGTTGACCAACGCCGCTCCGTTCGAGTTGCCCATGATGCTGAACTCGTTCGAACTCACGTTTTCATACTTGGCCAATCTCTTGACAATGGCTTCGATGAACACAACTTCGTCCGCCTTCGATCGTTCCGCAGAAATATTCCAGCTCGCTCGGTATCCGTTCGGAAACACGGTTATGTACTGAGCTGCCAGCTCCCGATTTCGCCGCAAGAAACCATTCATGGCTCCCTTTGCATTGCCACCATTGCCATGCAAGAAAATGAAGACTGGCAGCTCTGCTTCTTGTCGTTGGTTTGGCACATTGACAAAGAATGGCCGTCGAAAATCGGTTTCCTGTGACCAAGTCTGAGTCACAAAGTACTCGCCAGAAGTCAGATCTTCAGCAATAGCATGCGTGCAAATAGAACCCAAGACGATGGCGACCAGAAGTGGCAAAAACTGCTTCATTATTATCAACGGAAAGAGGAGAGCTGGACCTGATGCACAGGCAGTTGGAGTCAGGCTTTAGGCGCTCACTCGGGTGAAGGGTGCATTGGCAGCTAAAGCCTGGACTCCAGTGATTCGCGCGGGGCCGAAACTAGCAATCGACCATAACACATGTGTCGAGATCGCGTAAATCGTCACCAACTTTTCAGCGATCGCCTACTGACCGTTTTGCGCGACACCCAAGTGCATCAGCGTCTTTTTGAGAATCTCTGACGCGGCTGGCGCGGCGACTGTTCCGCCATAGTGGACGGTACCTTTGGTTGGCTCGTCGACTAGTACTAAGACCAACGCTCGCGGGTTGGGGACGGGGCCGCCGCAGATGAAGGAGCAGACGTGGTGCTTAGTCGAGTACTTGCCAGTGGCTGGATCGAGTTTTTGAGCCGTCCCGGTCTTACCGTAAATCTTGTATTCCTTCAGCCGCGCAGATTTTCCGGTACCTCGCGTTACGACATTGGCCATGGGCTCTGAAATGATCCAGTCCGCAATCTCGGCGTCGATAGTTTGCGAGACGATGCTACTCGATGAGGCATCGATACTGGCGTTGATGGCGAGGACCTTGTTCTGAGTTTCCTCGTCATGCTGTTCTGCTAGGCGCCGAGTCTCGGTGACTTCGTGAACCAGCCGCGGACAAACTAAGCGGCCACCATTGGCGAGTGCTGCGTGAGCGGTGATCAGTTGCAGCGGTGTGACGGCGATCTCTTGCCCCATCGGAATCGAACCGGTCGAGTAGCGGTCCCACTTGTCGTAGTCTCGAACCAAACCGTTGATCTCCCCGGGTAACTCGATGCCCGTTGGTTGACCAAAGCCGAAGTGAACAACGCAGCGGTAGAGTTCTTTGTTGCCGAGCAACTCGCCGATCTTGGCCATGCCGATGTTGCTCGATTTGACCAAGATGTCCGTCACGTTCAGGACGCCGTGGCGGCCGTGGTCTTTGAGCAGGCGCGTGCCCATGCGATACCGGCCGTTCTCGCAATCAAACCGTGATGCCGTTGTGATCACTTTATTGTCCAACGCCCATCCAACAACGAATGGCTTAAACGTTGATCCCGGTTCGTAAACCGATGCTATCGCGTGGTTCTTCCAGGCTTTGGGATCCACGTTTCCGGGTGCATTGGGGTCGAACGTTGGTCGCGAGGACATCGCCAAGATGTCACCGTTGTGCGGATCCATGACGATCGCGGTGGCGCTCTTGGGAGCCCACTTGTCAACGATTCGGTTCAGTTCGCGTTCGACGAACGATTGCACAACGACGTCGATTGTCAGTTGGACTGTTTGACCCGGGATCGGCGGTTGTTCGACTGACTCGTGAACTTCCATGATGCGATAACGGGCGTCTCTGACCAGACGGATGCGTCCCGGTCGGCCGTGAATGATCGCATCGAGACTTTGTTCAACACCGCCGCGGCCAACTCCATCGATGTCTCGAAGACCAATGATATGAGCGGCGAGGCTCTCCATCGGGTACTGTCTGAGGTACTCGTTTCGCAAACCGCAAACGACTCGCGAGAGACCTAACTCGCGGACGGCTTCTTCTTCCTGTTCCGTGATTCGACGCTTGATCCACACGAACTGTCGATCCGAGTGCGCAGCAATCTTCTCGGCAAGCGGCATGGCATCGAGCTTCAAGGCCTCGCCAAGTTTTTGCGCAAGCTCGAGTGGGTCGTCAACACGGCTTGGGTCGACGAAAACGCTGCGAGCCGTAATGGTCATCGCCAGCGCGACTCGTCCAGTGCGATCAAGAATTTCTCCTGGCGGTGCGGCTCGCGTTTGATAAAAGCTACGCTGTTCGGAAGCTTGGCTGGCCAACGGCCGGTGATTGACCCATTGAAGATGAACCAACCGCGCGGCTAATACCAGCCACACAAATCCCAGCACGGCAACAACCGTTCGCGTTCGATCGTCCAATCCTCGAAGAGCGAATGAACGGGATGGTGCAGATGTTGGTTTCATCGAAAGTAGGGTGTCGAGCGTTGCCAGTTCAGCAGGGGAAGGGAATCTTCAGCGGCTTGTTCGTTCACTTTGATTTGTCGCTGTTCTAACTCGCCAGACTCCAACGAGTCGATCAGTTTCATTGGTGCCGCTGCCTTTTGAGTTTGCGAGCGTAGCTTGGAATGCAACTCGACCAAGACCTCGGTCTGAAAAGTTTGGTAGCTGATCTCGCGGCGCAGCTCCATATTGCGTTTCTCTAGCGCAATGCTGACCAGAGAAATCGCAACAGCCAAGATCACAGCGCTGCCGAAGCGAAAGAACATGAGAAGCGATGACCAATGATTTAATGACCAATTACCAATGAGAATCGAGCGCAATGACATTGGTCATTGGTGCTTGTCATTGGACATTTCATTAGTATCGTCTGCCGCGCGGTTTGCGGACGAGTTGCACCTCGGAGGCGTCGCGAGGAAGAACCAACGCCGTTCCAACTTTCAGGTCATCGGGATTACGCAGAAGTTCGCGATTGAGATTGTAAATCTGAATGTATCGCGAAGCTCGTCCCAAGTGTTGTTCGGCAATCTCCGTCAACGAGTCGTCGCTGCCGATGCGGTACATCGGACGTCCGGACTTATTGTAGTAGAACCCTCTGCGAATCGAGCGATCACCGGATGTGGTCGGTGCAGCAACTACTGGCTCACGAGTCGCGACCGTTCTGCGTGGTGCGCCGCGAGGAATCAGCTTGGCATACATGGCCGTCAACTGATCTCTTGTGGGAACTTCAATGACCGTGCCCGGTCGCATTCGGCGAGGATCCTTGACTCGGGACTTGTTGTGTTCGGCCAGAGCAATACCGAATCGTCCTTCGCCATAGAGTCGCTTGGCGATCACCCAGAAATTATCGGAATCTTGCACTTCGTACTCGTCCCCTTGCACTGCCTCGCCCGGGAAGCTCGAGACGCTTGAATCAAGACTTCGCGGCGGCGACGAGAATTCTGGGTTTTCCAATTCCACGGTTGCCGATCCGCGGGGAGGCTGAAAACCGTTCGATCCGGCGTCGTTTGAACCGAAGTCAGGCTGTTCTGTGTGATCCCCGACAAGTGACCGATCACCGTTGCCACCGGTTTCGGCCTCTCCGAAGTCGGGCTCACTGGTAACGATCGTCGAGCTTTCCGCACTAGCTTCTCCCGAGTTGATTGGCTCGTACTCACCGAGCTTATCATCAATGCTAGGGTCGAATCCAGGGTCGGAAGTTGGTGCATATCCGTTGTCAACGCCTCCGTCGACAATGTCGCTTCCACTGGTCCCGGGAAGATCGGAACGCCGCATGCCAGGTAATCGAGACGAGGTATCGAATGTTGACTCTTCTGGGTCGCTTTCGACGGGGATGCCGGAAGCCCCCAAGTCGTCTTTGCTCAAGTTCGTCCCGTTGGGGTCACCTTCGAGAGTTGTCGGATCACCAATTTCATTAGCAGGTTCAAGCGTTGTGTTGTTTCCGAACAGGTTGTGCTCAACGGTGGGTGTCGAATCATCGAGCCCATTGTTGTTTTCTGATTCGTCGGGAAACGTAGATGTCGTGTCGTTGAAATCAGGAGTTCCTGATTCGGGAAGAGTAGTGTCTTCATAAGACGGCTTGTCGTCGACATAAGGCTGTGAGTCGTCGACGGGGCTCGGTGAACCAAAGACTCCTCGTCGCGGGTCTTCTTCGGTTGAGGCGGTTTCCGTCGGGTCACCAAAGTCAGGCCGATTGAAGTCGGCGGTCTCTGGGACGGTCGAGCCGGGGTCATTCTCTTCGATCGTTGGATTGAAGCCTGTGTCATTCTCGACGACTTCAAATCCAGGTGGCTCGTCTTGTTGAGGAGGTGCCTCGCTTGGTTCGAACTCGCTGGGCGGAAATTCGCTTGCGGTGACATCACCGTCCAAGCCAGTGGATTCTTCCGTGAGTTCCTCTTCTAAGCTGCCCGTATCCCCGAATTCTGCCGAGGCGCTGAGTTCCTCACCAGGATCGATTTGGTCATCGTTGAGCTTCTTAAAAGCAACAAAGCCAAAAGCGCAAATGAGCACCAGAAGGATGGGCAAGCCAATTTTCATTTCCTTGGACATCCCCGAACCCTTAGACTCGAAGCCCCAATCTTCATCGGAGCCCGTGCCGGCTGGTTCGCTATCGTGGGTCACTTCTTGATCGCCGCCCGGAGTTTCGCTGTTCGCGATCGCGGATTCATCCGCTGTTCCTTCGGACTGGCTGTAATCGGTTTCGATGTCAGGTTTTGCCATGTCTCACCCCGAAATGTCTGCTTGACGAGTCGGTCTTCCAACGAATGAAAGCTTATCACGACTAGGCGTCCACCTCGTGCCAATGAGTCGAATAAATGTTGCTTTAATGCATCATCTAGGTGAGTTAGTTCTTCATTCACTGCAATCCGTAGCGCTTGGAATACACGCGTCGCCGGATGTTTCCTCGCGGTTTTTTGGACTGATTGCGGTAAAGCTGCAGAAACGACTTCAGTTAAATCGCTCGCCGTCCGAAGAGCTTTGCCGCGTTTTTCGGCGATTCGCTCGGCAATCGGCCGCGCAAATCGTTCTTCTCCGTAATCTCTAAAAATCTGTTCGAGGCGCCCGGCATCCAGCCGCCTTAGCAGCTCAAAAGCCGGTTCGCCAACACTCGTATCAAACCGTAAGTCCAAAGCCCCGTCAGATTCGAAGGAAAACCCTCGCTCTTCGTCAGCCAACTGATCGGACGACAGCCCAAGATCGAGCAGGATTCGATCAACTTGGCCGTTGGGAACTCTTTCGTTTAACGATTCCAAAACTTCTGGTAATTCCGAGTAACTCGAGTGCACCAAAACATGATTTGGTTCGTCTCCAAGTTTCTCGGCCGCAAACTGAAGCATCATGGGATCACGATCGAGGCCAATTAACAGGCCCTCGATGCCAATCCGTTGAACAATCTGCTGACTATGTCCCGCCGCGCCGACCGTTCCGTCAACGACAAGGTGGTTCGTTTGTAAATCTAGGTATTTGAGGACTTCCCGCATCAACACCGGTACATGGACCGCTGTCGATTTTCCCCGAGATCGCTGTTTCGGATGACTTTCACTTGAGTCAGCCATCGCAAGCGAGCCTCAGTCAGGAATGACCAAAATCGTGAGGTGGGATGAAGATATGAGTAGGAGAGGGCTTAGTTTGAGTCACTGGACACCGCGCAGCCCATTGCCACGAAACTAAGATGCGGGGTTTTAAGTGTTTTGGCGATCTAAGGAAACCCCATTCTGAGACGAAATCGTCGGTTTTCAATTCACGTTCAAGATAATCGTTTAACCCGCTTAGGAACCACGGGGCTGGGCTGATTCACGGCCGGTTTGGCCCGAGGCTCGGCACTGTATCTTGCCTCTTTTCTGGACGGGAACTAGAATTCCGACAGACTCGGTCCGGTAATGCCGATTACCACGAAACGCACGTTTTGTTTTGTTTCAAAGGTTCATTTCACACGGCCGGATCGAGCCGAAAAGTCGAATTACGGAACTGCTTGCCATTTATGGAATTTCGTCAGCATCCGCCGAGTTGTGACGTATCCTAAACGGTGACAGACCGCGAAGAAGGTCCATCAAGAACTTCTTCAGCTATCGAAAAGAAGACAATATTCTAGGCGTAGGCCGAACTTCGGTCGACGCTTTGGGCTCCGACATCTCGGAGAAATTGGGAGAGCGACGAATGTACGAGCGATTCACTGATCGTGCTCGAAAAGTCATGCAACTGGCGAACCAAGAAGCTCAGCGCTTCAATCACGAGTACATTGGCACGGAACACGTGCTTTTGGGGCTCGTCAAAGAAGGTTCCGGTGTTGCCGCGAACGTGTTGAAAAACCTGGATGTCGACCTGCGAAAAATTCGCCTCGAAGTCGAGAAAATCGTCCAGTCCGGGCCCGACATGGTCACGATGGGCAAGCTTCCTCAGACGCCGCGTGCCAAGAAGGTCATCGAGTACGCGATGGAAGAGGCTCGCAATCTGAATCACAATTACGTTGGTACCGAACATCTCTTACTTGGGCTTCTGCGCGAGCAAGAAGGCGTCGCCGCTCAAGTTCTCATGAATCTGGGACTGAAGCTGGAAGACGTCCGCGACGAAGTTCTCAACCTCCTCGGCCACGGGCTTGAGGGAGCGGAAACGGGCGAGCGTTCTGGTGGCAGCAGCTCTTCTTCGAAATCAGGCAAGAGCAAGACTCCGGCTCTCGACAGCTTCGGCCGCGATCTGACCGAGTTGGCCAAGCAACAAAAGCTTGACCCCGTCATCGGCCGTGAAGATGAAATCGAACGCGTCATTCAAATTCTTAGCCGTCGCCAAAAGAACAATCCCGTCTTGTTGGGCGAAGCTGGTGTTGGAAAGACCGCCATCGTCGAAGGCTTTGCTCAGATGGTCGTCGATGGCAACGTTCCCGAATTGCTGCGTGAACGTCGCATCGTCGTGCTTGACTTGGCCATGATGGTTGCTGGTACGAAATACCGCGGTCAATTCGAAGAACGCATCAAAGCCGTCATGAACGAAGTCCGTCGTGCCAAGAACACGATTTTGTTCATTGATGAATTGCACACGTTGGTCGGAGCCGGTGGTGCGGAAGGCGCGATCGACGCATCGAACGTCTTGAAGCCGGCGCTCAGCCGTGGTGAATTGCAGTGCATTGGTGCCACAACCTTGGACGAATACCGCAAGTACATCGAAAAAGACGGTGCCTTGGAACGCCGCTTCCAAACGGTCATGGTCGAGCCACCCTCGGACGAAGAAACCGTCGAGATTCTGCGTGGCTTGCGAGATCGCTACGAAGAACACCACCGAGTTCAAATCACCGACGACGCCTTGGAGAAGGCCGTCGAGTTGTCGTCTCGCTACATCACAGGCCGCTGCTTGCCAGATAAGGCCATCGATGTCATCGACGAAAGCGGTGCCCGAATCCGCCTGAAGTCGATGGTGCAGCCTCCGGACTTGAAGGAGTTGGAAGAAGAAGCTTCCCGCTTGAATCAGTCCAAGGAAGAAGCTGTCGCCAACCAAGACTTCGAAAAGGCCGCAAGCCTTCGCGATCAAGCTGACAAGATCAAAGCTAAGAAAGAATCGCTGACCAAGGAATGGCGCGAGAAGTCCAAGGAAACCGATGGCGTTGTCGACGCAGAAGTCATCGCCGAAGTCGTCGCCAAGATGACCGGAATCCCACTGACGCGACTGTCCAGCGAAGATGCCGTGCGTCTTCTTCAAATGGAAGAAGAAATGCACAAACGCGTCATCAGCCAAGATGAAGCTATCAAGCAAATCTCGAAAGCCGTTCGCCGAAGCCGCAGCGGTCTGAAAGATCCGAAGCGTCCGACGGGCGTCTTTCTGTTCTCAGGTCCGACTGGTGTTGGTAAGACCTTGTTGGCGAAGACGTTGGCCGAGTTCATGTTCGGTGACGACGAAGCCTTGATTCAGATCGACATGTCAGAATACATGGAGAAGCACAACGTCAGCCGGCTGATCGGTGCGCCTCCTGGATACGTCGGCTATGAAGAGGGCGGCCAACTGACCGAAAAGATTCGTCGTCGACCTTACGCGGTCGTCTTGCTCGACGAAATCGAAAAGGCTCACCCCGACGTCTTCAACATGCTGCTGCAAATCATGGAAGAAGGCCACTTGACCGACAGCTTTGGTCGCAAGGTGGACTTCAAGAATGTCGTCTTGATCATGACCACCAACGCTGGTGCTCACGTGATCCACTCGGGCAGTCAATTCGGTTTTGCTCCGAAGGACGAAGACAGCAGCTATGCCAGCATGAAGCAACGCTTGATGCAAGAAATCGAGAAAGACTTCAAACCAGAATTCCTCGGTCGCTTGGACGAGGTTGTGGTGTTCCAAAACTTGACGAAAAACGATCTCAAGAAGATCGTCGACATCGAGCTTCTCAAAGTTCGCGAGCGTCTGCTGGAACGCGGTTTGACGTTGGAACTGAACGACGACGCCCGCTTGTTCTTAATCGACAAGGGCGGTGACCTGGACTACGGTGCTCGCCCACTGCGTCGTTCCGTCGAAACGTGGATCGAAGACCCACTGGCCGAAGAACTGCTACGCGGCACGTTCGAGGGCAAGAATCTGATCAGCGTCACAGTTGAAGAAGTCGGCGACGACAAACGTCTCGACTTTGATGGCAGCACCGTCGAGTCAGACGAACCCGAAGAAGAGCCAGAATTGGCAGTCGTCGGAAGCACAGAAGGCTCGGACGAAGGCGGCGAGAGCTAGAGCTGCTAAGTCTTACCGTAGCGAAAGTCACCAAGACTTCGCCCTGCGCACTCGTGGCTCCGCGACTCCGCTCGCGGGCCCGTCTGTGTACTTGCACCTTCAACCTGCGCCGTCTTCGTAGTGGTGGGTTCCAGCCGCCATCGTTTGGGCGTTCACTAATCAAACGTCTCTTTCACATCAGATTGATTCAGCACAACGAGCGCCCAAATTCCGATTGGAAGCGACAGGCAAAAGACCATTGAGCACGGCATCATTCCCAACGATACGCCAATGATCGCCAAGCTGCATTTTCAATGAGTGACCATGGCTATGCCACCCAAACATGGCGCAGTAGAAGACAGGCACTGGAAATGTCCCTGCCATTTGGCCGGTGATCGCGCCTCGCTTGGCGGCCGCAGTCAACTTTGGATCGTCGTAAACAATTGGCGCGGGTGGCGGCATCACCATCACGTAGACGCTGTTAACGGCGCCCAAAAACCAAGGCAAGCGATGCAGATCCCAGGAATCACAACCTTGTTCAGTTGGCGATTGGGACGACGGCGCGGCCGTGCTGAACGTTGCCTCGGCGGTTCACCGGGCGCTTCGCTGGGCTGTCGCCGCGCCACAGACTTTCGCTTCCTTGCCGCTTTCTTCTTTACCGCCTTCTTCGAAGTTCGGACTCGCTCTTGACGATCGAATTCTTCCTCGCAAATCGGGCAAGTCGATCACGCTGCGGGAACTTCAAGGTATCCACAATTGGGGCAATGTTGCAGGTGCATGGCTTTGGCAAGTGACTCGGCGACCTAACGGACAGAAGTGTTCATAACTGCACCGAGTCTATCGCACCGTTGCCAGTTCCGCTAGCCTGCACTTCGCACGCACCGTTGGAGTCCAGGCTTTAGCCGCCAAACCTGGCGCATAGCTCACTCAAAACGCCTAAAGGCTGGACTCCAACGGATCAGGCTAGGCACCCTGTTCTGGCGTCTTTGGTGCCCACTCGAAACTATAGTCGGCGCCAAGTTGTGATCGCGTCAGCCAGATAATCTCCTGCATGTGCCCATGAAAGTGACTGACCACGTGCAGCGCGGCTCCCAAGACGTGCGTCTCAAAAGCTTGGATTTTTCGAGGGCTCAGCAGTTCGCTTTCAGGTACTTCATTCAACGTTTGCTTGGCCACATTCACCGTATTTTGCAGGCGATCGATTAGCTCGGACTTATTCATCACGCCGTCAGCTGAAAACTCACCCGGGCGATCACGATTGTCGGGCTCGCCGCCGATGCCCGCCATGATCCATTGCGTCACATTGCCGGAAAGGTGCAGTAGCAGGTTGCCGATCGAATTCATTCCCTCTTGGGGCCGCCACCAAATTTGCTCGTCGTTGAGTTGATCTAGGCAGTGACGGATTTTCTTCATGGCCTCGTCGAAGTTCTCGTTGATCGTCACGACAACAGCATCTGACAATTCACTCATTTTTGTGTTCCATTCATTGTTCGAAGTAGGATCGATCGCGCTGGTCGAAATTCTCATAACCGAGTAGCTCGTACAACTCCTTGCGCGATTGCATGTTCTCTAATTGTCCCGCCTGAGTCCCCGTGTTCATGATCTCCGTCAACATTTGTTCCACGGCTTTCATGGCCGAGCGTAACGTTGTCACCGGAAACAACACGGCCGCGAAGCCTAACCCCGCCAGCTCGTCAGCGGAAAGAAGTGGGCTTTGGCCGAATTCGGTCATGTTGGCGATCAGTGGAACGGAGATTTCATTGGCAAACGTCTGAAACTCTTCAGGCGTTTTTAGTGCCTCGGGAAAGATCACGTCGGCGCCGGCGTCGACGTAGGCTTTCGCTCTTTCCAAAGCATCGTCCAATCCGTTGACACCGCGAGCGTCCGTGCGTGCAATGATGACGAAATCAGGATCGCGCCGCGCGGAAGCAGCAGCCTGCAACTTAGCCGTCATCTCGTCGATGCCGACCAAGGTCTTGCCACTCAAGTGACCGCACCGCTTTGGCATTTGTTGATCTTCCAGATGTAAGCCCGCCAAGCCTGCCGACTCATAAGCTTGCACGCACCGTTCAACAGCAAGCGGCTCGCCGAAGCCCGTGTCCGCGTCCGAAATGACCGGTACGCTAACGGCCTCGACAAGATACCTGGCCGAAGCAGTAAACTCGGACATCGTGATCAGGCCGACATCAGGCAGTGCGGCTAAGCCCGCCGATAGCGCGGCTCCGGATTGATAGACGGCTTTGAAGCCAATGCGTTCGGCCATCTTTGCCACCAGCGCATTGAATACGCCAGGGATGGCCAACGGAGGCTGCTGCAAGAGCTCACGAAATTGAGCACCAGGGGATTGATTCATCGAGACGTCTACTGCGAGTGGTTGGAATCATCGCGGGATTCACTTATGGTGTTCTATTCGATTCTGTCTGTCAAAGATATGCTTGCAACTTGCCCCATCTTTGGAGCCACCGATGCGATTAACGAACTACTTTCTGGCACTGCTACCGTTACTTTTGCTCGCTGATTGTAGTTTTGCTCAGCAGCAACAGCAGCGTCGCAAAGAATCGACCGTCACTCCGGGCGTGCAAATCAAAACAACGCCGCTCAAAGATGAACTGCCGACGAACGTCGAGTTACACGCTGATGTTGTCTACGCCGAATACGGCGAACGCAAGATGAAACTGGATTTGTTTGTCCCCAAGGGGCTCAAGTCAGCAGTTCCTGGCCTATTGATCGTCCATGGCGGCGGTTGGCTCAAAGGAGACAAGAGCAAGTTCCGCGTGCTAGCTCAGACGCTGGCATCACGTGGCTACGTCACGGCAGCCGTCGGATATCGACTTGGCGGCGAAGCCAAGTTCCCCGCCGCGATCCACGACTGCAACGCCGCCACACGCTGGCTTCGCGCAAACGCCGGAAAATACAACGTCGACCCTGTTCGCATCGGCGCCGTGGGTGGTTCCGCCGGAGGCCACTTAGTCGGCCTGATGGCAACGGCCCCGCACGTTGAACAATTTCAAGGCGAGGGTGGCAATCCCGCTGTCTCCAGCGAACTCCAAGCGGCGATCGTTATGGCTGGACCGATGGAACTGGCAACTGGACCGGTTGCTGAGAAGTCTCGTAAGAACCCGGAAGCCTCGAACTCAAACAAGTGGCTTGGCAAGACCATCGACGAAGCACCGGAACTCTATAAGCTGGCGTCTCCGTTCACCCATGCGTCAGCCAAGACACCGCCGATGCTGTTTCAAGTCGGCCAGTTCGACTTACCACAACGAAACGTTGCCACTCGGAACAAGCTTAGAGAACATGGCGTCCGCGCGGACATCAAGACTTACTTCTATGGAAAGCACGGCTGTTGGAATCGGCGACCTTGGTTCGACATGATGATCGATGACATGGATGTGTTCTTCGGCACAGAGTTGAAGTACACCAATGCCCCACTCATCGAAGCGAAGTCGGCAGCAAGATACGGAATGTTGGTGGCAACTTCAAATCGCGTCGAGATCTTTGCATTCAAGAGTCTTCTCAAGGGCCGTGATTCGATCTATATTCCGCGGCTCACGACGCCAATCAAGACGGCGTACCTCAAAGATGATGAGAAGAAAACACCATTGAAGTTCCGGCCCGAAGTCCGCGAATGGCGCATCACATTGCCGAAAGAGAAGAGAGAAACGGGGGCGAGAATAATCGTCGAAACGGTTGGCCGCAGTCGTGTTCTCTACCTTCCGCAAGTCATCACGGAAGGCGAGGCTGGCGTCACCTTGCCTGCACATCACGCGATGACGTTTGGCCAATTGCTACGTTATGAACCGCAGCCTCACAAGAACACCATCGGCTATTGGGCCAACGAGAAGGACTTTTGCGAATGGCACTTTTACGTCGACCGTCCCGGCAAATTCGATCTGCACATTCTGCAAGGGTGCGGTAAGGACCAAGGTGGCAGCAAAGTCGCCGTTCAGATTGGCAAACAACGCGTCACTTTCGAAGTAGAAGATACGGGCCACTTCCAAAACTTCAAGGATCGCAAAGTCGGCCAAGTCGAATTGGAGCCAGGCAATCACAAGCTAACGATTGTTCCCATCAAGAAGGCAAAAGTCGCCGTCATGGACGTCAGGCAAGTTCGTTTGGTTCGACAAAAGACGTCGGTCGAGTAAACTCAGACCATGACGCAAGCAGCCACAACAGGCGAGCAACCACGGAGACCATTAAGGGCTCGAACGCCCGGACTGGTCGTACTTTCCGCGGTCACACTGACGCTCATTTTTTGGAACAAACTTTGGTTGGGCGGCGGATTGATCGGCGGCGATTCGCTGACGTACTTCTTTCCGCAGAAGACCTACTTTGCCGACCGCCTTGCTGATGACGAAGTTCCGCTGTGGAATAATCTGGCCGGTCACGGCTATCCGCTTGTCGCCGACAGCCAAACGGCGACATGGTATCCAACAACACTTTTGTTCTACGCCACGTTGGATGTGAACACGGCTTTCAATGCAAACATCATCCTGCACTATGTGATGACGTTTTCGTTTACTTGGCTGTTCGCTCGGCGGTTGGGACTGTCGGCAATCGCAGCCACGTTTGCAGCGACGGTGTTTACTTATGGATGGTTTCCGCCGCGGATGACTGTGGAGTGGGCAATTGTCACCGGTAGCTGGTTGCCCTTAGCGTTTTGGTGTGCGGAGTCGTTTCTTCAAACATTTCGACAACGCTACGTGATCGGCCTGACGCTAACGCTGGCGATTCAGATGCTGGCCGGCCACTTCAGTCTAGCTTTTATCACCCAATCGTTCTTGATCGCCTACGTTGGTTTTCGCTTGGCCTATCGTGTTGAGCCCTCGTTGAAAGAAGGCATTGCCAAGAAGAGCATCGCAACCGCAATCATCGCTGCAATCGCCTTTTCCTATCCCTTGGCCGCCGCCCAATTGTTGCCAACTTGGGAACTGAAAGAGCAAAGCAATCGGCGCGGACTACCGATCGAAGATGCCGAGTACGGTCGCGTTCCCCCTTGGTACTTATCGCAATTGATTGCCCCCTGGTACACGTACACGGGCCAAGTTGATGTGAACAGCGACGGTGGCTACGAGACCAACATCGTCGCCGCTCATCTTTACTTGGGCCAAGCTCCTGTTTGGTTGCTCATCATCGGCGTCTTCACAGGGACACTGCGGAAACATCGAGTGCTCTGGATTTGGTTCGGTCTCGGGTTGTTCGGCATGTTGCTAGCAACGGGTGTCGTAGTTGACATCACCAAACATCTGCCAGGCTTTGGCTATTTCAAGATACCCGGACGCTACGGCATCATCACCACGTTGTCTGGTGCTTTTATCGCGGCGGCAACATTGCAGCGACTTCTAGATCAATCGGAAGGCCCAAGGCACAGCGTTATTTGTTTGTTGGCCTTTAGCTTCACCATCTTGGATCTGGTGATGGTGAGCAACTTGGTGCGATTCACAACGATCCTGGATGATTCGTACATCCAGTACCGTATGGAGAGCAACGTTCGTAACGATTTACTCAAACATCCAGAGCCGGCAAGGGTGTTTGCACCGGGACAAAATCTGGTGACGTGTATTGGCGTGTCTGTCTCGCCCAACTATTTGGGACTTGCTCCAAAAGCTTACACCGAGCCACCCACGGCGATTCCTGAACCCATCTCATTCGGTGGAAAGGTAACGACCGCTCAAGTGGACTGGATGGAGAAGTACGGTGTCACACACTTACTGGCCGAATCCACCGTTGAAGGCCATGATGGGAGATTGCGGTTGATCACTCCAATCGGCGACGCATTCTTGAATCGCGGATTTGCTCGAGCCAAACCGTTTTACCTTTATGAAGTCGTCAACTCCCGCGGCCGGTTAACTTGGAAAGACCCAACACAAAACGGCGCAACCGCAGCCGTTGAAAGTTACAAAGCGAATCGTGTTGAGATCCGGACGAAGTCAATTTCTCCCGGCCGCCTAATCTTGACCGAGTTGGCTTACCCCGGCTGGCAAGTTCGCGTTGACGGACAAATCGCCGAGCCGCTTGTCGAAGATGAAATGTTCCGAGCCGTTGACGTTCCCGCCGGCGAGCATGAAGTCGTTTGGGAATATCGACCGACATCGATTGCTTGGGGAGCTGGCATCAGTTTGTTGTCGTTAACGATCCTGATGGTGGCAGCGCGGTTGCCGCGGAGGTTCCAAAGTAGCCATCACTCTCCGAGTGATGAGCCTTCCAGCGAAAACACGGAAACGCGGGAAGATCCTGTCCCTACTAGATAAAACTCTAATTGATGCGACGTAAGAGTATTCGGCACGCACGAGCGAGGCTCATCACTCGGAGAGTGATGGCTACTTTGCGCCAAGCATCTTCCGCAACACCCGCTTCAAATCCAACGCCAAGCTGAATCCGATCGGTACCAAGATCAAAGTGAAAACCGTTGAGACCACCAGTCCGCCCAGCACAACGCTGCCTAGGCCGCGGTAGAGTTCACTTCCCGCTCCTGGTCGAATCACCAGTGGCAACATTCCAAGCACTGTCGTCAGCGTGCTCATGAAGATCGGACGAATCCGAGTCCTCACGCTCTCGACAATCGCCGCCCGTTCATCCATCGAATCGTGGCGCATATGATTCAGCGCCTGATGCACGATCAAGATGGCATTGTTGACCACCGTGCCGATCAAGATTACGAAACCTAACATCGTTAGCATGTCGAGAGATTGCGGGATGAACACGTTCAACACGGCAAGCCCACCGAAACCTCCAACCAGTGCCAACAAAATGCTGATCATGATAATCAACGGATAAAAGAACGATTCAAACAACGCCGCCATCAACAGGTAGGTGATGACCAGTGCCAAAAAGAGATTCCATTGAAGTTCGCGGCGAGTTTCATCCAACTTGTCGGCTGTACCGGCCAAGCGGATTTGATACTGGCCACTCTCGAATTCGCGGGTTTGCAGCATCGGCAAACGAACATCCCGATCGATCGTGTTCATGGCCGATTCCAACGGCAGCACGCGTGATGGCTTCACCTGGACGACGATCGACCGCGTTCTCTCGACGTGCGAGACTTTTTCCGGGCCGCTGCCAAGATCAACAAGGGCCAACGACGACATGTTGACGAGCCCGCCTTGCGGTGTGCTGACCGGTAGACTTTCGACGTCCTGTGAATGCCTCGCGAACTCGTCGGCACCGTAAATCACCAAGTCGACTTTTGTACCTTCGTGCCAGTAATCGCCAGCGTAGGCTCCGTCGACCAAAGCATCGACCGAATAACCTAAATCGGCCACGCTAACGCCTAACTCGGCCGCCTTCTCGGATCGCGGCAGGATATGCAATTCCGGGCTGGACAGATTCATGCTCGGCGGTTGAATTTGGTGGCCCTGATCTCCGGGAAAGGCTTGCAGGCAAAGACGAAACACTTCGTTGCCTTGATCGAACAACGTGTCCAGTTCCGGGCCAGTGATCTCGATATCGATCGTTCGTCCACCAGTGAGCGCACTTTCAAACAGACTCGCTTGTGTCGCGAAGGCAAACATGCCGGGCTCGCCTGCTGCGGCGCGACGCATGACAGGAACCAGTTCATGAGCCCTTAATGGGTCAACCGATCGTGCCCCCATGAACAGCCGCGTCCCTCGCGCCACGAAAAAGAAGTTATCAATCCGAGGGCCATCTAAGGCCGCCTCTTCGGGACTCCCTGGCAACGCTTCCCAGTGAGGGCTCAAGTTCCTTTCGATACCTTTACCGATCTCAATCATTTGATCGACGTTGTAACCGGCGGGCGGAAACATAATTCCAATCACCAAGTTCCGATTTCCATCAGGCAAGTACTCAGTTTCAGGCATCAACAACTTGGCGCCACCTAAAGAGCCGGCAGCAAAAATCAGCACGATCACCAAACGCAACGGAACGTTTCCCGGTACTCGCTGCAGCGCATCAATTGCTCCCGTGATCAGATTGATGATGAACCGTCCGACCGTCGCTAGTCCGAGCATGTTGGATTTCGAGTTGCTCGTCTTCCGCCTGCTTCGAAGGATGCGGCAAGCGGCCGTGGGAATTACCGTGATCGAAACGATTAGCGAAAGACCAACGCCACAACTGATGGCGATCGCGATGTCACGAAATAGCTGTCCGGCTTGGCCTTGAACGAAAATCACCGGAACGAATACTGCCAGTGTTGTCAGCGTTGATGCCAGGACAGCTCCCCAAACTTCCGTCGCGCCTCGGAGTGAAGCCTCTTTGGGTTCCTTGCCCGATTCATAATGTCGAAAGATGTTTTCCAACACGACGATCGCATTATCGACCACCATGCCGACGGCAAACGCCATTCCCGCCAAGCTGATGACATTGATACTGCGACCAAAGCCACGAACAAACAAGAAAGACCCGATCACGCTGATGGGAATCGTCAGGCCAACGATGACGACGGTTCGCGGGCTGCGTAGAAAGAATAGAAGAACGCACACTGCTAGCGTGCCGCCCCACAGAATATTACCCTGCACCAATTCGGTGGCGGAAACGATGTAGTCCGTCTGATCGTAAACTTGCTCGAGCCATAAGCCCTTCTGAGCAAGCAGTCCAACGTTGAGCTCTTCCGCAGCAATGCGAAGACAGTCGCCGTGAATCAGCTTCGCTTCCGCAAGCTCAAGCTGTGTGATCGTCCCATCATGATTTAAGTCGAGCACCGAACGTGGTGGTCCCATGATCTCTAGCACGTTGGAATTCGGAGCCTGTTGCACATTGACGGCGATCGATTCCACCCCGAGTTGCCGTACCACTCCATCAGGCTTTTTGTAGTCGATGGTAACTTTGGCCACGTCGCGAACTCGGGCAGGACTGCTCGATCGCTGAGCGATGATTGTGTCGGCAACTTGGTCGACGTCTCGAAACTGCCCCAACGTGCGGATGACATTGCGTTGCCTGCCCTCCCACAAGTCGCCGCCAGAGGTGTTCTTGTTTTGCCCCGTCAGTGCGCGGCGCAGATCGGCAATGGTCAAACTAAAAGCGGCCAGCCGCGCGGGGTTCACGGTAACCCGACATTCTTGTTCTTGACCACCGTATACGTTCGAGTTCGAGACTCCGCGAACACGCTCGAAGCGAGCCTCGAGAATGTCTTCTGCGAACTTCCGCAATTTGGCTGGATCGTGTTTGCTTTGGATGAGCGGTTTCAGCGATTCGTGCTGTTCGGCCAGCTTGGTGAGTACCGACAAGCTGATGGTCTCGGGCTGTTCAATCATAGGCTGCAACAGCGGTTGCAGTTCAGGATAAACCCGTAAGTATGCTTTCAGGTCCTGCACAGTCGGCGGCATGGGTTTCAAAATAAACCATGCAATGGCCGATGCATTGACGTTGCCCGTCGTGATCGTGGGTTCGCGCGCATCTTCGGGGTACTCGGGAACTTGATTTAACTTGTCGGTGATCTGCGATCGCGCGTCGGTTAAATCTTGGCCGACTTCAAACTTCAACGTAATCGTGCCTTCGGAGTTTGTGCTCTCGCTTTTGAACTCGCGCAGCCCTTCGATGCTCTTGAGTTGAGCTTCCTGCTCTTCAATGATTTCGCGTTCGACTTCCAATGCGCTCGCACCCGGCCATCGAGTACGCACGGTGGCTTCCGGTTCCGTCACCTCGGGTGTCAGTCGTACTGGCGTGGCCATGAACGACAATATCCCAAACAGCACTGTCAGCAAGACGGCAACCGCGACCTTGACGGGATTTTCGATGGCATAACGAATGAGTGGCATTGATTGTTGTTTGTTAGTGGGTTGTCTGAAATCGGTTTCAAAAGTGAACGCAGGCGGTTGGCTTGCCGTTATTCAACGAAGACCCCATTGGGGCTCATTCATGGCGTCTGACCAAGTTGTCATAAGCAGCTGCGAATTGGCGGCCTCGGTCGACAAAACTGTCAAACCAACCGTAACTTGCACAGCCGGGTGAGAGCAAGACTGCGTCACCTGGGCGAGAAATTTGCCAAGCCCATTCGAAGCTTTCTGGGAAGTTTGAGCAGACCTTAGTATTTGTTTGTTCGTTGTTTGTTTTCAGCAGTTGCTGCAGTTGTGTTGCGGTCTGTCCCATCAAAGCGACGGCGCGAGCGTTCTCTGCGATGGCGTCGACCATCGGCGACAGATCGATCTTCTTGTCGTATCCGCCGGCAAGCAACACGATCGGCGCATCAATCGCTTGAAGCGCAGCGATCGAAGATTCGGGAGTCGTAGCGATAGAATCGTTGTAGAAGCGGCGCCCTTCATACTCGCCCACCAACTGCAATCGGTGAGGAAGCCCACTGAACGCGGCGATCCCTGGTCCGACTTGATCTAAGCCGACACCAGCAGCAAGTGCCGCTGCTATCGCCCCCATCGCGTTGGAAAAGTTGTGTTGGCCGGGAACTTTTAAGTGCTTGGCCAGCGGGAACTCGCGAGTTTGATTGCCTTCGACGATTTGTGCTGAATCGTTACGGTTATCGTAGACACCGTTGCCATTGGTTCGATCTTGGCCGAAGTAAACACGGTGGCCGTTCGAAGGCCAAGCCGACACGTCGTTATCGTCCCCGTTTAAGACGGCGGTGTCGCGATCGGATTGCCAGCGGACAATAGTTTGCTTGCAGCGGCGGTATTCCTCGATGGTCCCATGACGGTCGAGATGATTTGGTGTCAGATTGGTGACGACGGCAATGTTGGGACTCGCTTCAATGCGGTCAAGGTCCTCGAGTTGAAAACTGCTCAATTCCAAGACGACCCAATCATCGCTACGGATTTGATCGACGACCGGCAACAAACTCTGACCGATGTTGCCACCCAACCAACAAGAAACACCAGCGTTCTTCAGGATCGAATGAATGAGCGCCGTCGTCGTGGACTTGCCGTTGCTGCCAGTGACACCGATCGTCTTGGCCGGATTCCGCGACCAAAACAGATTCATCTCACTCGTAAGCGGCACGTTGTTCGATTCCGCAAGCGCCAGGAACTCGCTGCTCCGCGGAACGGCGGGATTCACGACGATCAGATCAGCATCGAGGAAGTCTTGTGACCGATGCTCTCCCGATACGACTGAGCTTTTCGCACCGTACTGCTGCTCCAAGCGATCGATTTCCTTGAGCGACGCAGACAACACTTCTGCGCCACGAAGGTCCGTCACCGTGACGTCGGCTTCTTGCTGAAAGAGGAACTCGACAGCGCCAACACCACCACCAAACATACCGAGCCCCATGACCGTGACGCGGCGGCCTTTCAGTGTGTCGATAATCGTTGGTAGACGTGACATTTTCGCTTTGGCTCAAGATATCAATCGATACCTAAGGTATGATACTGTTCTGGGTGAATTGCTTCGATTTGCGAATAAAACTCGAAACTTTTGGACTGCCTGTGAGTTTAATCAAAGCGAGGCATTACTTGGATGTTTCGCAGATTGATCAATGTCGATGTCTTGAAACTCTTGTCGGCAAAAGGAGAACTCAATGATCCGTAACCTGACATCGATTTTCTCAATGACAATTCGGCGGGCACTGTTCAGCACGATGATCGTGGCCTCTCTGACGATCGCGAGTTACCGATCCGCGCTGGCTCTGGATAAGTCACCAAGTCCGGTGTCTCGTAAGATTCTTGACAATCCCAAGCCAGAACATGTTCGTACTCTTATTTCAGCATTGAATGGCTGTGGCTGTGTCCCGAAACATCATCCCGTTCGCGACGCATTGGTCAAAATCGGCAAGCCAGCAGCTAGCCCGCTGATCAAACGTATGAACTCAACAACGAAGTGGTGGATTCAGTTAGAGTGCGTTTACATTCTTGGCTTGATCGGTCCCGAGGCCGGAGTCGCGGAAGAGTTGAGAAAGGCCAACATTCGGCATCCGCTGCCTAAACGCTACCTAGGAATCGCCCGAACAGCCATGCTTTCAGATTCCGAACAACTGCGCCTCTATGCTAAAGGAAAAAGATTCCCTGGTAGCAGTAAGAAGTATGTTCAAGAGTTGCTGGCTCTGACAGAACAGCGTGCGAAGGCAAAGAAGGAAGCAGGGAATTCGAAGCAGCAAGTCTCCAGTAGTAAAGTGGACGCAAAGTAACTCTCTGCTGCTGCCATGACGATCAAGGTCGACAACAGACGATCGTATGGCCAAAATGGATGTTGAACGATCCCTTTGAATTGGTAGCCGTCACATGGCAACAGCATCGACTCTACCGACTTGCGAGCACGCCGTCTTGCGCGGAGTTCCGTGGAAGACGTACGTCAATCTACGCGACGATCCCGAGAACGATCATACGCGCATGACGTATCATCAGGGAGTGCTCGAAATCATGACGCTTTCCTACTTACACGAAATGGTAGCCCAAGTCATCAATCGACTAATCTGTACCTGGACGGAAGAAAAGCTGATTGAAATTGCCAGTTGTGGTTCGATGACGTGCCAGCGCGAAGACTTAAAAGCCGGACTCGAGCCTGACCACGGCTACTACATTTCCCACGAGCCGAGCACGCGTGGACGACGTGAACTCTCATTAGAAGACGATCCTCCACCCGACTTGGTCGTCGAAGTCGATCATACAAATCGGTCGGTCAAGAAGCTGCCGATTTATGCCGAGATGGGCGTTGCCGAAATCTGGCGATGGGAAAACGACGCCATCCAAGTTTATCGGCTCGACGGCGATGGCTACGTCGAAGCCAACGAAAGTGAATGCTTGCCCGGATTTCCAATCGCTGAGATTCCTGCGGCACTCAAACGTAAGGAACTCGAAGGGGAAACAGCCATGATCGTCGCTTTTCGTAAAGCGACGATCAAAGTAATTCCGTGAACTATTTCGTTTAACCCCCAGCCAAGGGCGCCGGCGTTAAACGATGAAAGCCCGTTGTTCTGACTCTCACACGGGATACTCTGCTCCCGGCGTCTTGACTTCCTCGACATCACCGCTGCGCCAGCAGTACCAACTAGCGATCGATGCGTAGGGATGCCAGGGCTCGCTGACTTCAAGACATTGCGCTTTGTTGGGCATCTCGTCAAAGCCGTATAAGTTTCGGATGTTGGAACGAATTCCCCAATCATCGACGGGAAAAACATCCAAGCGGCCGAGACAGAACATCAGGAACATCTGAGCTGTCCAACGGCCAATGCCTTTGACTTGAATTAGCTCGGCGATCACGTCTTCGTCGTCGAGTGAGGTGAGCTTGTTTAGCTTGAGCCGCCCGTCGACGACGCGGTCCGTTAAATCTCGCATGTACGTGATCTTCTGCCGCGAGAGACCCGCTGTTCGCATTTGCTCGTCGGTGATGCCAGCGATGTTCTCGGGCGTGACGCGTTTGGGTTTGATGGTGGCTTCGAGCCTTTGGCGAATCGTGCGAGCCGCCTTTGTGGACAATTGTTGAGATATGATCGAACGCACAAGAATGCGATACTTGCTCTTCTCCAACTGCAAGGTGAAATCGCCAACTTGTTCGATGACGGTGGCTAAGATAGGATCGCTCGACTTCAGGTGTTTCAAGGCAGCCTTAATCGCGTCGGGTGGAAAATGAGTGACAGGCAACGGCGAATCCTTTTTGTGTGCATGGGAAATATTTGCCGATCACCGGCGGCCGAAGGAATCTTTCGGCAATTTGTCGAGGGCCGCGGTGAGTCGCATCGTATCGAAATCGATTCGGCGGGCACAATTGATTACCACACCGGCAAGACCGCCGACCCTCGCATGCTAGCCGCCGCTTCGGATCGAGGCTACACGCTGATCAGTCGGGCTCGACAAGTCAACCGCAACGATTTGAACGAGTTCGACTTGATCGTTGCCATGGATCGAAACAACCGCACCGACATCGAAATGCTCAGCCGGTTAGGAACCGCCCGCTTGCATTTGCTCAGCGACTTCTTAGACGACGATTATCCCGTCGACGTCCCCGACCCGTATTACGGCGGAGCTCAAGGCTTCGAGTACGTGCTCGACATGATCGAAGCGGCTTGTCCGGGTGTTCTTGACGAACTCTTGAATCTGCCGCTGGATGAGTAATCACAAGAACTCGCAAGATTACGATGTCCAAAGTTTCACTTTTCACGCCTTGGCAAAAATAATAAATTTGAACTACTAATGCATTTTGATTAGTTTTAGCGATCACAGTTTGACGATGGTTATCGAGGGGTAGTGGACTTCGCCAGTTTCGGCATTGCCGAAAGCCTTGGCGGCTTCCGCTACGCCTACCCGCACAAAAGCTGTGGCAAACCACCGTAGCTGCGGCATTGGGTACGAACATGAACAATCGAATGAATAAACACGCAAAGCGTGCGCAGCCACCGCTGACGAAGGTGCAGGCTCGGGTTTTGGACTTTATTCGGGACGAGCTTCGTTCGACGGGCCGGTCGCCGAGCCTTTCCGAGATCCAGGCTGAGTTCGGTTATGGGTCACCGCATACGGCTCGGTTTCATGTGAACAACTTGGTCGAGAACGGTTACTTACTGAGGCAGGCGGGACATCGAGGCCTCCAACTGGCCGAATCGCCCGGCTTGCGGTTGTTGGGAACTGTGGCCGCCGGGGCGCCGATCGAGGCGATTGAAGATCACTCGGACGTCGTCGATTTGAAGGGGTTCTCGGATGACAACCACTTCGCACTTCGCGTCTGCGGAGAATCGATGATCGAGGAGGCGATTGCGGACGGCGATTTGGTCGTCGTTCGCAAACAAACGACCTGTGATGATGGAGATTTAGTCGTGGCCCGCATTGGTGACGAGGCCACGTTGAAACGTTTTTACCGGGAGCGGAAAAAGAGCCGCGTCCGGCTGCAACCGGCAAACTCGGGGATGGAGCCGATTTATTGCCGGGTGGAAGACTTAACGATCGAAGGAGTCGTCGTTGGGGTAATTCGATTGATGGGCTCGTGAAGAATTTGTCATTAGTTATTTGTCATTAGTCATTTGCTATTTAAGAAGACGTAGCGAAGGTCTGAGGTTGCGCGTCGGGTTACTATTGAGAGCCAACCCACCCCTCCAAATAGCAAATGACTAATGACAAATTTTTCCGGCTCACCCAACGCACGAGGATTCTTGGGTGACGACTCCAACCAACTTCTTAGCCGACGCGGTAGCGCGGCGTGTTTGTTCTGGAAATTTATTCAGACTTTCGGCACCAGCCAGTACTGAAAGCGTCCAGAACAAACTGAATGAACACGCGGAGCGTGCGCGATCCGCGGTGATTGACCAATTGCGGTCGAACTTGCAGCGCATGCAACATGGGTTGCGGCGGCAAGTTCCGGACAAGGACATCGTCTCGACGGGAGTTCCGGAGTTCGATGCGATCTTGCCCGATAGCGGGTTGGCTCGAGGCACCTTGAGTGAATGGATCGCCGCCGAACCGGGAAGCGGTGCGATCTCGTTAGCGATGCGCGTGGCCAGTCGGGCTCAAAGGCAAGGCCCGCTGATCGTGATCGATGGACAACGCCACTTTTACTCACCGGCTCTTTCCGCTGCTGGTGTCGACTTGGACAAGACAATCTTCGTCTGGCCCAAGACACGAGCCGACGAACTTTGGGCCGTCGAGCAATCACTGCGATGTGCCGGAGTCGGCGCGGTGTTGTATCAGATCGATCACCTGCGAACTCAGGAGTTTCTCCGCTTGCAACTGGCGGTCGAATCGGGCACAGCCGTGGGTTTGCTGATTCGATCCGCGGCTACTCGCAATCAATCCGGCTGGGCGGATGTGCGGTTATTGGTCTCATCACGCAGTAGCTACGGTCGCCAGACCGTGGACGAACCGCGTGGCCGCACAACAACGTCTCGAACAAGCCACCGTCTGGCGTCGGTAGCTACTCAATCTTTCCGCCGCCAACTGGAGGTGCAGTGCGTTTACGCCAAAGGAGCTATTGCCGATCGAACTGTCGAATTGGATATCTGCGATGAAACGGGTGCTGTGTGTGTGGCTGCCGGACTTTCCGATCCAGCGGCTTCACCGAGACGATCCTGATACGAAATCCACTGCTTGCGTTTTGTACAGAGAATCGGGCAACCGCGCCGATGTCGTAATCTCTTGCAAACAAGCACTGCGGTTCGGCGTGCGCGCAGGCATGTCGCTCGCGGAAGCCCAAGCACTGATCGACGCGGGCATTTTCCTGGATCACGATGCCGCTGCCGATTCGTGTGAGCTGCGAGAGCTTGCCAACATCTGTTACGGCTTCAGTCCTATCGTAGGGATCGAGTTATCCAACGACGCTCATTGCCTGCTGCTCGACATTTCCGGATGTGATCATCTGTTCGGAGACGAATCCGGGCTGGCGCGGCGGCTGCTGATCGAACTTGGCTGCCGAGGCTACTTTGCCCACGTGGCGGTGGCCAACACGATTGGGGCGGCTTGGGCGATCGCTCGACATGGGCATGGCACGGGAACCGATCGCCGCTTGCGATCCTTGCCCATCGAAGCACTACGGATATCGGCCCGCATCGTCACGCAATTGCACGAGTTCGATTTGCGAACGATTGGCCGTCTAAGGACCATGCCAAGGGGCTCGCTGCCATCGCGGTTTGGAGCGGTATTAACGGAACGTTTGGACCAACTGTTCGGCCAACGTGAAGAGTTGCTCGAACCACTGCCGCGTCCCGAGCCGGTCTTGGCCGAATGGGCAACGGACGAGCCGATCTGTCATCCCGATGCAATCCGCTACGTTTGCGAAGACTTGTTGGCTCAGATTCTGAAGACGCTCAAGTCACGCGGGCAAGGCCTGTTGGGTTTGACCTTAAGTCTACACAGCGAGGCTTCCGAAGCGACCGTCTTGCCCATCGGATTGGCTCTCCCCACGGACTCGCCGCCGCACATTTTGAACTTGATCGAGCTGAAGTTGGAAGCCACGCGGATTCCTGAATGGATTCATATGATCCAGTTGGAAGCGTCATCTACGGCAGTGTTACGAGTCCGCCAACAAGGTTTGTTCGCGGCCAACGAAACGGCTGACAACGGCGAGCTGCAGCGGCTTACCGATCGTCTGAGCGCGCGATTGGGGCAAGGCATGGTTACTCGAGCCCAACTATTGCCCGAACCGATTCCAGAACAAGCCGTTGGTTACGAACCGATTTCTCAAAGTGGGGTAAGCTTCCAGCTTGCCAACCCCAAAACATCGCAAGCTGGAAGCTTACGCCACTTTGCTGACCCCAAAGCGACGCTTGCGTCGGCTCGCCCGTTGATATTGTTGCATGAACCGCCGCCGATCGATGTGACGTTATCTAACGAAACACCAGCCAGCTTTTGTTGGAACCAACGGCATTATCGAATCACCGAGTGTACCGAAGTGGAAAGAATCACAACTGCCTGGTGGCAAGACTCAGGCACCATCCGCCGAGACTACTACCAAGTCACGACAACCACCGGTTCGCGCTATTGGTTGTTCTGTGAACTTCCGAGCAAATGGTTCTTACACGGTGTGTTTGAGTGAATGTTGAGTATTTGGGAACACTAATATTCGCTGATTGACTCTAATCAAGAATCGCTAATGCTGACGTCCCTGCCAACTTTCATTAGCGAAGATTAGTGTGAATTAGCGTTCCCTCTAAGTTGTATGCCAGAACAGCCCATTTATCACCGACGAACGATGGAACTGCCGGGAGAGCCTCGGCCCCGGGGGTGTTATGCGGAGCTACGTTGTCGGACGAATTTCTCGTTCTTGGAAGGGGCCTCGCATCCGGACGAGTTGGTCAATCAGGCTGCGGAACTTGGCTTGTCGGCACTGTCGATTACGGATCGAAATAGTCTTGCCGGGGCTGTTCGAGCCCATGTGGCGGCTAAAGAAGCGAACCTCAAACTCCTCATTGGTGCCGAGATCACGCCGACTGATGCGCCGCCGGTTGTACTTCTGGCAACAGATCGAGCTTCCTATGGGAGGTTGTCTCAACTGATCACTCACGGCCGCCGCAATGCCGAGAAGGGTGAATGCCAACTGATGTTTGGTGACGTCGCGAATTATGCCGAGGGTTTGTTGGCTTGTGTGCCGGTAGCTCAAATCGCCGTACAAGGGCTGGCTGGGGGCGAGCGGAGCGAGCCCCCAGCGGAACG
>PBMZ01000103.1 GCA_002722955.1 Planctomycetaceae bacterium | reverse complement strand
GTTGGAACGCACTGTTGGAGTCAACTTGGGCCAAGCACGAAAAAGCACAGCGGGAACATCGTTCGAGCTATATGCGGCCAACGTCGCGATGGCCGTCTTTTGGATTTGCGTCGATGTCGTTGGCGTGAGGAGTTTGCCCAGCTCATCGATCACACCGTCGACAGGAATTTCTCGTAAGAACTCAATCGCTTTAAGTCGCGCTGCCGAAGGAGCCTTCTCATCTAAGGCCGTCCTCGTCTGAGCCGTGCTGATCATTTGAAGGGCAACAATCGTTGGGTTGTCCTTGGGAAGCTTATCGGCAAATTGCAACACACTGAGACCACGGCGTCGTAAACCCGCCCCAAGCGCATTGAGAAGTTCCAAATGGTTACGGCCGCCGGCAGTCGCCAGACTTGTCAACACAGTTGCTGTCAACTTATCGTCGGATTGGGCTCCCACCATTTGGGCGATTTTCTTGAACCGCAGCAATCCAGGATCGTCGTTCTGCTCCATCAACACGTCTTCGGCAATCGGTTTGAGATGTGGTCCTGCCGATGTCATCAAGGCCGAGATGATGTCGAGCGAATCTTGTGGATCGCGGATCATCGTGACGAGCGCGTCGATGGCAGCTTGATCTTGAAACTCGCCAAGACTCAGCGCCAACTGAAATCTCAGGCGGGCGTCTTTGTCCTTTGTGAGCTTGTTCAGTTCGGCAAGAATCGCTGGCGTTATCGATTTCAATTCTTCGGAGAGACGAATCGCTTGCTCACGGACTCGAGGGTTTTGGTCAGTCAAACCCGAATGCACGTCAGCGGCCGTCAAGTTGTCCAGTCCATTCAGTGTCCACAATGCATGAACCTTGGCCGTGGCCGGTGCGGTCGAGTTCACCAACGCGCGAAGTGCTTTGACGCTCGACATGTCTTGGCGTTCGACCAGCAATCTTTGGGCGGTCTCGCGATTCCAGGAATTACCTGATTCGAGTTGTTGGACCAACTCGGCAGATGACGCTTTGGCGAGCTTTGGTGTTGTTGGCTGTTTCCAATTTGGTGGCCTCAACCGGTACACGCGGCCGCGATCATCGCCGCTTTCCAAGAGCAGGTGTTTCTTGATATCAGCGGGGATCGAATAAGGATGCTCGATCGTTTCTCGGTACATGTCTAACAGGAACAAAGTACCATCCGGAGCATTGACGAAGTTCGTTGGGCGGAACCAGTTGTCCGTTGACGCGATGAACTCGGCTTTTTCATCAGCCCGATCGGCCAAGAAGCTGGCGCCGTTGGCAGCGATTGTTTTGCGGTGCACCAAGTTTCCACCGACGTCGCCAACGAACACGTTGCCTTGGAATTGTTGCGGGTACGCACTGCCTCGATAAACCGTCACACCGGTTGCCGATGTGAAAAAGCCAATCGCAAATTGTTCGGTTCGCGGTAGGCGGGCTTTCATCTTTGGGTCGGAGATGCGACGACGCGTACGAACAATGCGCCACGGTTCCGCGCCACTACGACGAAAGACAGGAGCCGCCGCGCCGCGTTTGGCGATCGATCGGATTGTCTCTGACGCGGTAAAGTATGGGTTACGTTTGGTATATCGGTAAGGAAAGACGATGTGCTGGATGTGGTTGCTGTTGCTGCAAACGAAGCGGTTTCCGTAATTGTCGGTACTGTGGCCGAATTGGATACCTCCCGTAAGCGGCTCGAGTTCGTAGGTCTTCGGGTCGAATACGAGGTCCTTGCCACCAAGCGTAAAGACTTCTTTTCCGTCTTGAGTCAACTTGCCAGGATTTCGCCCAGCCGCCAGCGCGATGCGGTTATCGAAAGTCCACTTCATATTGTTGGCAAGACCCTGCACGTTTGCGCGTCCAAAACCCTCAAAGACGATCTTGTGGACGTCGGCTACGTCGTCTCCGTCGGTATCTTTGAAGTAGTGCAGTGTCGGCGGTGCCAACACGAAGACTCCGCCGTCGTAGCAGCAGACGGATGTTGGAAAGCGCAGCTTGTCGGCAAACTTGATGCTGCGATCAAACTTGCCATCGCCGTTGGTGTCTTCCAGCAAACGAACGATGCCCGCGTTTTTCTTTCCACCTCCCTCGGGGTTGTAGCGAGTTGGCTCGTCCGAGAACGGATAGTCGCGCATCTCGGCGATGTAAAGCCGACCGTTCGCGTCAAAGCAACCATCAACAGGATCGGCCACTAACGGTTCTGCAGCGACCTGCTCGAGACTAAAGCCGTGCAAGACTTTGAATGTCTTCACTGCATCAGCGGGCTCGACCGCGCCAATTCGAGGCAGCTCTTCCGCCAGCGATTTCTTTTCATCGGCACTGGCGAAGTTGCTTGCTGCAAGTGATAAGCCAATGAGAAAGACAATCGTTCTCATGAGACTTCCTTCGTATTTCTGTGTTTACGACGAAGGCTCGTCACTTGGAAAGTGACGGCTCCTCTCGGCTACTCGGTTCTAAACGGTGAGGCCGGTAGTCCCTCTTTGTTATAGAGATTGATGCCGACAGGATTCGATTGGTAGCCGAAGTGCACATTCTTAGGCTTCTCGACTCCCTCGGCCCATACAACGACGGTGTCACCGTCAATCTTGGCCTGAGCCCAATGCCACTGCCCGTCATCGGCTTGGATGGCGAATTGCGTTAGTTCTGCCCTAGCATCTTCTTTAGTTGGCTCGAGTCCTTCTTTCTTGCCCATCATCAGACCGCCGCCAACATGATCGAACGAAATGCGAATCTTGTTGCCTTCGACTTTCATGCCTTTATAAAGCGGGCCGGAGTAGACAATGTCATGACCGTAATTCTCGGCCAATGCCCAAAGCGCCAGTCTGGCACCAACATCCTGTTTGTTTCGCGGGTGAATGTCACGAGCCTCGCCGATATCGATGATGACGGCCATCCCCGTGTTGGGAATTCGAAGGGCGCGTCTTTGACCTTCGCGAACGTGACCCCATCCGCCGCCCGCAGGGTTCTCATTGGGTGCCGTGAAGTTTGCCAATTGCACCCAGTAGAAGGAAAGGTCATCGTTTTCAAAGACCGTTCGCCAGCCTTTGACCAGTGCCTCTTTCAAAAATTCGTAACGTACACCGTCGCCGGCATTCGATTCACCTTGATACCAAATGACTCCGCGAGCACTCAGCGGAATCAATGCATGAACCATACCGTTATAGATTTGCGTCGCCCCGCCCTTCGGCGTGAAGTTGGCTCTAGGCGGTTGGCCGATCGGTTTGCCTGCTTCTAAGTTTTGCCGGGCAACATCAAGCCACTTGTCCAATTGGTCCAAGTATCGCTGCCGGGTCTGCTTGCCCTTTTCCGATTGGATGTCGGTGGCATCGAGGCTTTGTCGATAATCCTTGAGCGACTCGACCTGCTGAAATCCAACGGGCGGCGTCCAGGGCTCGATTCGCGTGCCGCCCCAGTTCGTTCCTACCAAGCCAATCGGGACATTCAGTTTTTGCTGCAACGCGCGGCCAAAGTAATAGCCAACGGCCGAGAATCCCGGAACGCTTTGCGGCGAGCAAACTTGCCATTGGCCTCGTGCATCCGTCAACGGTACGGGACCCGCCACGTGACCAGGCACATTAAACAGACGAATGTTGGGATGCTTCGCAGCAGCGATTTCTTCTTGAGCATTCTTCGAGATCGCGACCGACCACTCCATGTTGGATTGTCCCGAACAGATCCAAACCTCGCCAAGCAACACATCTTCTAGCTTGATGGTATTGCTGCCTTTGACAGTAAGCGTGTGAGACTTGCCGTCGGCTTTCATGTGAGGCAACTCAACTCGAAAGCGGCCATCATCACCGGCTGTTCCTTCGGCGCTGTTGCCCGCCAATTCGACGCTAACTTTCTCGCCAGGATCAGCCCAACCGAAAACTCGAATCGGCCGCTCTTGTTGCAGCACCATGTGGTTGCCGAATACTCGTGACAGCTTCACGTCGGCATTTGCGAAATTGCCGCCAATAAGCGCGAGCGTAACCAGCGCCAGAATCGTGCGTTTCATCAATACTTCCTTTTAAACTCTGAGGAGCGACCAGTTGCGGTTTCACTTGCCTATTGAACACGGCAGGGCAAGTTCACCGCAAGTCAACACGCCATACAAACTAATGACGAAGCAGGCTCATCATTCGGCCAGTGGTCGTTACGATGGCAGAGAAAAAGGGTTTGCAGATGCTCGACCAACCGGTTCCAATACAACAATGGTCACGCCGCTCAATCCACCGACACCTCGTTTCGCCACGACACGCTGGAGCATTGTGCTGGCGGCAGGACACGATTCATCGCCCGATTCACAGGTGGCCTTGGCTGCTCTCTGCTCGACTTACTGGTTTCCGCTATACGCCTATGTTCGCCGCCGCGATCCGGATGTGAACGAGGCTCATGATCTGACGCAGGCGTTCTTTACCGAGGTCTTGGAAAAGAACTACGTCGGCACAGCCGAGCCTGGTCGCGGCCGGTTTCGCGCGTTTTTGCTGACTGCGTTCAAGAATTTCTTGGCTAAAAACTGGCAAGCAGAAAAAGCACAAAAACGCGGGGGCCGCAAGACACCGATACCACTCGATTTCGAGGCCGCGGATTCACAAATTCAGATTCAGCCAACTGGCGGGCTGACGCCTGAAGAGCTCTACAAACGCGATTGGGCGGTGGCACTGTTGGATCAAATCATGACGCAACTCGAAGAAGAGTTACGGCAGTCAGGCAAGGTGGAACAATTCCAAATCCTAAGAGCGTTCTTGGTCGGCAGTCACAGTGGGACAACGTATCACGATGCGGCCGAGCAGTTAGACATGACAGAAGCCGCTGCAAAGATGGTGGCCACGCGAATGCGCCGGCGGTATCGCGAATTGCTACGCGAGGAGATTGCGCAGACAGTCTCGAATGCCAACGAAATCGATGACGAGATTCGCAATCTGTTCGAGACGCTGGCGCGACGCTCTTGATCGCCCGCTTACGATTTCAGCATCGTCAACGGATTCTTGCGATTTTCGAGAGGCACTGCGACCGGACCCTGTTGGCGGTGTGATTCGAACACGGCTACGATCATCTCCGTGGCGGAACGCGCGTGGTACATACAGCTGATCGGATCGCGATCCTTGACGATGGCATCGATCAGATCGTTGGCAGCGGCCAAGTTGGCTCGGTGTGGAGCTGTCATGGTCTCTGGCTTGCCAACTCCGTTGGAAGAAATCGGTTGCCACTTGGCACCACTGCGGCCAGGCGACCACGCGGCATCTTTCAACAGAAACGCCGTTCGCAGATAACCTGATTGAAACTCGATGACTCCGCGTGAACCGAAGATCTTCAGTCCAAAACGAGTCGGACTGCCAGCAGCACCGCGATGCGACGAGAAGTAGCCTGCCTTACCGTCTTCGAATTGATACATCGCGTCGATGCTGTCACCAGCCAAGGGACCGATACCCTCGTTGCCATCGTAGACGTGCTTCTTCGAGACCAGTTCACCCTTGTCGCGAACGGTCGCGTAGCACGAGGTCACATCGCCGGCGAAAGCTCTCATCAGGTCCAACATGTGAGTGCCCAACACCCAAAGATCTTCGCCACCGCCACGCCGTGAATCTTCTTTTCCGCGAGCTCGATATTCGAGCACGTCACCGATCTCACCAGCTTCAATAAGCTTCTTCGCGACGGCTAGTTGCGGCGTGTAACGATTGCCGTGAGCGATGGCCAATTTGAGGTGTCGCATTTCGAAGTTCGTGACCAATTCATCCGCTTCTTCGAGCGTGCGGCAGAACGGCTTTTCCATGTAAACGTGGCAGCCGGCTTCCGCGCAGGCCATGACGTACTCATGGTGCTTATCAATCCAACGTGGGCAAACCGCGACAATGTCGAGGTCTTCCTTCTCAAGCATCGCCCGGTAATTCAGATAAGGGGTCTTCGCACCGGTCCGTTTAACGGCCGCCGCCAAGCCAGCTTTGTCTTCGTCAGCAACAGCAACCACGTCCGCTCGCTCGACGTCTTTCCAAACGTAGTCCAGTCCGTGCCCGTAGTGTCCTTTGTTGGTTCGGCCGATGATTCCAACGCGATATTTCTTCTTGGGCATGAGAGATCTCCAGCGGGTGGCTCGAATCGTTTAGATCATCGCAGATTCGACTGATTTCACAAGGATCACATCATTGGGAATGGAGATCCACGACCTCCGTCCCTGAGTTTAGCTCAGAGGTTCTCGCGTCTTTGCACTACTCGTTCCGTTGTAGTGCAAAGACGTGAGAACCCCCGACTTAAAGTCGGGGGCGATGTCTAGGATTACAACAACTCGCTTGCAGCGGCTTCGCGTTCCGCGGATTCGACGATGATCGTGTTGATGGCGTCGGCCTCACCAAAGGCGTAGACGCAATCCCCTTGCTCGAGCGTTGCGGTTCCATCGGGCGGAATCAGTTGTTCGCCGTTCTGGCGACAGATTCCGATCACCATCACGCCGCGGCTTCGTAAGTCGGTCTCCATCAACTTCTTGCCGGTGTACGGACCGCCTTTTGCGACGACGAAGTCTGCGATTTCGACGCCATCGTGGCGGTTCCCGGCGATCTCAAGGAAGTTTTCGATTCCGGGGTTCAACATGAAGCGAGCCATTTTGACGGCGCCGCTATTAAAAGGGCTGACGATTCTTGACGCACCGGCGCGTTCCATTTTGATCGTTGCCTTTTCGTCGTTGGCTCGCGCGACGATCTGCAAGTCGGGGTTCAACAATCTTGCGGACAGCACGACGTAAACGTTGTCGGCATCCGATGGAAGCGCCGTCGTCAATGCCGAGGCTCGCTTGATACCGGCTTTCTCCAACACGACGTCGTCGGTGGCATCTCCCACGACGCTTAACCAGTTGTTCTCTTCACAGTTGGCCAATAATCGCTCGTCATCGCGATCGATCACGACAAAGGGTTTGTTCCTGACGGCGAGTTGCTCGCAGATGATCAACCCCATGCGTCCTTGGCCACAGACGATGTAATGACCGCTAAGGCTATCGATTCGTTTTTGCATCCGCCTTCTCCCCAGCGACCTCATTTCCATGCTGACAACCCACTGGCCAAGCTGAGCTGCCGAGTAGGTAAACACGCCCAAACCCGTTACCAGATAAATCATCACAAACCACTGGCCCGTTGGGCTCAGGCCAATGGGGTCCTCGAAGCCGACCGTCGTCAGCGTGATCACGGCCATGAACAAACACGTGGTCCAATCGGCGCCTTCAATCCACCGCAGCCCAGCAGCTCCGAAGAATGTCAGCCCTAACAGTAAGCAGGCGATGATCCCCACGCGTTTCATGCGGGAATCATAGAGTCGCGAGTTTATTGCTGCTAGCGTTCGCGGTCGTTGGAGTCCAGCCTTTAGGCGCACCCAAGCCTGCATCTCGGCGGCTAGAGCCTGGACTCCAGCGAGTGCGGATCATGAACGCGATTGATGAATCAGCTTGATGATCCCCACGACCACAAAAAACGCGGCCACCGGAATCATGACCGTCAACAACGATGTCGCCGACAAGACTTCGTTACGACCGTAGTGCATTTGAGCGTACAAACGCACGGGCGCGGCAATCATGCCGACGGGAGCCAACAGCGCGGCCAGGGTTAACTCCATGTAGCCCCAGAAGTACAGAACGCCTAACAGGCCAAGCTGTCTGCGGTATCGCTCGTGCCAAATCAATCGCCGTCCCACCTGCCGCTGTTCGCTGATTGGCGAATCGGTCAACATAGCCGCCAAGTGCGAGCTCTCTCCAGATGTAACGGAGTTCAGTAGCAGCCGCAACAAAACAGCCCGAGGCAGCAGAAACAGTGTCGTCCCGATCATCAGCGGAATGATGGTATCGTAAAGCGGGTTGAGCAGACCAATTTGGAACAGAGCAACCAGCGCCAAGGAAATACTGAGAGAACCGAATAAGCCCGGCAAACAAGCGGCCGCAATCCATGCTCGGGACTTCCAACTTTCCCTTCGCAGCACACAATAATTCAGCAGCAATCCCGCCAAGCTGTGACTTAGGATGGCGGCGGGGACAGCGAAGCCGGCGGCTGTCGCCACTGATATCAAGAACCCGTTTCGCTGCAGCGTGTCTGTCAACAAGATTCGAAGGCCGTCAAGAATTCCGCTGCCCATGATTGCGAACGGGATCGCGATGAGAGCAATGATCGCGACGGGCAAGTACGTCAACAGGCAAAAGATGACTGTGCGCGACTGCGGCCTTCGCTCCTTTTCAGGATCCGCGGCGAGCGAATTGCCTTGTGTTGCCAACAACACTAACGGCACCAGCACGAGTGCCTCGGTCACGACGGGCATGATGGCGAAGCGGAGCGATTCTGAGAGCATCAAGCCGCCAACTTGCTGATCGTAAAGCCACACGGTCCACGAAGCAGTGGCAAAGAACGAGGCCATCTCGAACTCTTGGAAGCTCAACAAGAACACGACACTGGCCGTGCAAAGATGGATGCGCGCGGGACCTCGAATCAGGCTACTGAAACTCGCGCCGCCACCTGACAAACGATGGATGTGCAATGCCTCGGAAGAAACTGGCGGCGCTGGCGAGAATCGGGCGACGGCAACTCCGACCGGAATGACCTTCAGCAGAACTAAGAATCCGTAAAGCGATTCGTTGAGAGCCGGATATCGAACCAGTGAAAGTTGGAAGTTCGAGTACGCGTATCCGATCAACAATTCCGGTGCCAAGAAAGCAGCAGCCAGCAAGAACCAAACAGTGCGGCGACCGGCTCGCGGCAGCGAATCGAGAACGGCTTCCAACTTCCAGCAAACTGGCACGGCCAGCATGGCGACGATGAAACTGCGCAAGAGTGTCCAGCCGCAGGCCACCGCCAGACTCATTGGAGGTACTCCGACTTAAGCCAATTCAGGCACTCCATACGAGCGGCCGAAAGTCCAGTGATGTCGTAAGCGTCCGCGGCCCAAGTCTTCAGTTTGCGGACATCTTCGCTGAGCTGCGTTTCGTCGACGGGGCCGAGTGGGATTTGTCGCGCTTTGGACTTCGCCAACTCGATTTCGTTCTCTTCGGACAACAGAAAATCAACCAGCCGCTGCGCTTTGGTCAACCGAGGTGTGCCGCGAATGATGGCGACTGAGTTCGGCATGCAAATCGTCTTGCCGTCGGCGACGCGTATGGGCAGCATCGTCACTGGCTTGTTGTCATCAGCGGCCACGAAGTAATCGTCCGTGTCCGTCCAGCCCCAATCACAAACGCCATCAGCGACAAGATTCTTGACGGTCGCGTTGCCATTGACGACTTGTACGTCACGTTTTCTTAGATCGGCATGCCACTTCTTCATGCCAGCCTCGCCGCGCTGCTGCCACATCAAACTGAAATGCGAGAGCGTCGTCCCGTAAAGAGGCTTGGCGATCGCCATTCGGGACAAGTTGCCCTTCTCGGCTTCAGCAACCGCTGCTTCCGTGGCTTCCATTTTATCGGTGTTGACGATGTAGACTCGCAGTCTCGCACCAAAGCCAACCCAATGTCCGTCGGGATCCTTTAAGCCGTCGGGGATGCGGTCAAAGCCAGATCCTTGGTACGGCAATAAAATCCCTTGTTCCTGAATTTGCATCGTGCCCAGAACTTGATTGTTCCAAAACACATCGCAGCGCGGGTGATCTTTTTCACGAACGAGTTGATTGACCAAACCCAAGGATTTCGTGGCTTCCGTGTCGAATCGAATCTTCAGCTTGATACCGGTATCTTGCTCGAACTTACGAAGTACCCGCTCAGAAAAAACGGAATCGTGAGCACAGTAAACGACCAGCGCGTCGTCTTGGCCTGAACCGCTTGAGAACATCAGATAGCCGGCCGCTATCGTGAGCAGCACGCAGATGACAACGACGATTTCACGGCCAGAAGAATTGGGATTGCTTGGCATGGAGGGCGTTTTGGGCGGATGAAGATAGTCGGGGCGCGCCAAAACCTTAGAGCAGGCGTTGTCGCCTTCGGCTTGCGGTTAAACTCGTACGCTTTGGACTACTTGGACGGCTCGGCTTTGGGGCTAGCAGCCGGTGCTGCTTTGGCGGGCTGTCCACCCTTCTTGAGTGTCTTGTCGATGTTGTCGAAGTACCCCTTGATACCATCGTGGTAGCCCGGAGGAATTTGTTCGGTCAAGATCGCTTCACTGACACCCTCTTTGATCGCCTTGATGGCCTGGAATTTCTTGACGGCGTCGCCACTGTCGCTCAGGCCTTTCGATGTCAACGACAACAAAACCTTGCCAGCAACGATTTGCGATTTCGACAACTCCGTCTTGAAGCCCGTCTCGACCGAGTCATCTTCGGGGACTTCACCGCCCTCGCCGATTCCTTCCGCGCCGGTTCCGTCGCCGTCACCTTCTCCTTCTCCATCGCCTTGACCTTGGCCTTCACCCATGATTTCGGCGTAGAGTTCTTCGTAATCGGCCAGCGTTTGGAAACCCTCGGTTTGCTCACCGTCGAGCTTTTCTTGCTCGTTCAGTTGCTTGGCCATTTGCAGAGTTTGCAGCGCCTCTTCCAGCTTCTTCAGGTCTTGAGCAGATTGTTTGATTTCTTCAAGTTCCATCTTTGCCAAGTCCATCGATTGCTGCATCGCTTCCTTGGCTTCTTCAGCGGACATGCCCTCTTTGTTGGCAAGTTGCATTTGCTTCTGAGCCCGCTTCAGTGCCGCGGCGAGCTGCTTGGAATTTGCCTTCTCGGTCGCGAAGTCTTCCAAGTCCTTCATTTTCTTCTTGAGCTGTCGTTGCATCTCGGCCTTCTTGACCGGATCCTTCTCTTTGAACAAACGCTCAAGATCGTCTTTGATCGAATTGATTTCCTTTTGGAGAGCCTCGGTCGAACCTTCCATCAACTCCTTTGACCACTTCTCGAGCTTCTCTTGAGAAGCACTGGCGCCAAAGTTTTGATTTTCGGGCAATTTGGCCGTGAGTTCTTTGAGCTTCTCGGCGCTGAGCTTGCGCCACTTCTCGCCGATGACCTTTTGGTTCTTGCCAAGCGATTCGGCGTTGGCGCGTTTGGTTTTCGGCTTGGCTTTGTTGAATGCCATCTTCAGGTCGTCAACAGCTTTCTTGACGTCCTTCGAGACCTCGCCCTCTTCTTCCTCGCTATCCTTCTTCTTCAATTGTGCTTGGCGAGCTTCTGTCGCTTTCTTTGTTTCAGCCAATTCTTTCTTCGCGGCTTCTTGCTCTTGAGCGACGGCGACTTTGCCGAATGGATCAAGCTGCCACGGGAAGAACAAGACGGTCAGAACAACGGCGGCGGCAGTCGCAACGGACCACATCGACATCGGTGCCAATCGATCAAACCGCACGATTGAGTTGGGGTCGATTTTCTCCGCGGCTTTTTCCGCGTTGTTGGCGACGATCGATTGGAACTTGCCAGCGGACTCTTCCAACAAGCAAACGGTCAGGAACAAGTCCTTGCTTCCGGAACGCTCGTCAATTTTTCTGGCGGCATTCATTCGTTGTGGTCGTCGATGGAAGAGAACGGCTCCCAGCACGGCGAACGCTGGTACGAAGGCCAACGTGGCTGGATCGAACACGTCGGGATACAAACCTGTCAGGCGTTGCACTAAGAACGCGACTAGATAAATGCATGTGCCAACCAGAAACGAAATCAAAGCCGTTAGGCCCAGCGAGAGAACTCGCATGCGAAAGATGACTTTGGACATTAACGAGGTCGACTTGGGAAGGTTGGTCATCTCTTCACTCCAAGACTAATTGCGTGTAAGGCCACGAAATCCACGCAGGGATCTTAAGCGCGATGCGCTAAAGAGCCCACTTTTCTCTATCGGCAGTCTAAACCACAACCTGCACTAGATCAACAACTTCTGGAAATTCGCCGGTCGGTTTCGAAGTCTTGGCGCGGAAGTCTGAGTTTGTCGCCTGGAAAACCAAGACGCCTAAAACCGTGACAGCCGTTTAATGATATCTTCGTATCGCTTTATCTTCGATGAGTCATTCGACTCATACTGACTTCTGATGTATTTGACGGCTTCCATTCGATGTCTCGTCATGACCTGAAGAAAGGCCGCATCCTTGTGTTGAAAGTACGCCTTCAGGGCTACTGAAAAGGCCTTCTCCCGTGAAGTCCACGAGTCAGCGTGTGAAATCAAGATCGCCCGAGTCTCGTATTCGGCACTTGTGAACTTTTCTATGGGCTTGTGATTCAGCCAATCAACGATCTCGGCGGCTTCACGATCACTTGGCGAGGACTTGGTCGCCATTTTCAGAATTCGGATGCTGGAAGAGCTTTCCTTGAGGCGTTGAATTGGGCCCTGAAGATCCGGCTTTTTGACAACAACAAGAGATCGCAGCAGGTTCAAAAGCCTATTGGGGTGATGGGAATGAATAGTATTTTGAAAATTCTCTAGTGATGACGCAGTCACTTGACACGACTCAAGATTGATTGAACGAAACACAGAAGCAACCGGCGGATAGTCGAATTCCTCAGATTCGACTTGAGAAATACCCACGACAAGCTCATGACGAACTTCATCCACCCACGCATCAGCTCTCCAATACGTCGGCCATGAAATCAGCTTGATCTCCGCTAGTTTCTTCAGATAGATGTGCGAAGCTTTACCCTCTTTGTTGAGAATTCGAATCGCGGGATACTCGTTGCGAGCGACGGATTCATTGTCACCATAAACATCAAGCAGAATGACGTGGCCGCGATTTGAAACAAGTGTTTGCCCAGGTATTTGCGAGGAAGACAAGGAGATCTCCCAGCATGACCGCGAGCGGCCCTTCCAGAAATCTGCGTCAATACAAGCCTCCTGTTGGAAGGTTGCTATGGTGTTTCCTGATTCTCGTACCTTCATCGAGGCGCGCGATGATCGTTGCCTTTTCCGTGCGTCATGGTAAAAGCGAAGCCGCATATCTCCGATCGGTTCGATAAAGCTGTTAAAGCAATACTCAACTCGCTGCAATCCGACCGCATACTTCCCCGAAGAAGACGCAATGACTCTATCTCCGAAGATGCGGTAGCTATGAGCTCGGACACCCGGCACTTTTGCAATCAGGATCGCGATGGAGAAAAAGAGAAGTAACAGCTTGCGCACTTTCAGTGAATCCTTAGACAATTCAATAATCATCTTGAACCAAAACAGCCCAATTACTGGAGATGAGCTACTAGAAACGATACGCTTTCTGAAGCCGCTCGCCTATTGCGTTTGGCCTTGTTCCGATTTTTTCAAGAAATCACAGGAGAGCCATCATGAAGTTACGCAGCTTGGGAATCTTGCTCGGTGTTTGTTTGTTGACGACCGCGATTCTTGTGCCTCAAAGCGCCAAGAGCGACTCGAAGAAGACCAAGGCGGCGCCCGTCCTTCAAAACGTTCAAGACGGTGGGCTGGAGATCGGGTTGGCTGGTCGGATGAGTTTCGGACCGAACGGTTTACTGCTTGTAGCGGACACGGGTAACGGTTCCGTGGTTGCGATCGACACGGGCGATTCCGGTCCGGTTAAGAAGTTAAAGAAGAAAGTCGATAAGATCGATGACCTCGTTGCGGCTGCCATGGGTGCACAAGCCGGCGGAGTCAAGATTGAAGACATGGCCGTGAACCCCAAGAGCGGCAAGATCTACTTGTCCGTGAATCGCAAAGATCGCGTCAGTGCCATCTTGGTTATCAACGACGAAGGCAAGATCTCCAACCTCAACCTGAAATCCGCGAAGCATGTCCGAGTCGGCTTGCCCAACGGCGAAGGCAAACTTGGAAACATCACGGGCGTTCAATTCGCAGGCGACCGTGTCTTGGCGGCTGGTCAAAGCCGTGAAGAATTCGCGAACAAGATTTACGTCTTGCCCTTGCCTCTGACGCACGGCGATTCCGCGGCAATCTATAGTGCTCGCACTTATCACGTTGCCCACCGTCGTTGGGAAACCAAGGCGCCGATTCAGTCCTTCGTTCCTTACGAGGAAGATGGCAAGAATTACATTGTCGGAGCTTTCGCTTGCACACCGATCGCTCGCTTCCCCGTTGACGATCTGGCAGAAGACGCCAAGGTCATCGGCGAAAGCGTCGTCGAGTTGGGCTCGGGCAACCGCCCCGTCGACATGTTCACATACAAGAAAGACGGCAAGACGTGGCTTGTCACGAACACCGACCGTTTTCACTACAAGCGAAACACATACGGCCCCAGCCGCTATTGGGGCGTTCGCGTACCTGTCGATCTGTTGGGTACGGACGAGATCAATGAAAACGCCGTGCGACGGAACACCAAAACCAAGAAGGGCCCGGCAAACATTGAAATCGTCGATGTGCTCTCTGGTGTCCGTTACGTCGACAAGCTGAACGACGGCGAGATCATTGTTCTCCGTGACAACGAAGGCAAACTCGATCTAGAATTGGCGCAACTGCCATAGACGATCGCCCGTCGACAATTGAAGTTTATGCACACCCTCGTTTAACAGCGAGGGTGTGTTCTTTTATGGACATTTGGGACGCTGGTCGGCATGAATTACTTCATGTTTTCATGCCAATACAACGACGGGGATGCCTTCCGCGAACCAGCCACGCGACCGCCAACGCGACCAAAAATCGAAATACTTACCGATTTTACGGGCGCTCCAAATAGCCAGTATGAGCGTTGTAAGGCATGTGGTGAATTGAAGAATAAGTGGCAACACACTCCAAGTGGAATTGGATTCAAGAAATACGATTCGTCCAAAACGTACGATGGACTTTGGAAAACGTCGACAGAATTTCAAACCTGTTGCTTGGAACACGCAATTCAAGGCATCAGTTTCGTCCCAATTCCTAATAGTGACTTCTTGTTTGTGTCTATACCGAGCTTACGAAGCAATCCAATGTGCTGAAGCTTACCAAGGAGCCACACTGGGAGCTTCGCTGCCCATGCGTCTTAGCCATGGTTGACGGACCACGGATTCGGCGGCGATCAAAAGCTTGCGCCACTTGGGCAACGAGATTCGCTCGCTGAAGACGTCGTACTCGCGCTGCTCGATCTCGTCTAAAAGGCCGCTGTAGATCTTGACCATTGCTCGCAAGATTGGCTTGCCCGTTGGGCTGAGGTAATCGAACAAGTCGTTGGCGCGGTCGTAGTACTTTCTGGCGCGCTCAACTTGGAACGTCATCAGTTCGCGGAACTGCGGTGTCTGGCGGCCTTGCTGCAAGTCCTCGATGGAATAACCAAAGCGAGCCAACTCATCGCGGGGCAAGTAGACTCGGCCCATCTGCGAGTCCTCGGCGATGTCGCGCAGAATGTTCGTCAACTGAAATGCCATCCCGCAATCGATGGCCGCGTTGATCGCTCGCTCGTCTTCATCGAAGCCCCAAATGTGAATGCAACACAAGCCCACCGCACCCGCGACGCAGTAACAGTATTGAGCCAACTGATCAAAGGTCGCGATCTCGTGAGGCTCCAAGTCCGTGCTGACGCCATCGATGACGGCATACAAGTAGTCGGGCGGTAGATGATGACTTCTCACCGTTTCGACCAGCGCCGGAAACACATCATGCTGGTAGCGATCCTCGGCCAAGGCAACGCGAAGCTGCTCGCGCCATTGCTGCAATCTTTCGCGGCGGACATCTAAGTCGACGGACTCGTCATCGCCGATGTCGTCGCAAATCCGCATGAATGCGTACAAGACGCACATCGACTGAAAGCATTCCGGCGGCAAGCCCATGAACGAGTAATAGAAATTCTTCGCCGTCCGCTTCGCCAGCGACTGGCTGTAGCGGTAAGAAGCTTCAAGGCTCAAAGGCGAAGTGTTCATCAACAGAATGATCTTCTACCAAGTATGGTAACCCGCCGAGTGAGCGAGGAACTCTCAGACGTTTCGCAAATTGTACGATGTGTTTTCAGTGCGTCTGAGCGTCCCTCGCTCACGCGTCGGGTTACTAATCATGCGGCGAGATGCCTGTAATTTAACATCTTCCCAGACGTCGCCGAATCACTTCAAGCCCACTCGCCGCAAAACTGCTCGGCACAGACTACCGATCAACATCGAGAATGCGTCCGCTTTCGTAACCACAGGCCGAGTTTCCCAGACGCGAAAACCGATTCGCTCGATCCGATCGAGGATCTTCAGTCCACCCTCGCCGAACAGATCGATGTCGACCTGCAACCGGAATGGCAAGCACTCCACAAGCTGACGTCGCGTATCGAAGAACGTCCGAGCTCGCTCGACTTGAAACCGCATCAACTCTAAGAACGCATCGTTGGTCACTCGAGCGTCCAGATCCTCGCGACTGTAACCGAATCGCAAGCGATCCTCTTCAGGCAAGTAAATGCGGCCGATGTCCAAATCCCGGGCGACGTCTTGCCAGAAGTTCGCTAACTGCAATCCCGTGCAAATCGAATCGGACCACTCAAACGTTTCCGGACGATTTTGCCGGCAAAGGTACAACACGATGCGACCAACCGGATCAGCGCTGCATCGGCAATAGCCTAAGAGTTGCTCGAACGTCGCGTATTCGATAATTCGCTGGTCTTGCTCGAACGCCGAAATCAAATCGCCAAAAGGATTGATTGGTATCGCAAACTCTTGGATCGTCGTATGCAAGGCAACAAACACGGGATGCTGTGCCTCGCCTGCATGGCATTGCTGAAGATGACTCCTCCACCAACCGAGCAACTCCAACGAGCGGTCTGCGTCGTCAATCTCGTCGCCTAAATCGTCAGCCCAACGGCAATACGCGTAGACATTGTAAAAGTGCTGGTGCAAGTGTTTCGGCAGCAACCACGAAACGACCGAGAAATTCTCGTAATGCCCGCGAGCCAATTGCCGGCAATAGTCGCGCGCCTCATCAACACTTGGCGGCCGCGAGCGGTCGGCGAGTGCCTCAGGCCCCCATTCTTGCAGTTCTCCTTGGAAAGTGTTCATCACATCCGTAGTATGCTGAGAATCCTGTGATTGACCAAGCCAACGACGTTACCTCATGAACACACCAGCGGCCACAACAGCATCTCCCGAGGCCGAATACCAACAGCGGTTCGAGCAACGCTCACGCAGTGCAAAGCGCTATTCACTGCTTGATAGCGCGCTCTCAATAACACGCGGCGCGACGTTTCTTTCAACGGTCGCGGTCGTGCTGTTTGTATTCTCGCCATCGGAGATCAATCCTTGGTGGATCGCGTTGCCCTCAAGTTTGTTTCTGATCCTTGTCGTAACCCACGCGTCCGTCAGCAAACGAAGAGACCGCTATCGCCGGGCAGTCGAGTTCTACGAGCGTGGCATTCAGCGTCTCGAACACAAATGGAGCAGCACGGGAGCCACCGGCGACCGATACAAATCGCCCGAGCACATGTATTCCGGCGATCTGGACATCTTTGGCGAGGGTTCGCTGTTTCAACTTATTTGTCGCGCACGAACACGGTTGGGCGAGGACCGCTTGGCCGAATGGCTGATGGATGCCACGGACTCGGAGACGATTCGCCGCCGCCAACAGTCCGTCGAGGAGCTTCGGTATCGACTCGACTTTCGCGAGCAATTCGCTTTGCTCGACGCCGAGGTTCACGAGGACCTGAATCAGAACTTGCTGATCGAGTGGTCACAGCAACCGCCTCGATTGCTGTCGAAAACACAACAAATCACGGCCGCCATCTTCGGCATCTTGGCCGTGCTGGCCGTGTTGGCATGGACGCCGTTTGGCTTTGGACCCTCGCCTTTGGTCGTCGTGCTGATCTTCGAGTCGATCTTCTTGTTTACTCACCGCAAGTTGATTCAAGACGTGCGTCTCCAAGCTGAAGAAGCAAACTCGGGCCTGACGATTCTCTCGCAAGTGCTCGGTGTGCTCGAGGCGGAATCGTTTCACTCAACGAACCTCAAAGAAGTTAGCAACGTCTTCGAAAGCACGGGCACGATTCCCTCGAAACGAATTCGGCAATTGCAGAACCGCATTCAAAATCTCGTGGCCGGATTGCAAAACCAGTTCTTCGCGCCGTTCGCTTTAATCTTGTGCGTCCCCATTCATCTGGTGCATGCCATCGAATCTTGGAAGGCCCGCTTCGGCGACAGTATCCCTCAATGGCTGGACGCCGTAGGCGAGGTCGAAGCAACCGCATCTTTGTCCGGATACGCTTACGAGAACCCCAACGACCCGTTCCCCAAAATCCGCGACGACGGCTTAGAGATCATCGCCGAGGAACTCGGACACCCATTGATTCTTCCGTCCGAGTGCGTTCGCAACGACATCCGCATCGGCGAAGATCAACGCCTGGTCCTGATCAGCGGTTCGAACATGTCGGGCAAGAGCACGCTAATGCGGACGGTCGGCATCAACATGGTCTTAGCACTCGCCGGCGCCCCCGTAAGAGCCACCGCGATGACGGTCTCGCCGGTCACCATCGGTTCGGAGATGCGAGTCCAGGACTCATTACAAGCTGGCGCTTCGTTGTTTTACACCGTGATTTCTCGCATCAAGTCGATCGTCGAGTTAACCTCGGGCAAGCGCCCGCTGCTGTTCTTGTTGGACGAAATCTTGCAAGGCACCAACTCCCATGATCGCCGCGTCGGTGCCGAGGCCATCATTCGCAGCTTGCTGGATCAAGGAGCCGTAGGACTGGTCACCACCCACGATTTGGCACTGACCAAGATCGTCGATTCCATCGGCGACACGGCCATCAACGTCCACTTCGAGGACAACATCGTCGACGGCGAGATGACCTTCGATTACCGCATGCGTCCCGGAGTCATCGACCGCAGTAACGCATTGGAATTGATGCGAATGATTGGGCTGAAGATCGAGAAACGAGGAAACGACCAAGCACCCTCGTAATCCGACGCGTGAGCAACGGACGGCACGAATCTTCCATTGGTCATTGGTGCTTGGTCATTGCTCATTCTAGAATGACAAAATCGACCAACTTCCCCCAAGAGATTCCCAACCCATGAGTCTTTCCCGCGACTTGATTCAGCGATTCCAACAAATCGTCGGCGACGAGGGTGTTTTGTATAACCCCGAAGAGCTGCTCGTCTACGAATGCGATGGATATGTCGTCGAGAAAAAAGTGCCCGACGTCGTGCTCTTTCCGACCTGCCAACAGCATGTTGTCGACATCGTCAAGACCTGTAACGAATTTGATGTTCCCTTCCTGCCCCGCGGAGCCGGCACAAGTTTAGCTGGCGGCACGCTGCCAGTTGGCGGTGGCGTGATGATCACGCTGACTCGGATGAAGCAAATCCTGGAAGTCAACATGCGAGATCGGTACGCGGTGGTCGAGCCAGGTTTGGTCAACGTGCACTTGACCCAACACTTGGCCGGCTCGGGCTATCACTATGCACCCGACCCCTCAAGCCAAGGCGCTTGCACAATCGGCGGCAACGTCGCCACGAATTCCGGCGGACCGCACACTTTGAAGTACGGCGTGACTGTCAATCACGTTTTGGGCGTTGAGGCAGTCTTGCCGGATGGCTCGGTCGTGCAATTGGGCGGACCGGTGGAAGGTTCGCCAGGATACGATCTGACGGGATTGTTCGTCGGCAGCGAGGGCACGTTTGGCATCGCGACAAGAGTTTACGTGCGGATCACGCGTGACCCGGTTGCCTATCGGACGATGTTGGGAGTCTTCGAAACCGTTCACGACGCGACTCAGGCGATCAGCAACATCGTCGGTGCCGGCATCGTTCCTGCAGCTCTCGAGATGATGGATCAAGGCATCGTCGAGGCTCTGGAAGCAGCGTTCCACTTTGGCTTTCCGCTGGATGCCGGAGCCGTCCTGCTAATCGAAGTCGATGGCTTGGAAGTTGCCGTCAACGAGGAAGCTCAACGCATCGTCAACTTGTGCGAACAATCCGGCGCTCGCGAAGTTCGCAAAGCTAACACAGCGGAAGAGCGGCAACTGTTGTGGAAGTGCCGCAAACAGGCATTCGGCGCCATCGGTCGTTTGAGCCCCAGTTATTGCACCCAAGATGGCGTCGTGCCGAGAACGAAGTTGCCCGAGATTCTGGAATTCATTTCGGAAAGTGGAAAACGACACGACATTCGAATCGTCAACGTCTTTCACGCTGGCGATGGCAACATCCACCCCATCTTACTTTTCGACGAGCGTGACAAAGAACAGATCGAACGCGTTTTGAAATCGAGTGATGAGATTTTGGCCAAGTGCTTGGAACTCGGCGGCAGTGTCACCGGAGAACATGGCATCGGCGTCGAGAAGATAGATTTCATGAGCAAACTTTTTGAGCCCGATGACTTGGCCGTGATGGCTGACGTCCGAAAAGCATTCAATCCGATGGGCCGCTGTAGCCCTCAGAAAATGTTGCCAACGGCGGGAGCCTGCGGCATGGAACACATTGAAAAAGATCATCCTGGTCGACGAGCTGCGATGTAGATAGCGAAAAATGACTGCCACCGACTCACAAGACGAATTCACTCCAGCGACCGTTGCGGAACTTAGCCGCTTCATGCGCGAGAACTCCACAGACGGTCGCCGTTCAATCGTGCCCGTTGGCGGACGAACGGCGTTGAACTACGGTCATTCCACTCCTGAAGATTCCCTTCGAGTTTCGACGGCGCAGCTGCAACGTGTGATCGACTATCCCGCGCGAGACATGACGATCACCGTCGAAGCCGGCATTCGCATGGACGAATTGGCCAAAACGCTAAAGGCTGAAAACCAGCGATTGCCCGTGGATGTCGCTCAGTCGCAAAGAGCCACCTTGGGCGGAGTCATCGCAACCAACACGAGCGGACCGCGGCGCTTCGGTCACGGCACGATGCGTGATTATGTGATTGGCATCTCGGGCGTCGACGCAAGCGGTCGGCATTTCAAAGCCGGCGGCCGAGTCGTCAAGAATGTGGCCGGTTACGATTTGTGCAAACTGATGGTTGGGTCATTGGGCACGCTGGCCATCATTACACAAGTGACATTGAAGCTAAGGCCAACGGTGGCATCATCGGCCTTGGTTTGGATGATCTTTCCGAAGTACGCAAGCATCGACGAAGTCTTGGAGTCATTGTTGGCGTCACAAACAAGGCCAATCTCTGTCGAGGTGCTCGATCCCAAAGCCGCCGACCACGTATCATCCGACGCACGCTGCCAGCTGCCGAATCAATCTCCCGTATTAATCATCGGTTTTGAGGGTTCGGACTCGGAAACGCAGTGGCAGATCGAGACGCTTGAGCAAGAATGTGCTGAGTTCAAACCTGCGGCCACGCATGTGTTGAACAGGAAAGACGCAGATTCCGTTTGGAAGTCGCTAACGGAATACGCCACTTGGTCGGACGATCCGCTGACGTTTCAAGCCAACCTGCGGCCTTCAAAAGCGATCGAGTTCATTGAACGAGCCACCAAGTTGGGCGTGGCCGTGCAAGCTCACGCGGGAAATGGTACGGTCGTTGGTCATTTGTCCGATGAAGCGTCAACGTTGGAAAGTTGCCAGTCGATCCTTGACGAATTACGGCAAATAGCACGGGCCTCACAAGGCAACTTAGTCGTGCTGAGATGCGACGATGATTGGAAAGCCGCCCTGCCCGTGTTCGGCGAACCAGAGGATGCGTGGCCGCTGATGCAGCGCGTGAAAGCAGAGTTGGATCCGAACGGAATACTCAGTCCGGGAAAAATATGGAAGGGTCACCAATGACCAAGCACCAATGACCAATGGAAGAACTCATTTGCGAGTCGTCATTGGTCATTGGCACTTGGTCATTGGTACTTGATCAAACTATGGCAGAAACCGCCACACCAGTCGGCAGCGATATCGAGTACGGACGCTTTCTAGACTGCGTTCACTGTGGACTTTGTACGTCTGCTTGCCCGACTTATTTGGAAACGGGCAATGAGAACGACAGTCCGCGCGGCCGCATTTATCTGATGCGCGGTGTTGTCGACGGGCGACTCGAGCTAAACGACACGGTCAAGCGACACTTGGACTTGTGTTTGGATTGTCGAAGTTGTGAAACGGCCTGCCCATCCGGGGTTCAATACGGAAGATTGATCGAGCCGTTTCGTGTCGGCATTCAACAACGAGACGCCGCAGCCGGCCACGATGTGACTCGCAGTTGGTTTCATCGATTCATTCTTTACGGAGTCTTTCCGTACGCCAGTCGCATGCGTTGGGCGCTCTTGCCGGCTCGAGCCATGCAGAAGCTCGGATTGCAGTCGTTGTTCGAGTCACTCGGTCTCTACAAATTGCTGCCGGGAAAACTGCAGAGAATGCAGGCCTTGCTACCGAAGTTGCCTCCGGTTGCGAGACCGCTGCCTCGAACACTTCCCGCAATCGGTGAGAAGCGGGCACGCGTTGCATTATTCACAGGCTGCGTTGCCGACGCCATGTTTGGACCGACCAACTGGGCCACCGCGCGAGTGCTACAAGCCAACGGCTGCGAAGTCGTCATCCCCGAAAATCAAGCCTGTTGTGGAGCTATCCACTATCACAGCGGTGCCGGTGATCCAGCTTTGGACTTTGCCAAACAAAACGCAAGCGCGTTTCCCATCGATGACGTTGACGCTGTGATTATTAACGTCGCTGGTTGCGGATCGATGCTGAAAGACTACGGCCACGTTGCCGATGAGCTAAATGTCACAGATCCCGCCGAACTGGAATCGCTGAAAAAGTTCGCTGCCAAGGTGAAGGATGTCTCCGAGTTCCTTGTTGAGCTGGGACCGAAGCCGCCGACTGGTAGCATCCCGCTGAAGGCCACTTATCACGACGCTTGCCACTTGGTGCACGCACAACAAGTCCGAAGCCAACCACGGCAACTGTTGGAGTTGGTGCCTGGCTTGGAGTTAGTGCCACTGAAAGAATCCGATATCTGCTGTGGAGCGGCCGGAAGCTATAATCTGACAGAACCGGAAATGGCAGCGCGGCTCGGCGACCGAAAGATCGCCAACATCGAGTCCACAGGCGCACGAACAGTCATCACCGGCAATGCAGGTTGCTCGCTGCAATTACAAGCCAAGTTGAAGGAAGCGGGCCATGATATCTGGGTGGCTCATCCCATGGATATTCTTGACTTGAGCTACCGCAACGAGCAGCCACCTGTTTGAACAGCAGAGGTGGCTTCTTGCTGCCAACTCTTAATCAAGAACGGCGGCAGGAAGCCCCCGCTACAAAGTCCAGGAGATAACGGAATTGAACCAATCCCCTTTAGCATCAGTTCGCGGAGTCGCCTTCGATCTTGACGGCCTGATGTTTAACACAGAAGACGTCTTCGAGATTGCCGGCAATATCCTTGTCGAGCGTCGCGGTAAGACCATGCCAGAAGATGTCCGCAGTCAAATGATGGGCCGTCGGGCGCACGAGGCATTCGCGATTCTCAAAGAAGCGTTGGGTTTAAGTGATTCGATCGACACCATGATCGACGAGACCAAGGAGATCTTTTACTCGCACTTAGACGCCCATCTTCAGCCCATGCCGGGATTGTTCGAGCTGTTGGATTTGCTCGAAGCACGAAACATTCCCAAGTGCGTGGCGACCTCCTCCTATCGCGACTACCTACTTGATCTGCTGAAACGATTTGATTTGAGCGATCGTTTCGTTGCGTTGCTCTCGGCCGAAGACGTTGTCGAGGGAAAGCCGAATCCTGAGATCTATCAAAAGGCTGCAAAAAGCTTGCAGATCGCTCCGCAAGAAATGCTTGTCCTCGAAGACAGCCAAGCCGGTACTGAAGCCGGTGCCGCCGCGGGCGCAATGGTCATGTCGATCCCCAATCGGCACACAGACATGCAAGACTTTTCAGTAGCAACGATCGTCGGCAAAAGCCTTAACGATCTGGTCGAGATGCTATAACTTCGTCAGTCGACCTACTAAATCCGCACGATTGCCCGGCCGCTTACGCGTCGCGGCTCACAACTCTGGTGCTATTGGCCAGGCACCCAAAGTTTGGATTCACCGCCTTCATTCGCCGCCGGCCCCGAGTCACTGCCGGGTGTCCAAAGGCCACCAGAAGTGGCCGCCGGTTCGCTTGCGGAAGTCACCAATTCGGGCGTATCCCACGGCGGATCCTGAATGCCGTGCATCTCGCAAATCTGAACCAAGTGCTCGCGCAGCTGAGGCAGCTTGACGCCATATCGATTCCAGGCATCTTTCAGAAGCGGCCGCAACTGAGGATCATTTTTGTCGTGAGCTCTGAACATCGCCTCGCGGATCACCCAAGCAACTTCGCGTTCAAAAGCGTTTGCAGCCTTGGGCACTTCGGCCTTTGCCTTATGCATCCAATCGAGGGCCGCTTCGTCATCCATCTTCGCAATGGCGATATTGACCAAGCCCTCGTACACACGTTCCAGTTCGACGTTCTCGTGGATCGATGGTCGATTGGCGAATTCCAAAAGGACTGCTTCCAGAAACTGGCTCTCACCAACAACAAGGCTGCGATTCAAGACCTCGGACATACGATCATCGGACAATTGGCCGATGTCGATGCGAAACAACTTCATGTTCGAGAACGAATTGATCGCATCATCGTCTCCGATCGTGATCGTCGCCGGCGAAGAAACTTGTAAACGATCACGCAATCCGGCGAAGTCGTACGCCATTTGTGCTCGACCCATCTGAGCTTCTAGCGCCACTACAGCAGCCGACAGGGCAACCTTCAGCTCCTCGTTGCCGGTCGCTTCCGTGGGCGACTGATTGTCGAGCGTGCTTTGAGGCTCCTGCAGCCAAACGTTATCGATGGCTTCCGTTTGAAAACGATGCCTTAACCGACGCACTTGACCAGGCAAGATGTCCGCACCGAGGTAACGATCGAATCGCAGAATGCTTTCCACATCGGACAGGTAGTCAACGGCCATCTCGATCGGATCGCCAGTCTCCTCCGAGATCTCGTCGCTGACAAGATCGCCAGCAACTGAAGACAACAGCTCGCGGACCGCCTCGAGCGGCTCGCCTTCCATTCCGAATGCTAACGCCTGCGACGTTTCATCCATGAACGTGACACTGCCCAGGATTTGCGGCAATGTCGAGAAGTCAACATCCTCGGCGACAGCGTCTTCGGATGGCTCGACCGAGATAACTTGATAGCTGCGCGAACTTGCCATCTCCTCTTCAGTGTGCATGCGAACAAACTGAGGATGCTCGTCAAGCTTCGTCAGGATCGTTGAGATCTCTGATGCTTGCATTGACGACTGCATGATGGCCGTCGAAAAGTTGCTGTCGTTCGCATCCAACAGTTGAGCAATCGTTTCGGCCTCGACGGCATCATCGAAGTTCTCGAACAATTCCGCCGCGCGGTGCAGTGCGTCGGCCGCCGGTGCTTCGTCACCATCCCAGGCGTGGCATAAGCCAGCGTTATAGTGAAGCTCGGCCGAGTCCGCGCAGGATTCGGTCAAGTCGTCGAACATCTTAGCCGCCATCCCGAAACAGCCGAGAAACGCAAGACGCATGGCCGTGCGATAATCCTTTTCCTTATCCTCGGGCGGTTCAAAATTCGCCATCTCGTGAACGCCGCGCAGCGGGTATGGTAGCTCGGCGTCGTTGTCCAGCTCCATCAACTCGACGAACAATTGCTCACGGCTTTCTGGATTGGCATAACGCAAGGCCAGCGCCATATGTTGCCGCATCGACAACACGCAGCCTGTCTGCTCCATGAAATTCGCGATCGTTTGAAGCAGCGCACTAATCACGGCAGGGGCCGCTTGCATGGAACGCTGAAGCGCACGATAGATGACTGGTTTCGCTTTGGCGTAACCCTCGAGACGTAGCCGAACCCACGCTTGGCACGCGATGCCGACGGCGTGATCAGGGCTCAATTCAAGCAGCCGGTCCAAGTTCGTTCGCGCTTCCTCGACACGCTGCTCGTTTAACAACACGATGGATTTCATCGACAGAATCCAGATGTTGTCCTTGTTGTCCTTTTCGAGAGCTTCGAGCTGTTTGAGCGCTTGATGATTTTGACCCGCGTTTTGCAGGCCGATCACTTTTTCCATGTCGCGCACGATGGCGGCACAACAGAATTTCAGTTTGTTGCCACTGCCACAGGGACATGGATCATAGGGTTCGATCGCCATAAAAATCGCCGTCCTATTGATTCACCGAGGAAATATACGCAATGTGTAGCGGGAATCCCGCATTATTGTTTTGGTCACATTACGTCGGCAATATCGATTATGCAACCGCTTAGGATTGACAAATTAGGGCGTTCTGGAAAATATCTGCACTCTGTAAGCTGTTGAACAATCGCATGTTACGGCTGATCAATGCCGATGATATATTTGGGAACTTTCTGGGCTCTGGTGCGTCTGATTCGAATGACTTCGCACTTGTCCGGGAAATCAAACTCTCCGGTGACATCTGGCGTAAGGTAATTGGCAACTTCACTGAAATTTTGACGCTGAAATGTCGGCAAACGATCAAAACACGATGATTTCTGCTTATCTGGACGGTGAACTTGATCCCACCGAATCCCGATTGGCTGAACGTGACGTCGGCGAGAACGCAGACTCACAGCAGGAATTGGACGAGTCCAAACAGCTCTCGGAATTGATCCAGGCATTGCCGCAGTTCGAGTTGAACGAATCGTTTGCCGCCGAGGTTATGCAATCGGCCGAACGGTCGATGCTCTTGGACGGCGAGCCCACGCGCCCGGCCCGAAGCCGCCTGTTCGTGATCGCGTCGGCAGTTGCCAGTGTCGCCGCTGCCATCATCGTGTTGCCGTTTTGGTTCCGAGCCAACACCTCGCCAGAATCAGTCGCAACAACGGCTGCACCGCAGGCATCCTTCTCCGAGGTCGAAGATTTCGATGAGGCACCCGAAGAAGCCGCATCCGCAGATGTGGCCATGGCAATTAGTGAACCGGCTGGCCTCGAAATGCCGATGCGTTCCCAATTGCTGTTTGATGAGAATCTCAGCAGTGCACAGGTTGGCGAAGTCATCGAAGCCTTGGACACCAGTCAGGGTGAGATCGCGGTTGTCCGACTGACCGTGGTCGATCGAATCCAAGGACTCGAAAAACTTCAAGTTCTGCTGGCTAAGAATCAAATCGCCAACGCGGACCAACCAACCGAGCCCGCGAAAGATAACAGCGCAGCGGAGGAAGAGATGATGGCTGTGTTTGTCGAGGCGGATAGCAGTCAACTCTCTCAGGCTCTTGCCCAGTTGAAGAACGAGAGCCTGTTCCAAGAACTCCAAGTCGAATCCAACCTTAACATCGCTAGCTTGGATACAAAATCACAGCAACTGTTTTTACAGTCCGATTCAGCTGGCTTCGGTGTTGCTTCGAAAGAGAACACTGATTCCAAGGAAGAAAAGGCCAAGCCCAGAGCGACTCCCCCGGCCCCCGCAGTCGTGTCAGCGGAACGGCAACTCGGCAACGTCAACCAGCGGCAAGTCCGAATGGCCATCCCGAAGCGTTATTTGGCTGCTCGCGACCAATTGGTGGCAACGCGAGCAACAAATCAACCCGCCGCTAATGCGGGCGAAGGGTCATTACCCGGTGGAGCTCTGCCGAATCAAGCAAAGATCGCAGGGGGTGGAGTTGCCGGTGGCGGTGTGGCAGGAAAACCACGGCGTGGCAGCACACGAGCAGTCCAGCTTTTGATCGTGTTGGTCGAGGACCAAAGCAAGACACAGCCGAATGATGACCAGGGCGAGGATGGCTCGGGCGCAGCGTAGACGCCAGATTCACTTCCGCCTAAGACGACAAGTGCATCGGATCGACATCGGCATCAGCGAGCACTTCGCGAGTAACATCAGCGACGAAGTTGTTCACTTCCGAGCTCTTCTCTTTCTTCGGCTCGGGCGCACCCAAGTTCATGCCAACACCAGGATTCTTGAACATCGACGGAATCATGTGGCAGATGGCTTGCCAGTACGTCGCGAACACCGGGTATTCCTTTGTCGGATTCACGCTCATGTAATCATTCATCTTCTCAATCAGACGATCATGAGACACCCGCGGATGTCGATGGTGAGGACCGTGCACAAAGATGTCAAAATTCAAGTAGGTGCAAAAGCGCGTCAGCCAGTTGTCACCAATCACCGTTCGCGTCCCCAACATCGGGTCGTAGTCTTTCATACCCAGATGTTCCGTAAACTTACGAACACTTTGAACGACACCGGCCAAGTAGTGCGGCAACACCCAAGCCATCAAGAACGTGTGCACTCGCCCAGCATAAATGACGCCACCAATGATCGAAGCCCAAACCAATATCATGCCGATGTACTCGCGCCGAAGCGTCTTGCGAGTTTCCGGGTTGGTGATCGGCGAATCGGGATGAAAGTACAAGCGGCTATAAATCGCTGGCGACATAAACACGCCAACGATCAAATCAAACCACACGAACACTCGCCGAAAGCGCAGCGACGTGTTCGGGTCTGAATACGGCCATAGCTCCCAGTCGGCGGGCTTGTTCAAGTAAGCGTGGTGACGAATATGGCTTTCTCGGTATGCCGTATACGGCACGAACATCAACGTTCCCAAGATTCGACCCAGCCAGATGCTGATCGCGCGAGAACCACAAAGCGTCTGATGAACGGTCTCGTGGAAACAGCTCGTCCAGCAGAACATCGAATACGTCACCAGCGAGACCCACAGGGCTTGCCACGCCCAATGGTCATTCGGCCAAGGCAAATCCAACGCCAAGATGGCCAGCGCAGCCGTCCCGACGGGAAAATAGACGAACCTTGGCAGCGTCCACTTTTCCTCCAAAGCCTGTTGTTCGGTCTCGGTGAAGGTGGTCAACGACACGATCTCACTCCTGAAACAACAGGTCGCTCTTCACGCTGCATTGCGAGTCTGAAGTAGCAACCGTTCCAAACATCTCAGTCCGTGAGAACTATCTCCTGTCATCAATGGGTCGAGAGTCCGACCAACCTAAGCTCTGCCTCGTTTGTGAGCGGCAGCCGCCGGTAAAAAGAACCCGTGGCTAGCGCCATGTAGCTCACACCTTGACGAAATCCCAATCAACAGACAGAGCCTAAGCCTACCATCGTAAGACCGCTCAAGAATTAGCGTCAACAACGGTTGTTTGGGGAAGTGGAGGTAGCAGCGCGGAGTTTGTAAGCTATGTCGATCTTGCTCGATTGACGGGCTAGAACGATCATACGGATCAAGCCTGTTATGCCACTGATGAACCCGAATCGGTGTGAATCAGTCCGATAATCGACCCCACCGGAAATGAGCCATCTGATGCCCGAGTATTCTCGCTATCAACAAAAAGTCATCAAGAACTACTACGACAACCGCGATCAAATCGACGAGCAACGGCTCAGCGAGTTGGTGACGAACTTGTATCTATCTGAGGGCAAGAAGCAGGCCAAGCTCTGGGAGTCCGCCGAAAAGTTGATGGAGCGGCTGGGAGTGCCCGAAGCAAGAATCGCTCACATCATAGAATCCGCCGACCCTGCAATCTTGGCCGAAGTCGTCCAGGACATTCAGAATGGCGTGATCGTGAAGCAGCCGAAGAAGAAGTGAATGACCAATGTCCAAGCACCAATGAGTCTTCCATTAGTCATTAGAACCTAAGCACTCGCCGAATTGCGCATCTTGTCCAAGCGTTGCCACAAGCGTTTCACATTCGGCATCACCAAGCCTTGAGTGATCACAACGCTGCGGCGAGAGGCACAACCACCCATGAAGGTCAGCGTCAGCCAAGGCAAAGCGACTGACAACGAAGCTCCCGTTCGAGCACACCCGAAGGCCACAAACAGGATCAACGTGATCAGTGCCGTGATCACAGTTTCCGTCTTCGCTTTGGGCCAGAACCATGTTCCCGCCGCCGCCGCGATCAGCACGGAGGCCGCTATGACATGCTCGATCAGAGACAGGCTACTTTGCGTCGCAATGCCCAGACCAATGTTCGTCTCAAGTAGTCCGGGCAACACCCAAAGAATCAGCACGCCGGATGCTCCCAGGGTGGCGACTGTGGTCAAGAATCGCGTGCGAGCTTTGCCGCCGTAGAAACTTACCCACAGCGGAACGATGAAGACCAACCACCAATGCGTGGCGATCGCAAAACCCAAGAACATGCCCGCCAACGGGGCTCGGTTCAAGAACACAAAGGACCACAACAAAAGAGGTGTCGCCAACGGAACTTGGCTACCCGACAGAGCCAGCCAAACCAACGCGATGCTCAACCCGACTTCGCGATTCTTCCATCTTTTCCCGATCGAGAACACGGCCATCGCCGCAGTCGCTCGAGATAGCGATGACAGGACCTTATCAAAGAACGTCATTGGCGAAGCCGACGCCCATTCCAGGAACGTGACTACTCCCAAGGCGGAAGCAGCAAGGATCAACAATGTGCGTTGATCGATCTTGGGCACGACGGCCTTGGGCAACGAACCGCTGCGAATTCCCATCCCCAATCGAATGACAACAGCGACGGCGATCAACACTAAAACTCCAACTTGAATCATCGCGTCGGGAATCATCCATGCGAGCGGGATGAGCAACATCGGCAACAAATCATAGTGCCGCTTTTGAATCAGTTTCTCGGGATCGATCAATGACAAGGCACACACCAAAGCGATCGGCAACATAAACAAGTGGCTCGCTGTCAACGCGTTGCCCTTCGAGCCAGCGCGTTTGGGCTTTGGCTTCAAGTTCGTCACCACGGTATCCGAAGTTGGTGTCGGTTCCGTGAGTTCATCGGCCATCGATTCAGACATGCTTTCACCGCTGTCAGGCGACATCGCTCCGGCGGCCATTGATGGCGCTGCCATCGCTGGTGGTGTCGTTGCTGCAGCAGCAGCGGCAGCCGGTGGTGTTGCTGGTGTTCTCGACGCCACTGCTGGTGGTGTCGCCGGCGTACTTGGCGGAGGCGTCGATGGTGTTGGATTCGGGTTGTCCAATGCCGACGGCTGGAATGTGTCGCCGGGACCGAATGACGCGACGACTCGGAAGCCGTAGATGTTGGCTTCCAGTGGCGGCGTGAATTCGGAACGATAAGCCGAACGCAGCGCGTAACCAAAGTTGTACCAACTGCCGCCGCGAATCACGTGGGAGATGCCGTTTTCAGGACCTTGCGGATCTTGAGCCGCAGACGCTCCGTAATAGTCGGCGCCATACCAATCGTTGCACCACTCCCACACGTTGCCGTGCATGTCGTAGATGCCCCAAGCGTTGGCCTCATAACTTCCGACCGCTTCCGGCTTGCCCACGAAGGTGCCTTTGGTGTCCGTGCCATAGGGAAAACTGCCGTCAAAATTCGCTTGTGTCGATGTAATCGCATTGCCAAACGAGGTCGCGGTTGTGCTGCCCGCGCGGCACGCGTATTCCCATTCGGCTTCGGTCGGCAACCGATAAACTCGCCCCGCCGCTTTCTCCGCCGGCATATCCGACAACTTGCGGCAGAACGCCAATGCTTGCTCCCAAGACACGTTGTGGACAGGCAACTTATCGCTGTCGCTGATGCCACTGGGATTGGTTTCCATCACGTGTTGGAACTCAGCTTGAGTGACCTCGTACGCGCCGATAAACGCTGGCTTCGACAATCGAATCGCGTGTCGAGTTTCATCGCCGCTACGTTTTTCCTCGGTCGCAGACGAACCCATTTGGAACTCGCCCGGAGGCAACACGGCCAGCTTCATGCCGACCGAGTTGGTGACGACATCGCCCGTCTTCACTGTTGCCGCCGCTGGCGTCGCGGCTGCTTCGGGAGCTTCGCCGTCGGCATCAGATTCGACTTCAGCGCTGGCACCCGGATCAACAGATCCGTCGCTTCCCGACGGACTCTCGTCATTTTCGCAACCCGTGATGAACAACACGGCGATCAACAAACAGCTACACAATAAGCCTTGATTCCATTTATCCAAGCAGCGCATCGATCGCAGTCCCCTCGCGGAAAAGTTGCATTGGTCGGCCTGAACGAGTCTCGAGCGTTTGGGACCGCTTGACTCCAAGAGCGGCTAGAATCGTGGCCGAGAGGTCCTCGGGGCTGCACGGGTTCTCGTCCGGCTCCATTCCCTCGTTGTTCGTCGTTCCGTAAGCCGCACCCTTCTCGAAGCCGCCACCCGCTAACAACACGGCCATCGAGCGAGCCCAGTGATCGCGGCCTTGGTTGCCATTAATTCGCGGCGTGCGTCCGAACTCACCAGCGACGTAAACGATCGTGCTCTCGAGCAATCCGCGATCATCCAAATCGGCAATCAACGCGGAAACCGTTCGATCAATTGGCGGCAACAACCGGCCTTGCAAGCTGTTAAAGTTATTGCGGTGAGTATCCCAGCCGCCCTTGCCCAGCGTCACGAATCGCACGCCGGCCTCGACAAGTCGTCTTGCGGCCAATGCGCTCTGTCCGAAGCCGTCGTTGCCATAGCGCTGTCGTGTTTCGGCAGATTCCTCGTTCAAGTTGAACGCGTTGCGTGTCTTGTCCGAGCGGAGAATGTCCAATGCCTTAGTTTGGAACTTATCGATGCCCGAAACGACTTCGGCGACTTGATCCAATACCGACATTCGATAATCGAACGTCTTCAACAATCGCACTCGATCCGATAAGTCATCCACAGTCACATCTTCCGGCAAGGTGACTCCGCGGACCTCTAAACGGCCGCCGTCATTGCGAACTTGGAACGGATTCCAGGCCGGCCCAAGATACCCCGCGTTGGCTCCGCCGTTGCGATCGTTCCCGAAGATCACATACGGCGGAACTTCAGCGGGCGCTTCCAATAACCTCGACGCCACCGAGCCTAACGACGGAAAACGCATCGCCGGTGACGGTTTGTTACCAGTGTTCATGTAAACCGTACCCGGGCCATGTGCGGGAATGCTGTGAGCCAGCGAGCGGGCGATCGTGCACTTGTCCATGACTTGCGCCATTTGCGGCAACTTGTCACTGATTTGCACGCCATCGGCCGACGTAGCGATCGGCTGAAACGGACCTTTGATGTTGTCGGGAGCGTCGGGCTTCAAGTCCCACATATCAATGGTGGGCGGCCCACCCGAAAGCCAAACCATGACAACATTCTTGGCCTTACCAGTTGCCCCAGCTTCGGCCTCGTCGTCGTCGGCCGCAAAAGCCTGAAGTCGTAACACGTCCGAAAGCGGAAGTCCCAGACCGCCGAGTACACCAAGCTTCAAGAAGCCACGGCGAGTGGTTGGTTCAGTGATTGGCATGAGTTGAATTCCTGGAGGAGGTGTCTTGTCGTGGCGTACGCTTCCAGCTTGCGATACCTTGTGGTCCACAAGCTGGAAGCGTACCCCACATTTCACCTAATGATTCAAAATGAATTCGCGTGAATTGATCATGGCCCACACGACATCAACCATTGGATTGCGGCCGAAGATGGCCAGCGACATCTCGCGCAATACTTCCGCCAACTCGTCGTGTTCGATCGTTCCGTTCTGCAAACGTTGCATGCGTCCGCCGACGGCGAGAAGTTGTCTTAGACGACCATTGCGAATTCGTTGCATGACGAAACCGTCTGTCATCATGTACAAGGTTTGTGACAACGATGGGTCTTCCGAACCATCGCAATCGCAGGCCGACTTTCTGCTGGAATGCCCGAAGATGCGAAACGTGTTCCGCAAGTTGCCGTCGCGAACTCGAGTCGCCGCGACTTGAATGGCTCGTTCTCCTTCAGCAGCGTCCGCCGTGAATTGTTGCTCGACACCCAACGCCGCGTTCAACACGTCAACGACGACCGGCGCCATCATTCGTCTTGGGTAAGAGCGAGCGAAGTTGCTCTTGTCGTAAATGTTCGTTTCATTTGGAACAGCCGACGTCTGCCAAGTTCGCGAGTTCAACACCAACCGTTCGATGTGTCGAATATCAAAGCCGCGTTTGACGAAGTCGTCAGCCAGGGCGTTCAGCAATTCCGGATTCGTTGGCGGATTGCCCACCGAGAAGTCATCAACCGGATGCACAATGCCGCGGCCGAAGTAGTGTTCCCACACGCGATTCACGAAAGCTCGACCGAAGTAAGGATTCTCTGGTTCCAACATCCATTCGAGCAGTTGCGTCCGTGTATCGCTGCCAGTGTCAAGTTCGGGACCACCGGGAGCTTTGGGCAACAGCGGTTGATTCGTCTTGGGATCGTTTAGCCGTTGTGGGTTGCCCACATCGACGAAGACTTCTCTCAACTGAGCGAACCGTTGATTTTGCGGCATGCCTTGGCGACGTTGATTTTCCGCTTGAATGGCTCCTTGAGCGACCGCTGATGCCCCGCGTTTGACTTGCCCGAACACATTGGCGAAAGAGCGGTAGTCCGATTGCGTCCACTTGTCATAAGGATGCTTGTGACAACGGCAGCACTGTAACCGCACACCCAAGAACGCGGCAGCCGACTGCTCGCTGACTTGCTCCAAGTTGACGTTGCGCCGAGCCCAATAAAGGTCCAGCGAACTACGTTCCGAGTAATCCGTGTCGAAGCCCGCTCGAGCTGCGGTCTCCAATTGATTTTCTGCCTGCACCCACTCGGCTGGCTCGCGATCTCCCCGACTGGTGGCCGTCAAGATGCCACGAACAATCTCGTCCCAGCCGGCGTTGCGTTCCAAGCGAACTCGCAGCCAGTCATGCCACATGCGGCTTCGCTTTTCGCGCGGTTGTTCCAGCGAGTCGGTGTCGTTGCCGGTGATCTCGCTGAGCTTCGTCGCCCACAGAGCCGCGTGCAATGGATTGTTTAGCAACTCGTCAATCTTCTTCGATCGCTTTTGCGGATTCCGATCAGCCACGAACTGACGGACTTCATCCGGTGTCGGAACCGACCCAATCGTGTCGATGGTCACGCGCCGCAAGAATTCCTCGTCGGAACCAACAACAGAAGGCACGACGTTGAGTTGTCGCAGCCTGCTGTCGACGGCTCGATCGATGTAGTTGGTGATTTCGTATTTCGGATAAATGAAACCTGGTTGGACTTTGGTCGGGACAAGAATCTTCGCGGCTCGAACATGGCCCAAGTACGAGATGGCCACGGCCGTGTCGCCGGGATAGCGCGAGCGAATTAAGCCGCCGTCTCCCAACTCGGCCACGTAATCGTCTTTGACCCGAAAGTCACAAAACGGCGTGACGTTTTCTTTCGTTCCATCTTCGAAGGTCGCCATCACCTTCAGTTGAGCACTGGTGCCAGGCCCGCGAAAGCGAACGACTTTGGGGACAGCTTCCAACTCGACAACTCGCCCGCTGCCCGCCTTTCGCTCGCCACCTTTGGCGATCCACTCACGAAAGACGCGGTATTGCCACGAGCCAACCTTGAAGCGTTCTCCGCCCCCGTGATCGTCCTGCAATGTGGCTTTCAGCAACAGATAACTGTCGTCAGCATCATCCGTGTCGATCCGTTCATCGATAGCCTCATGATCCATTTCGAAGTCGTATCCGAACAACGAAAGCCGGAAGCCGCCGCGACCTTGAAATGAACCGTGGCAAACACCGCCGTTGCAGCCCATCTTGCCAACGACGGCCATCACATGCCGTTCGAAGTCGACTTCTTCTAGCTTGATTCCGCCGGGAAGTGAGATCGATTGAGCTTGGCTGTTCGTCGCGAATGCGAGTCCGATGGCCAAGGTGAAGAGCAAGGATTTTTTCATGGTTTGTTCCATGACGTAGCTGCAAAGGAGCGGAGGATTGGTCATTAGTTATTTGAGATTAGTTATTTATATTTGAAGAAGTGCGCTTTGAAGAAATTGCCTTCTTGAAATGACAAATGACTAATCTCAAATAACTAATGACTAATTCTTCATGCACAGAACGGATCGCTATAACGCCGCCAATCGACTGCCAACGGCATCGTCGTCAGCTTCTTTTTCCATGGGTTCTTCGTCGCTGGTCTCTTTGGCAACGGTGTCGGACGACTGCCATTCGCGGTCGACCAAGCTGCCGCCGTCGCGATAGCGGATACTGATCGTCCAGTTGCCGTCGCTGTTGCCGGCCCAGTGGAATTCTTTGAAGACACCATCGCTGGCGGGACCAGCCGCGTATTCAAGCAGCGTTTCTTGCCGACCGCCGCCTTCTCGAACGAACTGAATGCGTCCGGCCGTTAAGGGACGAAAGCGAATTCTTGCCGTACCTGTGTTGGAGTCGGAGCGAATGATTTCGAGCTGATCGACTTCGGCGAACTGCATGATGTAGTTGTGTCGCAGATAAAACAGCAAGCCGATGAACGACAACGCGAGGACTCCGGCCAAGATGCCAAGAATGCGGACGCGCCGCGAAGTTCGAAGGGCTTCGCTTTGCAAACCAGCCAATTGGAATTGAATGTCGGCTGGTTCCGCAGTCGCTTCAGATTTTGGTTCCGTTCGGCGATCGGGCTTCTTGGATGCCGTTGGCTTTTCCATCGTTGCCGTTGCTCCCGACGGTGATGTGCTTGCCGCGCTCGTCTTGGTGGGTCGCGTAGCTGTTGCTGTTGCCCCGTTGCTTGTTTGTCGAGTCGCCATTGATTGACCTCGACTGGGCTGTGATGCCCCGGAACCTTGGCCGGCCGAGACACCAATGGCTCGCAAAGGACCGTCGCACTTCGAGCAATTCTCGGCGTCGTCTTTGGCTCGCAGTTTGCATTTGACGCAGTATTTCATTTGCTTCTCTTTGTTTTCGCGGCGTTCGCTCTGTATCAAACGCAGGAGACCATGGGTGTGGCGGAGCTTCGCTTCGCTCGATCCGGCCTACATTCGAGGTCACTCGTAGCTGATTTCATTCACGATGGAGTGGGCGACGTTATCCAGAATCCTGTCGAAGGTGGCGTCTTCGATTGAGAAGAACTTGCCGCCGTTGCTGCAAAGTCGGTTGTAGAGGTTCGCGTACTCGTCCGATGACACGACGTACGTTGTCATCGATCGGCCTTTGAGTTCTTTGGCGACCTTCGGCAACAACTGCACGTTGTGGCAACCGGCATCGGTGATGTGCACCATCACCACGCGAGCCCCCTCGCGGAATGGAATCTTCATCGCTCGTTGCAATGCTTCGACGCTGCTTTCGGGGTTATCGCCGCCGCCGGTGACTTGTAGGGTTCCGACGCGTTCTTGGAATTCGGCAAAGTCCGAAGTCGGCGGGAAGACTTCGATCGGCTCGTTGATCTCGACGTCGCCGAAGCCAACCAAACCCAAGCGGCAGTCGTAACCTTCGCGGCTGACCGTGTCGGCAAAGTCGATCGCGTTTTGCTTCAAACCGTCAATGAACGGCGTCATGCTTTGTGTGGAATCCATCAAGAACACGATGTCGATGGCGTTGCTGACTGTTCCAACCGAAAGCATTTTCTGCTCGGCGGCACGAACCAGTCCCTCACGGTAGACGACGCGAAAATCGATCTCTTTGCTGGAGGGCCAAGTCCAAGACATCGACACGGGACCAGGTTTCGAGAACACGTCCAGCTTCTCAGTTCGAGCTTCTCCAGAGCGGCGATCAAAGGCCACTTGCCCGGGTTTCACCACGTCGAATGAAACTCGAACGCGATTTTGAGCTTTGGGGTCTTGCCCGATTTCGACATTGTCAAGCACCGCGTAAGACAGCACTTGAGCTGCGTAAACTTGCCAGCCCGTCAGCAAGAGCCCCAACACGATGGCCCCGCAGAAGCCCATCAAAAAGCGGCTATTTCGCAGGTTCCTACGAGTTTGCGCCTTGAGCTCTTCAGCCTTGCCCTGCAAGCCGAGTGCCGGTTCGTCGGCTCCGTTATTGTTGTCGGCCTTGGTCTTGCCAAATCCGCCGATCTCGCCACCGCAACGGCTACAGGTCTCGGCATCGGCCTTGGCCATTAATTTGCATTTTCGACAGTACTTCATGTTGAGATGCTTTCGAGTGTTCTCAGCGATCAGACGATATCATTCGATGAGAGAAGACCGCTCGACCATAACGGGGCCCGCGAGCATTCGTGCCGGCCAAAGTAGCTATCACTCTCTGAGTGATGAGCCTTGCGGCTTCCGTGATTCTGGGCTCACACGTCCCAAACACTGGCTTAGCTTCAAGAAGTGGCAACCGTTCTTGTCGGCGGAATCTTCATCACTCGGAGAGTGATGGCTACTTTGGGGGAAATTCTGATAGACTGATGGGCCTCTTTGTAGACGCGACTGGCGGACGGAAATATTCTTGCTTCGTCACCAATTTCTCACCCAACTTTTCAGAGAATCTGATCCATGTACGCAGCCCGATTTCTCTCGATCGCCGTTTTGACTCTGCTTGTTGCAGTTCTTGCTGGGTGTGGATCAACGACCGATTCCACGCCGCCCGCGGAAGCTCAACCAGCGGCCATCGGAAACACCGAACCTGACAGCGACACCGTGACTCTCAAGTCTGTAGATTTGGTGTTGAATTGGTTTCCGGAAGCCGAGCACGGTGGATATTACGCCGCTTTGGTTCACGGCTATTACGAAGAGGCCGGACTGGCGGTCGAGATCGTGGCGGGAGGCCCAGGTGTCAAAGCGTCTCGACAAGTCGCCACGGGAGCTCGAATGTTCGGATGCGACAACGCGGACAAGGTCTTGATGGCGGCCTCGCAAGAAGCGCTAACCGTCGCCCTGTTAGCACCGATGCAAAATAGTCCTCGCTGCATCATGGTTCACAAGGACTCGGGCATTCGCAAATTCGAGGATTTGAAGGACATGACAATTGCCCTGGGGACGACATCCAGCTTCGCGTTATACATGCAAAAGCGCCTGCCACTGACCAACGTCCGGGTCGTGCCTTACAAGGGTGCGTTGGCGCGATTCTTGAATGAAAAGGACTTTGCGCAGCAAGCTTATGTGTTCAGCGAACCGTTCCTTGCACAAAAGCAAGGTGCCGAACCGTTTAACCTTATGGCGTCAGGCTTTGGTTTTAATCCTTACACCAGCGTGCTTGTGACGAATCCAGATACCCTCCGCGATGATCCCGAGACCGTCTTCAAGTTTGTGCAAGCTTCGAAAAAAGGCTGGCAGAAATATTTGGAGGATCCGGTCGAGACCAACAAGTACATCAACCAGCAAAACACCGAAATGGGTATGGACATTTTGGCTTTTGGGGCCAAGGAGCTCAAAGAACTATGCATCACCGATGATGTTCCCGCCGAACAACTGGGAGCAATGAAGACCGAACGTTGGGAAGTCTTGGCCAAACAACTCGTCGAGGTCGAGGCAATTAAAGCTGACAGCGTCGATATCAAGACGCTCGTTGATACCCAGTTCTTGACAACTGAGACGACCGCACCCGCCGCTGAATAAGTTTATGTAGCTACGCTCGCCCGAGCGTAGAAAACGATGATGGCTTCCCACCGTCTGGTGACAGTGGCTACATTTTGGCGAACTGATACGCCCGC
>PBMZ01000102.1 GCA_002722955.1 Planctomycetaceae bacterium | reverse complement strand
GATCGTGTCGTCGCCGCCGTTGCCGATCAAGACATCGTCGCCGCCGCCACCCATGATCATGTCATTGCCGTTACCGCCAATCAGCATGTCATCGCCGTTGCCACCGATCAAGGTGACGTCGCCGTCGAAGCCGCTCGCATCCAGCGTGATACCAGTGTTCGGGGCCACGATGTTGACGGATTCGATATTGATGATTTGGTCGTTGCCAACACCCAAGACCGTGCCGTTGTTTAGCGTGATGATCTCGCCGGTCAACTCTTCGACCACAGAGTCGAAGCCATCGCCACCGTCCATCGTGTCGTTGCCGTCGCCACCGGTGATCGCGTCGTTGCCGTCACCACCAAAGATCGAATCGTTGCCGCCTTCGCCGTTTAGCACGTCGGCACCAGCACCACCATCGATGGTGTCTTCGCCCGAGCCGCCGTCGACTTCGTCGATGCCGTCGCCAGCACTGATGTTGTCGTTGCCGCTGCCACCGTCGATCGCGTCGGCTCCGCCACCGCTTGAGATGACGTCGTTTCCGCTGCCGCCGTCGATGACGTCATCGCCAGCACCGCCGGTCAAGTTGTCATCACCCCCGCTGCCGTCGATGTCGGTGTCACCACTGAAGCCACTGGCGTCGATGGTGTCGTTGCCACTTCCACCGTTCAGGTCAGCGTTTTCGAAGTTCGCGATCGTGTCGGTGCCGTTGCCCGTGATTTGATTGTCGGTCAACGTCAACGCGCCACCGTTCGTGCTAGCTCGCAGCACATCAGCCGTGCCAGCACCACCGTCCAAGACGTCGTTGTTGGCACCACCTTCGACGGTGTCGTTGCCACCATCGCCGTTCAAGGTCAAGTTGATCGCGTTCGACACGCCGCTAGCATCCAGCAAGTCATCGCCTTCGCCAGCATTCACGATTAGGTTTTCGGTCGTTCCAATGTTCAGCGAGAAGGCCGAAGGAGTCGTGCGACTCAAGAGCACGCGAGCCCCATTGTCATTAATCGTGAAGTTGTCAAACATCGACGAGCCGTTGACGATCACGGTGTCGTCGCCAGAATCCCCGTCGATCTCGTCCGTGCCGTCTCCGTTGTTCCAAACGATCGTGTCGTCGTCGTCGCCGCCGCCGATCGTATCATTGCCGGCGTTGGCAACGATCGAGTCATTGCCGCCACCACCGTTGATGATGTCAGTGCTTGACGTTCCCAACGCGGTGTCGTTGCCGAGTCCCGCGTTGACGGTTGCACCGTTGGCGATCGTGGCATTCGAAAGGTCCACGGTGTCATCATCGTCGCCGGTGTTCACGGTGGTAATCGTTCCGGTGATCGTGCCGTCGACATCAACCGTCGCACCAGCAAGGTCGTCGTCCATGTTGTTGTCGACGTTGAGCGTGACGGTTCCGGTTGCGGCGATCGTCGCACCCGATCCGATCGAGAGATCGTCGCCAGCGTTCAACGAGACCGTACCCGAAGTGGTCAGCAGCGTGACGCCAGCGTTGATCGTCAAGTCGTCGTCTTGGTCGGCGTTGGTGTCTTCCGCGGCCGTCAAGTTAATGCTTCCGCCAGAAGTGATGTTTTCGGCAACGGTCAATGGGCTCGTCGCCGTCACCACAACATTGCTTCCACCAGAGATACCAACGGTGGCTCCGATGTTACCAATGGTCAAGGCTCCACTGTTCGTGACCCAAACGCCGCTGATGCCGCCAGCTGCTTCAAGATTCGAAACTTGAGTCTCGATGAAGTCAGCACCGGCACCGACGCCAGTCAGGCCAGAGCCAAAGGCCGTCAAGACAGCCGAGGCACCAATGATGTCTTCGGTCTCGCCATTTGCAACCGAACTGGCCGAGTCACCCGCATCGGCGATCGCACCGAGGGTCGAGGACACGGTCACAATGCCAGTCGTGATCAACTGAGCGATCGTTGCCGTACCGCCCGAGCTTGCGGCGATCGTACCGCCACTCGCGTTGACGCCAGCACCGTTGGTCATGGTCAACGAGCCCGTCGTGTTCGAGTCGTTGTCAGCAGTGATCGTCACAGTTGGTGAACCCGTTTCGGCATCGATCGTTCCGGAAGCACTGAAGGTGACGTTGTCGTTGGCTTCGACAGTCACGGAACCGCCGTTGCTGGTGATGGCTGCGTTGACCGCAATGTCATCCGAGCCACTCAGCAAGACGCCGCCGCTTTCGCTGTCGATCGCTTCACTGACGGTGACCGAGCCAGTCGAGCTCAAGTCAATTGCGCCATCAGCATCGATTCCGGTCGCCGCACTGGCACCGCCGATGTTCACAACGCCTGAGTTCGAGATGAAGACCGAACCAGTGCCGCCGACAGCTTCCAGGTTGCCAGCCGATGTTTGAATGCGATTCGACGAGCTACCGACACCCGTTGCCGAAGTCAGCACAACGCCGCCATTGCTGGCAGAGATCGTGCCTGTGTTATCCGTCGTGATGCTACCGGCTGAGGTCAAGGCGATCGTGCCCGTTCCGTCACCAGCAGTTCCGGCCGCATCCGCATTGCTATTCACGTTGGCGTCCACAGCTAGGTTACCCGAAGCCGTTGTTACCGTGATACTGCCATTCGTGCGAGCGTTCACGGCAGAACTGATTGTCGTGGCACTGTCCGAATCGACCGTGATCGATCCGTTCGTTGTCGAGAGTCCAACAACTCCGTTGACCGTCGAGATGCTCAAGGCACCCGTGTTCGACAAGCCGATCGATCCAGCCGTCGTGCTGCTAGCAGCGACGTTTGAAACTTGAGTGTCAAGTTGAGCACCCGAAGTACCGACGTTGCCCGAAGCAACCAAAGCTGCCGAGCCAGCAGTGATGTCGGCACCGCCGTTGTCACCGCCGTCGACAATCGAACCGCTCGAGACATTGATCGTGACCGTGCCGGTCGTCAACAGACGACCCAGTGTCACATCATCGGTGGAGTTGACATCGATCAGACCACCGGTTGCGTCGACAACGACACCGTCGTTGAAGGTCACACCGCCAGCTCCGGAAGCATCGTGGTCTGCGGTCAAGGTCACGGTGGACGAACCGCTGAGGTTATCGACCGAGGCACCCGAGAGCAGGTTGATGTCGTTATCAGCCAAGAACGTGATGGCTCCACCGTTAGTGAAGACAGCCGCGGACAAGTCCAGATCGTTGTCAGCGTCCAGTTGCAAGAGGCCGTTGCCGCCACTTGTCACCGATTCCGCAACGTCCAGCGTGCCGCCACCAGTCGTGGTGATGACAATGTCGCCGGTTCCCGCACCCGGTCGGCTGATGCCGCTGACTCCAACGTCAACGCCGCCGATGGTCACCGTTCCAGCGTTCGTGATGAAGATGCCGCCCATCGCCGAGGTGGCTTCCAGGTTGGCGACGGATGTCAGAATCGGTGAGACCAACGTGCCGATGCCCGTTGCTGCTCGCAACAAAGCGCGTCCGTTGGTGGCTTGAACAAGGCCCGCACCGTTGGTCGTGATGTTGCCAAGCGTTGTATCCAACGTGATCAGTCCAGTGCCATCGCCAACCGTGCCGGTTGCCGCTGCGTTGCTGCGGGTATTGTTGTTAATCGTCAAGTTGTTGTTCGACGTGATGCTAACACTGCTGTTAGTGCGAGCGTTCACTTCGTCATCGATGGATGTGGTCGAGTCATTCGTGACGGTGATATCGCCGTCGGCCGTTTGCAGACCGCTAAGCGAGCCAACCGTTCCGATGCTCAAGGCACCGCTGTTCGCCAGTGAAATCACACCAGCCAGCGTGCTCCGAGAGGCCACGGTGCTGACTTGGGTTTCAAGTGCATCCGCGCCCGTTCCAATGTCTCCAGTCGTCGCGAACACAGCCGAGCCAGCTTGAACGTCCGAGCCACCCGTGTCGCCAGCATCGGTAATGCTGCCGCTGGTCACAGCCACGTCGACCGTTCCGCCAACACTAATCAAGCGACCAATCGTGACGCCGTCGCCAGCGTCAACGTCCAGTGTTCCGCCTTGAGCGTTCACGGACGCGCCGTCCGTCATGTTGACTCCACCGTTCAAGTCGCCAACTCCAGCATCCGCCGTAATCGTGACGGTTGCCGAGGATTCGCTGTCGATGCTGGTCGAGGCTTGCAGGTTGATGTCGTTATCGGCATCCAAAGTGATGCTGCCACCACCGGATTGAACACTGCTGTTGACCGTGATGTCGTTGTCAGCTTCGAACAGGATCTCGCCGCCGTTGCTATCAACACTACCAGTCACGGACAAATCGCTGTCCGCATCCAAGGTGATGTTGCCGCCAGCGGTCGAGACGCCTTGCGAGACGTTGATCGTGCCGGCATTCAAGTCGAGGATCGAGGCACCGATGACATTGAACGCCGCGGTGTCGATGTTGATTGTGTCGTCGCTTGTTCCGTTAACCGTCACGTTGGCGAAGAACAACGGAGTGGCGCCGTTCATGTCCAGGCCATCTAGCTCGATGGTGTCCATGCCGGAACCGCCGTTAACGCCCGTGTTGATCGTCAAGCTCGCGGTCGGATTGACGAACTCGACACTCTCGCCTTGAGTCGAATCGATCTGCGATTGACCGGAATCAAGGTTGCCGTCATCGGACAGCGTAATCGTCTCGTCCATCGTGCTGGTGAAGTTGAACGTCCTGTTAACGGCGGTCAACGTATCCAAAATCGGCTCGACGTCCGTGTAGTCAATCGTGCGACCATCAACACTGATTTGTCCCGAGGTCTCCGTCGCAAACGTGTGCGTCACGTCGGTGACGGTTTGCGAGTTGTTCCGCAGCGTGATCGAATCGCCAGGTGCAACGTTTGGATCGTTGCCGTCGAACACGATGCCACCGCTCGGAATTGGGCTCAAGCCAGCACCTGGGTTGTTGTTCGTAAAGTCAACTATCAAGGCTTCAATGTCGCTCGAGCCATTGACGGTCAACTGAGCATCGACCGTACCGCGATAAATCTGCAAGCCGCTGACTAGTTCAGAAATGATTAGTTGACCGGCCGGATTCAGTGAAACTTGAATTTGATCCGCACCGCCATTACCGCCGAAGACAAAGTCATCCGCGTTCACAATGATGTTCGGATTGCCGATGGCATCGTTCGTTTCAATGCTGGTGTACGTCAAGTTCGCATGCGAAGGAGGACCACCGGCTGATTGGAACGTACCGTTGCCCGAACCTTGCAAGATTTGTTGCGGATTGGTGACGCCAGTGACGTCGACCGTCAACGTGTCGCCTGGATCGGCTGGGAATACTGGACTGCCGCCATTGACGGTGATCGGCGACGTCGTGCTGAGCTTCAATGTGAAGCTGTCGTCGTCGTTACCGCCGTCGATCGTTGTGGCTTGTCCGGTGTTGCTGACGATGTTGCCTTGGATTGTCACCGTCGAGCCGACGGCGTCAGGATCGCCGGTCGTTGGATCAACGTCGATGTCAATCGTCGTGTTGGCTTGCAAGTTCGCCGACGCGCCACCGATCACATCGTCGCCAGCGGCGATCACGATGGAGCCGTTTGTAGTGACCAGGCTCTCGTTGAAGATCAAGGAATCCGTGGTCACGGCTGTGTCAGCGATCGTGACCGAGATGCCGTTGTCCGCCGTTAAGCCAGACAACGTATTGTCCAAACCACCGATGGTCAGTTGAACGGTGTTGATCAAGACGATCTCGCCCGTGCCGCCGTCGGCTTCCAGATTGCTGATGGTTGTTTCCAAGCCATCCGCCGTGGTGCCAATACCGCTTGTCGTATTGATGGTGACGTTGTTACCGGTGACGTTTTGAGCGGCTCCGTTGCCATCGGCGACGTTGCCCAAACCGGCGTCCAGTTCGATGTCACCCGAACCGGCCAGCAAAGCAATGCCTGTGGGCAAGCCATCGGACTCATTGATGAACTGGCTACCATTGTTGGCCGACGTGTCAACCGCCAAGGAGCTTGCCGTGGTGGCAATCGGATTCGTCGAGGAACCAAAGTTGCCAGCTCCCGAAATCGTCACGGACACGTCAACACCGGTGAAGTCGATCGCACCATCCGTATCAGCGATTCCGCCGCCGGTGGTCAAAGTGATGTCGCCGGTTGTGCCAGCATTCAAGCTGACCGAATTCAAACCTGTTGCTTCAGCGATGAATTGATCGCCGCCGGTGGCTGTGTTGACCGTCAAGTCGTCGACGCTAACAACCAAGCTTTGGGCTCCCGTACCAACGCCATTGCGAGCGACAATGTCCAACGTGTTGGTGGTGATCGAAGCACCAGCGGCTTGGGTCAAGCTACCGCCATCGCCATCGCCGGCTCCGTCAGTGTCAGTGTCAATATCGACAGTGTGCGTTCCACCGCCGGTTGTGTTGATGTCGGCGGACGCATTGTTGAAGGCCATGTCGTCGCCGGCTCGCAACGTCAACGTCGCGTCTGTTGCCGAGGACAAGGTCACGGCGGCATTGATCGTCAAGTCGTCGCCTGGGTTACCAGCGTCGCCAGCGGCTTCCAGTGTGAAGTCGCCGCCAACCGAAACCGCACCACTGATCGTCAGCGGGCTGTTGGCCACAACCGAACCGTCGGCAACGGTCGAGAGTGCCAAGCCGTTCGGTCGCAAGTCAGCCAAATCCAATGCTCCAACGTTCGTCAAGAAGACGCTTCCGCTGGTGGCGTTCGAGATATCAGCTCGATCGACATCCAACTGCAGCGGGTTGCCAGGCAAGCCATCGTTGATGCCGCCAACCGTTGCCAAGATCAAATCGTCGCCGATGATGTCGTTGGGACCATCGTTGTCGCTGATCGAACCGCTGACGTCCAAGGTGATGTCGCCCATGGTGCCAGCGTTGAGTTCGATGTCGCTCAGGTTATTGGATTCGGTGATGAATTGGTTGCCCCCGTCTCCGCCGTTGCCGGCCGACGTATTGACGGTCAGGCTGTCGACAGTCGTGCCGATGGAATTTCCAGTGGCTCCGAAGGCGCCATTGACGGTTGCACTCAGGTTCGTTGCCAGGACATCGACGCTGCCGTCGCTATCCAAGACGTCGCCGCCAGCGGTCAAGGTTACGCTAGCCGTTCCAGCGTTCAGCAGAATGCTGTTCAAGCCAGTCGCTTCGGCGATGAACTGATCGCTATTCACGGTCGTTACCGAGAGATCGGTCACACTGGTGTCGATCGAATTCGCCACGTCGCCAAAGGCACCCGCCACATCGATCGAGATCGTTGCCACGCCACCGCTGATGTCCGTTCCAGCACCAGCATCGTCGGTCACCGCGCCGCCAACTGACAGCGTGATATTACCGGTACCACTGTTGTCGGCGTCCAGATTCAAGTTGTTCAGTCCATCGGTTTCCGTGATGAATTGATTACCGTCGTCGGTCGAGACGCTTAGCTCATTGACATTTGTAGCAATCGGATTCGTTGACGTTCCGAAATCACCTGCCGCTGACAACGTTACCGTCGCAATGTTGCCGGAAATGTCAGTCGCGCCGTCGCCGCCTGTAATAGCACCTGCGGCACTCAAGGTCACATTGCCATTGGCTGCGCTGAGGTTGATCGCAGTCAAGGCCGTCGAGTTGGCAATGTCGACATTGCCCGCACCCGAGTTCGTGGCGACAACAGTCCCAACGGTCGTATCCAAATCGATCCCGGTAACAGCAGTCGCCGTCAAGTCGGCACCAGTCACGTTATTGGTCGCACCATTCGCATCAGTAATGGCAGCGTTGCCAGACGACAAGTTAATCGTCGTCGTACCGGAAACGGTTGTTACCGCCAAGTTGCCAGTGTCCGTGGTGACGTTGACACTTCCTGCGGCTGTCGACGCATTGGTTACGGCCAAGCCATCAGCGCTGGTCGTATCAAGTTCTTGGATATCAATGTTTCCTGCACCCGTCGAGTTGACGTTGATCGAGGTCACGTCGGTATCGAGACTGATGCCGCTTTGAACCGTCGACGTCAAACTGGTTGCCGTTACATTCACGGTCCCCGCGTTGGCGTCTGTAATGGCTCCCATGCCAGCGTTCAAGGTCGCCGTTCCGTTGGCACTCACTGTGGTAACGTCCAAGCTTCCGTTGGTTGAGTCAATCGATGCGTTTCCACCAGTAGCCGTCACATTAAGCACGGCAGCGCTGTCAGCTTCCGTGATGTCGATTTCGCCCGTCGTGGCCGTCGCAGTAATTGTGTTAACGGCCGTGTCCAACGTCAGAGCACTCGCGGCATTCGCGACCAAGTCATCAGCCGTAAGAGTATTTCCGTTTGTGTCGATGTCATTCGTGGCGTTGAATGTGACATCGCCCGTCGTCGTGACGGCAACATTGACGTTGATGTCATTCGTCATCACGTTCAAATCGCCAGCGTTCAGGTTCAACGGAGTCGTCGAGAATGTCGCTGTGTCGTCAGCGTCACCAATGATGCTGAAGTTCGAACTGATATTCGCATCGACGCCTCGAACGTCAACGGTATCCGCGCCAGTGCCACCAGTCGTATCAATCGTGATCGTGCCTGTCACGGCGGTGAACACGACGGACTCTCCCTGATCGGAATCGATGAAGTTACGTTGCGTCAGAGGCATACCCGCCATCGAGACTGGCGATCCTTGAGTCGCGACTCCAAAGTCACCGAATGGATTCGTTGCCATGTTTCCGCCGTTTCCGGCTCGCGATGTGAAGTTCAAGTCGAGGTCTGGCGAGAGATCAGTATCCGCAAGTTCCAAGCTCGGAGCGATTTGGAAAATGCCGCCAACGAGCGACACGATAGCGTTACCGCCAGCGAGCTGAGCATTCACGGCGTCTTGCAAGTCTTGCAAGGTATCGTTGGTAATATCCGTAACCTGGTATGAACCAGAAAACGTATCGCCATTTCCATTGACACCATTGAAGTCGATGAAATCAGTATTGGCGAAGTTATTGAGGGGTGCGTCCAACGCATCAAACGTTGTTGCCAGCGTTGCTGGTGCTGCTCCCGCCATGATCGTCGTGTCGCTCTGACTCAATTCATCGGCATCAGCTTGATTCGTCAGCGTGATGGTTTCCGCCGTGCCGTTGTAATTAAAGATTCGATCGGTGGCTGTCAGAATGTCAGTGATCGGTTCCAAATTGCTGTAGGTGACCGTGCGAGTTGTCCCGCCCGTTGTTGTTGAGACGCTGCCACTGTTGTTGTTAGTGAAGTTATGAGTGACCGTGTCAATGGTTGTGGCGTTGCCTTGGAGACGCAGTTCGTCGCCGTCAGCCGGGTTGCCTTCGCCGTCGAAGACAATGTTGCCGACCGGAATCGGGTTACCGTTAACGAAGTCGATCACAAGCGTGTCTGTATCATTCGATCCACCAATGGTCAGTTGATTCAGGTTGTTACCGCTGAAGAAGATCTGGTTTGACACTTCGTCAACGATTTGCAAGAAACCGGAACCATCTTCACGAATCACGATCGTGTCTGGGTTGCCGTCTTCCAAGTTGAAGTCATTCGTGTCAAACGAAAGATCAGGCGTGCCGTTCAACGACGCAGTTGTTTCGATTTGGGCGTAGTCCACGTCTTCTGCATCAGCACCAGCGTTAAAGCTGAACGAGCCGGATCCAACCGTTGGGCCGTTGAGGCTTTGCACGATGTTTGTGAGGCCAAGCAATTCCAAAGTCAACACATCACCAGGCGTCGTCGGAAACGCGGGATTGCCGCCAACAACACTAAACTCGGCATCGGCATTGGCATTAGCTGCTGCTGAGGGGGTAATGTTGAAGGCATCCGAGTCGCCACCACCTGTGACTGTCACGTCGTTTGCGCCTCCAACGATAAAGTTGCCCGCCAAGTTGGCTGTTCCACCAACGTTCGTGTCAGCGTCGTTGAAGTCAATGTTGACGAAGACATCGTTCGTTGACGTGATCTGAGCTGGTGTGCCACCACCGGGGACGTTGACAATATCGCCTGCAGACAAAGTGATATCATCGCCTGCGCCCGTCGATTGAACGGTGACGCCAGCAGCGATGCTCAAGTCATCGCCGATTGCCGCGCTGTCACCGACTTCCAAATTGATCGAACCGTCACCAATGACGAATTCGTTGACGTTGAACGCGCCACTTGTTGCGGTAACGCCGATGTCGCCATCCGACGAAACACCAACCGTCGCGCCGATGCCACCAATTGTCAGTGTTCCCGTGTTGTCGATGAACACTTCACCGTCAGTACCGTCATTGGCAAAGTCGCCGTCGGCTTCGAGATTTGCGATTTGAGTTTCAATCGCATTCGCCGCTGTTCCGATACCGGTGTCTGAGGCCAAGATCACCGCTGACGCGGCTTGAATATCGGCTCCACCCGTATCACCAGCATCCGTCACAGCACCGGTCGTTGAAGTGATCGAAACAGCACCCGTCGTCAACAAGCGACCAAGCTGCGTGGCTCCAAGAGCCGCAAACGTGATCGGACCACCCGCAGCACTGACCATCGAACCGTCGGCCATGGTGATATCCATGGTCCCGGCAGTTAGGTTCACGGCGGGAGTTCCCGTTTCGGCATTGATAATGCCTGAGGCGTTAAAGCTGATTCCCGTGCCAGCGCTAACGTCGACAGTTCCGCCATTGCTCAAGACGCCGGTGTTGATCGCGATGCTCGTCGTCGCATCCAAGTCGACGCCGCCAGCTTCACTGTCCAGATTCGCTGTGCTGATGGTCAAGGAACCTGCCGTTTGATCGATCACAACGGCTTGGTCCGAATCGACACCTTGCACATCCAAGGCCGCGCTGTTGTTCGAGATGAACACGCCGCCGGTGCCAGAATCCGCTGTGAACGTTGCAGCGTTGATCTCGATCTCTTCACCAGCGGTTGCCGTTCCAATTCCGGAAGCTGCCGTCAGATCAATGCCGATCGCTGTAATATTGACGCCAGCGCCGTCGCCATCAGTGATCGCGCCACCGGATGTGATGGTTGCGTCGCCGTCGACTGTTGAGGTCCCCAGAACGGTCGCTGTGGAATCGTTGATCGTGGCGTCAGCGTCATTAGTCGGGCTCGTCGTGCTAATCGTCAACGTGCCGGTGAAGTCGTTTCCAGCATTGTCCAACGTAATCGTGGCGTCGTTTTGTGAGGTTGTCAGCGAAACGTTGCCATCGACGTCCAAGGCGCCTGTTTGAGACACATTGCCGCCGGCCGACGTCAGTGTGAAGTTGCCGGTCAAGGTCGATGTGCCCAGCGATGTCGCGGTTGTCGTGTCATTGACCGTGACGTCGTTGGCATTCGTGAAGCTCACCGTGCCACCAAAGTTGTTGGCGCCGGGCAAGTTCACGTCGTCAGTCGTTGTTTGGTTGAAGGTCGACGTGCCGGTGACGGCCAGTGTTCCCGCCGATTCGGTGATGTCGCCCGCTCCGCCAGATGCGTCAAAGCTTAGATCTCCACCAACGGTTACAGCACCTGCAACGTCGATGGAATCGGCCGTCAAGTTGAAGTCGCCGCCAAGAGCCGAGGCATTTACGGCAATTGCATTGGCGTCAACAATCGTCGCATTGCCTGCGGTCAACGCCACGGATACGAAATCGTTTGCGGCATCTGCCAGTGTGATGTCATTCGCGGCCGCATTCAGAGTCGTCGCGCCAACCGTCCAAGCGCCGCCTTGAGTAATGTCGTCGGCTTCCGCGATCGAGACCGTACTACCGGTGATCGTCAAGTTCCCCATCACGTTGGCTGCGTTATTCGCCGTCACGTCGCCAGCGGTTCCGGCATCGACGGTCAATGTATTCGTGCCGCCCGTGATTTGTCCCACGGTGACGTTGTTGCCGACAGTTGTGTTCGTATCCAATGTCGTGGCAGCGGTCAACGTGGTTGCGCCGAGTGCGATCGAGGTGTCATTCGTCGTTCTCACAGCCCCTGCAACGCTCGTCGTGCTCGCCGTGCTCACCGCGCCGCCAAAGCTCAAGTCATCCGTGACCGCATCGCCCAAGGTGACTCCACCCGTGTTGGCAAACGTTGTGGCACTGTTGATCAAGCCACCGTCAAGAATCTGTACGGCATACGCACCGGCGTTTGCCGTCAACGTTCCGCCGTCAACAGTTGAATTCAAGTTGAACGAACCCGCAGTCTTATCCAAGGTCAACGTATCGAATCGAATATCAACCCCGGTTCCAGCCAACGCTCCAGTGATGTCGACGTTGCCGCCACCAGTACGAGCCACATCAGTGCCGGTCCCGATGTTGACTCCATCGCCATCAGTTCCAGCAGCCGTACCGTTCAAGCTCACGTCGCCCGCTTGGTTGCTAACGATGTCTGCACCGCCAGAGATGACGATGCCGTCGCCGCCAGCGCCCGTGCCGGCACCGCCGCCAGTGATCATGATTGCGCCGTCTGCAGCTCCAACCGAAGTCGTACCACCATCGATGGTGACACCGACGTTATCGGAAGTTCCGGCACCCGCCGTTCCCATGATGGTAATGGCCGAGTTCGAGGCTCCCGTGACAGCACCTGTAATGAACACGCCGTCGTTGTCAGTACCCGTTCCGGCACCTTGACCGGTGATCGAGATGTTCGCGTTCAACGAGGTCACGCTGACTTGAGCATCATCGGCTTCGACACCGACATTGCCATTGCCACCCGCACCAGCTGTTCCGTTCAAGGTAATCATGCCCGTCGAGGCACCAAGTGGTGTGCTGATATGGGTGTTGCCGGTCAGCAAGATACCAACGTTGTCGTCACCCGTACTGCCACCTTGGCCCATAATCGTGATCGCGCCAGTTGCCGAGGTGATGTCCGTATTGTTGAGCGTCACACCAGCTGAGTTCTCTGCGACAGAACCGACGTTCGAAAGCATTATGGCCCCATCAACGCTTTGAATCGTCGCGCCAGTTGCCGAAGCAAAACCAGCCGCTGCCGTTCCCGTGATCGTTCCAGCGCCAACCGTACTGATCGTCACGGCACCGATAACCAAGTCCGTTCCAGCGTTCAAGTTGATGTTACCGTCGCCACCAGTTGCCGTGACTGCCGCGTTAATCGTCAAGTCATCGTCGTCGCCACCATTGTCTGTGGCCGTCAATGTAATCGTGCCGCCCATGTCGCTGGCGACCGTTTCACTTGCCGTCAATGGACTAAGAGCCACAACGGTAATGTCCAAGTCTGCGGAAACACCGACGACTCCGCCGATGCCACCGATGACCAAAGCGCCGTTGTTCGTCAAGAACACCCCGCCGGTACCACCATCGGCTTCAAAGTTAGCAACCGTTGATTCCAGAGGATCAGCGGATGTTGCCACACCAGTGGCTCCGCTTGTCACCAGGCTTCCGCCGGTAACATTGTTTGCAGCGCCCGCATCGCCGTCGGTAATCGCAGCGACTGCCGTCAAGCTAACCGCACCTGTGCCAGCATTGACAGTACCAACGTCCAAGCCAGTCGCGTCGTTAATCGTGATTGCTTGATCAGTTGCCGAGGCATTGACCGTACCTGTGAATTCATTGTTGTTGCTCAAGCCAACAGCACCAGGACCACCCGCGAAGGTCGCCGCCCCAGCGTTCGCAGCTTGAGTGAATGTTGTCGCGCCGTTTTGGGTAATCCCCCCGGTGACTCCGCCCGCTCCAGCAGTGACGCTCACAGTGCCGTCGCCGACTGATGAGGCACCCAATTCCAACGCGGTAGCATCCGCGATGCTGACATTGTTGGTGCCGGTGTTGTTCAAAGAGACCACACCACCAAAGTCGTTCGTGGTGTCATTCAATGTGATCGCATTCTCACCCGCGGTCAGAGTAGCGTCGTTCGTCGTCCAAGCTCCGCCAGTGCCAGGTTGAGTAATGTCGTCGCCTTCGGTGATCGTCACGTCGTTGCCGGTGATCGTCAGATCGCCAATCACACTGGTCGCGTCACCGATGGTAATGTCGCCTGTTCCCGCGTTGACTGTGAGAGCTTGACCGCCCGTTGTGTTGCCGGTCGTGATGTTGCCAGCACCCGTATCGCTGCTGAGTGTCACAGCGCTGGCCAAGACCGTGACTCCGAAGACCATCGGATTGTCCGTCGTGGCTACCGTACCTTGAATCGTTGTTGTGCTAGCCGTCGAGGTAATTCCGCCCGCGATCGTCAATGAATCCGCGGCATCGTCACCCAAAATAACTCCGCCGATGTTATTAAACGAAACAGCATTCGTAATCGTGCCGCCATCGTTGATCTCGACCGAGTAGGCTCCGGCATTGACCGCCAAAGTCGTTCCCGAAACTATGTCGTTGAAACCGAACGAGCCGCCCGTCTTACCAATCGTCACCGCACCGAATTCGATATCTGGGTCAACGACGCCAGTTCCGTTGATGTCGACATCACCTGTACCGCTACCACCAATACTTCCTGACAAGGAAACGCCAGCACCACTGGTCGAGCCAGCATCAGCCGTGCCCGTGACGGTTACGTCACCAGCACCGTTCGAGCCCAATGAAGTGCCCGTGTCGGTGAAGACACCATCGTTGTCCGTTCCCGTGCCAGCACCATTACCAGTAATCGTGATCGATCCAGCAGTGGTCGTGATATTCGTTGTGTTACCCGTTAACGAAACGCCGCGGTTCTGGTTCGTCCCGCTTCCACCCGTTCCCACGATGGTGATGTTGCCAGTTCCCGACGTCGAGATCTTGGCACCACCCTGCACACCCACACCATGGTTGCCGGTCGCGTTACCGTCGCCGCCAACACCCGTGATCATGACGTTTCCGTTCACAGCCGATACAACTGTGTTCGTGCCTTGCAAGTCGACACCGATATTGTCCGTCGTTCCGTTGCCGCCCGTACCATCCAGGATGATCGTACCGTTGACTCCCGTGGTGATCATCGAGTCGTTGATCAAGCGGATACCGGAATTGGCGTTCGACGGGGTGTTCGAGGCACCAACGCCCGTGACACTGATACTTCCTGAAGTTGAAGTAATGTCAGCAGCGTCAAGGTTAACGCCACGAAAATCACCGCCGCCCGTGCCTGTGTTCGCGATTGTGATATCACCGTTCAACGACGTGATGTCACTGCCGGTCGCCAAGCTGATTTCTCGCACAGCGTTCGCCATGATCGTGCCAGCACCCGCCGCGTCGACCGAAAATCCGGCAGCGATATCCAAGTCCGTTCCCGCGCTGAGTGTGATGTTGCCGTCGCCGCCTGTGGCCAAGACGTCGGCGTTCAAAGTCAAGTCGTCGTCATCTCCACCATCGTTGGTCGAGGTCAACGAAATGTCGCCGCCACCGGTTTCAGCAATCGTTTCGTCTGCTGTCAACGCACTCGCTGCGGAAATACCAATACCGCCGCCACCGGCCGAGACACCAACCGTCGCGCTAATGCCGCCGATGGTCAAGTCGCCCGTGTTATTCACGAACACGCCGCCCGTTCCGCCGACTGCTTCCAAGTTGTCGATCACCGATTCCAGCGGATCGGCACTCGTTCCAACTCCAGAAACACTGATCGCCACAAAGTTGTCCGCAGTCACGTCAGCGGTCGCCGTCGCATTGCCGTCAGTGATCGCGCCACCCGCTTGAACTGTCAGCGTTTGGCCGATGCTGTTGATTCCCAAGGCGATACTGTTGGCATCACGGATACTGACATCGTTCGTTCCCGTGCTGTCGTTGTCGACCGACACCGGACCCGTAAAGTCGTTGGCTGCATTGTCCAACGTGACTGCGAAATCACCCGTGGTGAACGAGGCTGCTCCAGCAGCCGCCCCTTGAGTAATTGCGCCGGACTGTGTGATCGCGCCCGCAGCCGTGATCGTCAACGTTCCCGTTCCGAGGCTCGAGGCACCAAAGTCCAAGTTACCCGTGCTGTCGTTCAAGGCCACGTTGTTGTTACCCGAATTCGTCAAGGAAACTGCGACACCGTTTTGGAAGTCGTTAGCCGCATCCGTCAACGTTATCGGACCGTTGCCGGCATCGAAGCTCGCAGATCCCGGATTCTGAATCACAATCGGAGTACTCTGCGTAATGCCGCCTTGTCCCGTGACATCCAGACTACCGTTGATAGTGGGAATGTTGATATCGATCGGTGTCGTATCAAACACCGTAATGTTACGGATCGTACCACCACTCACAAACGAAACCGCACCAGTGAACACGTTCCCGGTCGAATCCAAGATCACATCTTGATTGCCAGGCGTACCAGCCACTTGGAATGACGAAGTTCCGTCGATGCTCAAATCACCACTATCCGTGATGTCCCCCACGTTCGCTTGAAGAACAAGATTTCCGCCAGCCGCCGATGTTCCAATGTCCGTGGCCACTTGGTTCACCAACGTCACATCGGCACCAGCGCCATTGGTATTGAAGCTCAATGTTCCCGCAACGCTGAGCTGTGGCACAGCATCACCCAACGTAATGGTTGAGGTCGCTTGAGAAGTCGTGAAACTACCGGTCCCTGTCGCCGTCACATTGCCCGACTGCGAAATATTGCCGGTCGTTGCCGTCACGGCCAAGTTGCCATTCACGCTCGCGGCCGCCAAGTTGACACCTGTCGAATTCACGATAGTGGCATTTCCGGCAGTCGCAGTGCCAGCGGTGGTGATCAGACTGATGTCGCCGGTGATTTCGGCGGTGGTCAAGTTAATGTTGCCAGCACTGTTGCTGGTCGTAAACGACGCCGCGTCGCCAACGGTGACATTGTCACCGGCTCCAGCAGCCGCCGCATCAGTAATGCTACCGGTGGTTGCGGTTGCCGTCAGATCACCACCGATGTCCGTATCCTTGAAGTTGATTCCCGTCGCATTAACGATCGTGGCATCCCCGGTCGTGCCCATGGTGCTCAGCCCAATGGCTCCGGTCACCGCCAACCCGTTATCCAACACAATGTCCGCATTGTTTTGAGTCGTGAAGAAACAGGCATCCCCCGAAACAACGATCGCACCGCTGTCGTCCAAGTTGCCTCCAGAAGCTGTGGCATTCAAGTCACCATTGACGGTTGAAGCCGCCAAATCCAAATTCGTCGCGTTCACAATCGTCGCGTCGCCGGCTGTACCGGCGGTCGTGACCGCAACCGTACCTGTGACGTCTAACATATTCGCGTTGATGTCATCATCCGCAGTCTGCGTCGTAGCAATGAAGTTGCCACCGACGGTCACTGTGCCCGAAGTGGAAATGTTGCCGGTTTGCGTCGTCACATTGAGGTTGTTTCCAACATTACTCGTGCCGAGATCCAAAGCGACCGAGTTAATCACCGTCGCATCACCTGTGTCACCGTTGGTATTGAGACCGATCGCTCCGGATGCAGCCAATGTATCCAGAACAATGTCTGCATTGGCTGTCGTTGTGGTAAAGCTACCGCTCATACCAATCGTTACGATTCCGCTGTCGATGATCCCATTGGTTGCTTGGGCAACCAACATGCCGCCAACATTTGATGTCGTTAAGTCGATATCCGCTAAGTTATTGATTGTTGCATCGCCGCCATTGCCCGTTGTGAATACCGCGAGCTGGCCAGTAACCGTGCCGCCAGCGTCAATCACGATGTCTGCGTTGTTTGCTTGAGTCGTCAAGATAGCATCGACACCTACCGTGACGGCAGCGGCGTCATTAATATCGCCAGCAGTCGCGGTTGCCGTCAGAGTTCCACCAATCGTCGAGAATTCGAAGTTAATGCCGTTGGCGTTGGTGTCCGTGATCGTCGCATTGCCAGCGCCGCTGGTGGTTAGAACCGTTGTGCCCGTGATGTTCAGCGTGTCGAGCAGGATGTCAGCAGCACCGCCAGCGGTGAAAGCGGCATTTCCTGTCACGTTGACGGCACCGCTATCGCTCAGCGCAGCACCGGAGTTGACGGTGAGATCGCCAGAAAGAGTCGACGTCCCCAAGTCAAGCGCACCGCCGTCGGTAACTGATGCGTTGACGCCTGTCAGTAGCAGTGTTTGGAAGTCATTGGCTTTATTCAACGTGATGTCAGCGGAAGCGTTAAGAGTTGTTGTACCCGTAATGGAGAGGGTCGCGGCAGCTTGTTGCGTGATATTCACGGCATTGACATTCAATGTGCCTTCCACATCGGTAATGCCGCCGCCAAAGTCCAAGTCCGTCATATCAACGATGTTAACGTTGTCACCCCGAACGACTCGGAAGGTCCCCATGAAGTCGTTATTCGCGTCGTTTAATGTAATGTCTTCTTCATTGCTGACAGTACCAGCCGTGACTGTTGTCGCTCCGCCAACCGACAAAGCACCACCAGTATTCGTAATGACGTTGATGGTCGTTACATCCAAGGTGCCAGCGATTGTTGATGCTCCCAAGTCGATTGCATTAGCATCGACCAAATCAACATCTAGGCCATTACCGATCCGCACTTGATTAAAGTCGTTGGCGGCATTGTTTAATGTAATGTTATTGGCGGCCGTTGCTGTCAAGGTGGCAATTCCGCCAACGGTGACTGTATCCGATTGCGAAATGTTTCCAGTCGTGGCCGTTGCATTCAATGCCCCAGCGACGTTTGTCAACTTCAGGTCAATACCCGTGGCATTGACGATGGTCGCATCACCATTAGTTCCAACCGTCGATAGGCCGATGGAGTTGATGACAATCAAGCCATTCATGTTGATATCAGCATTGTTCGCTAGTGTCGTGAACTGTGCTTCGTCAGTCACAGTCACCAAACCGGTATCCGTAATATCTCCTGTCGTCGCCGTAACGTCCAAGTTACCGCGGATTTGGCTATCGAGAAAATCAACACCAGTCGCATTGACGATGGTGGCATCGCCCGATGTTCCATTCGTCGTCAAATCAAACTGCCCGGTCACGGCCAAGCGGTCCAAGGTCACCGTCGCGTTATTGGCTGTCGCGACGATATTGATGTCACCACCAACGGTAACCATGCTGCCACCCATATTGACGTCTTCGACGCTGCCTACAGTGGCTGTCGCGGTCAAATCACCGCCGACATTGGAATTCGAGAAGTTGATGCCGATCGCATCATCGTTGTTGTTGTTTGTTACGGTGGCGTTACCATCCGCACCATTTGTCGTTAGGCCCAATTCACCTGTGACGTCCAATTGGTCCAGCAGAATATCCGCACCAGATTGAGTTGTCGTGAATGTCGCGTTCGCGTTAACATCAATTGCACCAGCATCAGTGATGTTTCCGGTCGTGGCGGTGACGTTCAAGTCACCGTTGATCGTACTAGCGGCTAGATCAACAGCGGTCGTATTGATAATACTCGCATCGCCAACAGCGCCAGCCGTTGACAAAGTGATCATTCCCAAGACATCCAGGTTGGGCAAATTAATAGTCGCGTTATTCTGCTGAGTCGTAAAGCTTGCATCGCCTTCCACATCAACCGTTCCACTGGATGTCATATTGCCAGTGGTCGCAATCGCCGTTAGGTCATTACCCACAGAGGATGCCGCCAAGTTCAGGTTGACTGCAGTTTGAACGGTCGCATCACCTGTCGAACCGCTCGTATTGATTGACGTTGTGCCCGTAACGTCCAAAGTTCGAACCGTACCTAAGGTTATAGTTTCACCAGCCGTGCCAGTCGTAAATGTAGCATTTCCTCCAACGGAAACCGTTCCGGCTGTATTCCTCAAAGTGCCGGTTTGCGCGGTCGCTGACAAGTTTCCATCAACATCCGTTGTTCGGAAGTTGATTGCTGTTGCATTCGTAATGACGGCGTTTCCAGTCGGCCCCGTTGTGGTAACACCGATCGAACCACCGTTGATATCCAACTGATCCAAATTGATGCCGCGGTTTGTTTGAAGCGTCCGGACGTCAAAGTTACCCGTCACTTGAACGGAGCCAGAGTCCATAATGTCGCCGCTTTGAGCGTCGACCATCAAATTACCGTTAACATTCGTGGCCGAAAAATCGACCGTTCCTGTCGTGGTGAAAGTCGCGTTACCAGCGGTCAAGACGTTGACTCCCAACGTCCCGTTGACCGTCAATCCGTCCATCGTGATGTTTGCCTGGTCGGCGTTAAACTGTGCATTCCCGCCGACGACAACGGTTGTGTCGTCAGTGATTGGCCGCATCGCTGCTGCAGTCGCCGTCAAGTCGCCGCCGATGTTGCTGGCACCAAAGACCAAATCATTCGTCATGCTTGCCATTGAGTTCGCAATCACGACATCACCGTCAGCCATGTTGGTGTTGACGGAAATGAGGCCAATAATCTCGAGTTGATCGAGGTCGATACTGGCACCGGCTCCATTCGCCGTAAACGATGCGTCACCCTGTGCCACATTGTTCAGGTTGATGGCTGCATCGTCGATGATGTTGCCACCCGTAGTCGTCCACTCCAAGTTGGCTCCAACATCGATTTGACCGATATTCCGGATGCCGCCGGTTGAGGTCACAAACATGTTCTCGGTTATAAACGAAGCACCGAACACAATGTCTTGAGCATTGACAAGTGTGACGTCGCCTTGAGCGCCCACTACGACGTTGTCGTCACCGCGAGTGTCCACGTCGATAATTCCGCCAACATTCAAACCATCTAAGTTGATGTCCGTCCCATCATCGACTACGAAGCTAGCATTACCAGCGATGTTCAGTGTCGCACCAACGTTGTCAACCAACGCAGCACCTGCAGAAACTTGGTAGAAACCGGTCGTGTTGGCGTTGCCTAGGAATATTTGAGTAACATCTTCGATCTGCACATTCTGCGCGCTGGTCACGACGATGGTCGAGAAGTTGTTCTCCAACATGTTGTTGGTCATGCCGAAGTTGTTATCAGCTCCGTCCAACGTAATGTTGTTCTCGTTACCAACATTCAACGTCGTCGTACCGTCACGAACATCGATGACACCACTATCGATGACATCACCGTCGGTTGTCAATGTGAAATCTGTTGTTGCCGTGATCTGCCGCAGGTTGATTTGGTTGTCTTCAACAATCGTGATGTCGTTCGCGCTGGCTGAGAGGATGTTGAATGCATTTTCAGCTTGCTCCAGTGTGATATCTGTCGCTGCAGTAAGAACTGCGTGACCTTCTGGGGTTACCGAACCAGGCCCTTGTTGCATTTTCGTTCCGCCTCCAGCACCAACGACCAAACTACCGTTAACGGTGATACCAAGGGCTTGCAATGCGAGCGGTGCAGCAGCCATGTCGTCAACCAGCAAAACTTCCGGTAACAGAACCGGCGCGTTTGTGTGATTGATCAAGTAGTTTCGGAAGACTGGCGGAATATCGGGGTCTTGTGCATCACCTCTTGTGTTTTGCCAAAAGATGTCGCGTACTTGATTCTCAGCCCCAAAAGTAATAGCGCCTTGAACGTTATTGTTTTGAGTGTTCAAGATGATGTCTCCATCACCACTCATGTCAGCGTCATTAATGGTGATGCTAACGTTGTTCCCAGCGCCTGTTTGCGTAATGATCCCGTTCTGTGTGATCGTTCCATCAACGGTCGAGATTGTCAGATCACCAGCGACGGTCGTTGTCCCGACAATTAAGTCGCCTGCGCTAGTAAGTGTCACGGGCGTACCAATGATGCTAACGGCTCCCGTGAATGCATTGGCTGGATCATTTAACGTCACCGCCTGACCAGGGGCATTGATCGTGGTTGTCCCTGGAATCGTAAGCGTTCCAGCTTGCGTTACTGCACCACCTGATGTGACCGACAAGTCACCGGTGTCGCCACCGTTGTCCAGCAATGTCAAAGCCGGCAAGGTCACGCCTGCAGTGTCGTGAACCAACGTAAAGTCATTGAATTGATTGTCTGGCAACGTTGGCGTGTTGGCCCCACCATTGATGTTGCGCCACGAAATATCTGCCGTATCCAAATCCACTTGAAGTGTCACAGTGCCGCCAACGTTGTTAGCAGCGTTGTCGAGGTCAATGTCGCCGTTAGTAGACGTCACAGAAATCTGATCGGTGACCGTGATGATGCCGGTTTGCGTCACCGTTCCCCTCGACGTCACAGTAAAGTCATCAGTCGAGTTGACCGAAGCAAAACTCAAACCACCAACGCCATCATTGATGGCAATGGCTTGTCCTGACAGCGTCACTCCACCCTGAAAATCGTTTGCGCCACCATTTAGGGTGATGTTGTTTCCACCATTCGCCGTATAGCTGGCAGCATTGGCAATGACAAAGTCGTTGCCACCATCAGAAATATCACCGCCAGCAATCACGGTGATCTGATTCAAGGTCAAACCATTTGCGAACGTGACATCGTTATTATCCAACTGCAGCGTGAGGTCACCGAAAGTCGTGTCCTGAAACGTTGGGGTTGCCGCGTTGTTGTCACCATTGCGGAATGAGATATCGTCGTACTGCCCTGCGTCAGCAGTGTTAAATGCGACGGCCCCATTGATGTCATTTCCAGCGTTATTGATAGTGGCGTCAATCGTATTCGCGTCGCTCACAAATGTTGCATCTCCGGCGATCTGCAACGCGGCGGTACTTGTCATATTGCCACCGGATGTCCACATTAAATCGGCGTTGTTCGTCGTGATCGTGCCGTTTTGATTAATGGTCGTGCCGGCGTCGAACGTCACGCTATTGTTTGTGGATGAAATCGTGCCGCTATGAGTAATCGCCTGATCCGCCGTGTACGAGACCGCTTGCGAAGCGGCAACCGCGTTCGTTTGTGTAATATTGTTATTCGTCGCGACAACGGTCACCGTGCTGTTCGTCGATGTCACCGTGTTATCGATCGCGACCGACGAGTTTGCCGTGAAACTAATGGCTCCGGCGGCGTTCACCGCACCGGTTTGAGTGATGTTGTTATTCGTAGCAACAACAGTGACCGTGCTGTTATTGGATGTCAGTGTGTTGCCGATGCTGGCACTGCCAGCTCCGGTGTAGCTGATGGCACCATCGGCAGTGACCACACCCGTTTGAGTTAGATTTCCAGTCGCCGTTTCAATGGTTGCTGCGCCTGTGATCTGGATCGCACCCAATGTCAAGGCGTTGGCATCAGTGACGGTCAAATTGTCGACTTGATCCGGTACGGTCGTCAGCGTACTTAAGTTCGTACCTGCATCATCGAAAGTGACGTCATTATTCCCCGTGTCCAATGTTGTGACTCCGGCGACAACGACATTGCCGAGATCGGTCAGATCACCGTTGACAGTGATGTCCATCGTTCCCGATAGATTGATCGCGGGAATCGCCGCGCCTGCGTTGTCGTGAATCAAAATGAAATTGCGAAATGAGCCGGGAAGTGTTGGTGTCGTGGGTGTCGCGTCCGCATTGCGAAAAGAAATGTCTTGATAACTACCACCTGCTGTCGCAAACGTCGTGTTGGTATCAACATCGTTCGCGAAGCCATCAAGATCCGCATCGGTATTGCCAGCGGTGACACGAAACGTCGCGTTGTTAGCAGAAAACGATCCCGTCTGTGAAATGTTCCCGCCCGCTGTGATGTCCAAATCGGCTGTCGTGTTGACGGTATCAATGCCAACCGTTCCACCAGCATTAATCATCACATTGTTCGTGGCATTGATCGTATCGAGCAGAATCGCGTTTGAGTCATTGACATCGATTTGGTCGGCCGTGGCGCTGAACGTTCCAAAGTTATTGGTGTTTGTCATGAAGTTTATATCGAAAGTGGCTGCGTTGAATGTTGCGTTTCCGCCAACGGTGACATTACCGTTTTGATTGACATTGCCACCGGAGGTCAACGTTAGGTCGCCAGTGATGTTGCTCGCCGACAACGTTGTCGCATTTACATCGTTCACAACAACATCATTACCCGTCAGCGATAGATTCCCGAAACTATCATTGTTGTTCAGCGTGATGTTATTGGCACCAGCATTGAAGCTAGTATTTCCAGATACCATCAAGTCGCCCGCATCGGTAATGTTGCCACCCGCAATCACGTCCAACGTTGTCGATTGAAAGCCTGGGATTGCGATTCCCGTGGCGTTAAACGTTAGGTCAACGTCGTCAAGGACAGGCGTACCAGGGATACTGATTGTTGCGCCAGCATTCACGTTGCGAAAATTCAAATCATTGATGTTAACGCCACCGCTAAACGTGGCCGTTCCTCCAATGTTGTTTGCGAGTCCCAAGTCGATGTCCGTCGAAATATCATTAGCCGTCACCGCTAACGCTCCGGTTGTTGTGATTGTTCCCGTCTGCGAAATATCATCGGATATAACCGTCAAGGCACCGAGCGACATCCCGTCTGATACGAATGCATCATTGGTGGCGGCACTCATGTCGATCAACATGGTGACCGTCGAAGTGCCTAACACGTTGACGCTGTTCCCTGCATCATTCGATGTCGTCACGCGGACCGTGTTGATGGCGATTCCGGCGTCATCGATCAAAATCGCGGATGTCCCCGTGCCCGTAATATCCGAGCCGGCATCAAGAAGCACTGTAAATACTTGCCCACCACCAAGTGTCAGACCCCACGTTCCGCCACCAGTCATGGCGATCGTCAAGTTCTCAGGACCAGTATCGTCAGACTCCAAGTTCAACAATCCACCAGCCAAACTCACATCGAATGCTAAGAGCAAACGGTCTTCCAACTCTTCCGTTAACGGTGCCATTTCCGTCCGAGTCGGCATGTTGTGGAGCTGAACTGGGGCCTTGAGTTCTTGAAGGCGACGATTGCGGCGGCGGAAGGAGCGGGATACGGCGATGCGGTTGCGGAGAGAGCGGAGCCAGGAAGAGAACAGCATTGTTGGTCCTTCTACGACTAACTTTATGACTTGCGTGAACGCTACGGATCTTAGGGTTTATGCAAAATCAGCGCAAGAAATGAAAAATACCTAAACTACCCAGACTAACCACAGCTTGAAGGCCAGGACAAGCCGATTGTGAGGAAGATTCCAATTTTTTTGATGAAAACTTGATTAGCAAGAACAATGCACAATCTTGGCGGCGACGGTGTTTGAACAAAAACCGCCATACAGCTGACGGGGTTTACACAAACTCATATAGGTCAACGAGTTGCCTCGATGCAGTTCATTCCTTAGCTGTCTGCGTCCAACAAAAAAGGCTTGGCCCCCACTGAAAGGAACCAAGCCCGCGATGTCCTACCAATCTCTTGACGCAGCGATTCTCCGTCGTGCCACGATCAGCCACGCACAGCAGCCATTCTGGGGGAGGTGGAATGAGACGGGTATTGCGCTAAGTAACGATCGTAACGATTCTCCTGGGCGACATTCAAGCTTGAGGGTGGCTCGGCGACGGAAATCCAGAGATCCGCTGAATGGGTCAAGAGTCGAGAGACAAGAGTCAAGGGGGTCACGGATTGCGTCAAAGAGGCCCGGCTTCTCGAAGAAGCCGGGCCTCTGGTGGGCTGACTCGTCTAAAATCAGCGAGTAAGCAAACTTCCCGGTCTCTTGACTCTCGCCTCTCACCTCTTAACCCGATCGCCCCCTTCCGTTGCATGAATCTGCGGGATTTGTATACTTTTTCTCTCATGTGACCATGGCCAAGGGTCTCGCTGCGCAACCATTGCCTGCCTTCGATGCTCTCAGCCGCAATCTTTCTCTACTTAAGCGCATCCCAGCCGAAGATGTGCAAGGGGATTTCGACCCGTGGAATTGCTGGAAACGATCAACGTACGTGAACTTTTCCGTGAAAGCCCGACTTTTCACGTTGAGGAAGTCAAGCAACTAATCAAAGCCCTCAGCGGTGCACAAACTGCTGATGTGCGGCAAGAATTGGATTCGCTGAAGTCCGACGTGGATGCTTCGAATTCGCCTGCCGACACATACGTCATGCGAGTTGGCGTCGGCCTGTACTTGGTCGGACGCCACCCAGAAGCCGACGACTATCTAGGCCGAGTGCCCAACGATCCGGTTGGTGCTTACTTTCACGCCATGGTTCTTCTGTCTTTAGAACGTCCCGGTGATGCCGAAGGCAAGTTCGCGCAAGCGGGCCGTGGCGGCTACGATCCCGTCGACTGCAAGCTTCGGCAAGCGGGCGCGATTCGCATCCAAGGTCGAGTGACCGATGCGGAAGAACTACTCAGAAGCACGGCATCTGAAGGGGCCACGCGAGCGGAATACTCGTACCAAATGGGCTGCATCCTTTCGGATCAAGGCGACCGCTTCGGAGCCATCGAATACTTCGAGCGTGCCGTCGACATGGACCCTCATCATTCCCGCGCCCTGTTTTCGTTGGCCAACGAAAACTGCTTGCACGGAAACGACGACGAAGCGATTCGACTTTACGAGCGCTCGCTGTCGAAGCCGCCACAACATATTGGCACGTTGTTGAACTTAGGGCTGCTTTACGAGGACGCCGAGAACTATTCAGCGGCCGCGTTTTGCTTTCGGCGGATTCTGGAAACGCAGCCGCACAACGAACAAGCACGGCTGTACCTGAAAGACATCGAAGCCACCAACAACATGTACTACGACGAAGAGACGGCTCGCAACGAGGCGCGAATGCAGCACCTCTTGAACCGTCCTGTCACCGACTTTGAGTTGACAGTCCGCAGCCGAAACTGCTTGGAGAACATCGATATTCGCACGTTGGGCGATTTGACTCGCGTCACCGAGCAAGAGCTTCTGTCTGGTAAGAACTTCGGCGAAACGTCCCTGTTAGAGATTCGCGACCTGATGGCAACGCACGGTCTAAAGATCGGCCAAAACATCCATCAGTCGGCACCACGCGATTCGTTCGCTTCGCAAGACCTCTCGCCAGAAGAACAAGCGTTGCAGGAACGACCCATCTCGGACTTGAATCTCTCAGTGCGAGCCCGCAAGTGCATGGCTCGTTTGGGAATCACCAATCTGGGCGAGCTAGTTCGCCGCACACCCGACGAGTTACTCGCCAGCAAGAACTTCGGTGTCACCTCACTGAACGAGATTCGAACAAAGCTGACGGAACTCGGAACAAAGCTGCGAAACGACTAACCGTCGTTGATGCGTTAAACAAAAACAAAGCCTGTGTGAAACTTACTAGAGTTTCACACAGGCTTTGTTGTTCTTGAAACACAGAGGCACGGAGTACGCCGAGAGGCAACAATCTCTGCGTACTCCGCGCCTCTGCGTTTCAAAATACTTTGTGCCTTTGTTCTTTACCGAAAGTGGCTTGTTTCCACAGAGTGTAATTCGTGGTCGCCCTGAATTCGTGGGGTTTGGAAGATTTGGCCCACGAATTCTCGGTGTTGATGGATGAATAATCTAGGTTAAACGGCGAAGCCACAATATAAGCACGACGCAACGCGTGTGATCAGTCTGCGAATTTGCACGGGACTCACTCGCTGGCACTTCGTGCTTGTAGTCCCTGAGCCCCGTATTCCGTGAAGAAACAAAAAACGGCGACCCTTCAGGTGAAAGGGCCACCGCAAGTCTCGCATTGCCGAGATCAAGACTGTAACAAAATTAAGTGATGCACAACGTGCCGGCCGCCGAATTCCAAAGACCGCCGCCTTCGTTACCTGCGGAGTTGCCACCGACGAACTAGTCGGAAATGGTCGCCGAACCAGTGCTGCTGATGTGCAAGCCACCGCCATTGACTCCGGCGAAGTTGCCGGGATCGAACATTGGATCCTCGGGATCGAGTTCCGTGTCACCGAGTAGTGACTCGGTAATCGTCACGCCCGCGCCGGCTTGAACTTCGATTCCGCCGCCGGCTTGAGCCGCCGCGTTTCCGCCAAGGAACGAACCATCGATCGTCACCATGCCACCAGCGACAAGAATACCGCCACCGTCAGCCGTTCCATCAGTCGCTGTGTTGTCGCCGATGAAGCTATCGGTGATGGTCAACGATCCGCCTTCGTTCAAAATGCCACCGCCGCCATTTCCAGCCAAGGTCGCGGCGGAAACATTGTCGACGATCGCAGCATCCGAAATCGTTACTGTGCCGCCAACATTGAAGACGCCGCCACCACCTTGAGGCGTGGCCATGTCATCGCCCTCGGCAATGTTGCCGGCAATCAATGTTCCCGCCATCTCATCCATCGGGTCACTGGAAGCAACACTCAAAGAGCCGGTTCCAGAATTCCACAGGCCGCCGCCATCTGCACTTCCAGCGTTTGCCGTGTTGTCGCTAATCGTCGTGTTAGAAATCGTGTTGTTGCTGCCGCCTTCGATCAAGCCGCCGCCACCGCCATTGCCAGCCATCGTGGCTCCGGAGACATTGTGCGTAATCGTCGCGTCACTGATGGACAGAGTACCGCCAACATTGAAGATTCCGCCACCGCCTTGGACCGTGGCTGCGTCGTCACCGTTGGCCGTGTTGCCGTCGATCGTTGTGCCGTTGACAGTAAGTGTACCGCCTGGCGAGTTCCACAAGCCGCCACCTTCTTGGTTGGCGATGTTGCCATTGACCGTACCGCCGCTGACGGTAACGTTACCCGAACCAGAGATGTGCAAGCCGCCACCGTTGACATTGGCCGTGTTACCATCAAGCGCGACGTTGTTCAGGGTGACTGCGCCGTCGTTATTTTCGATACCGCCGCCGTTGTTGCTAGCCGTGTTGCCACCTACGGTGACGTTGGTCAAGGATAGGTTGCCGTCGTTGCTGATGCCGCCGCCATCGGTTGCCGAGCCGCCTTGGATGGTGAGACCGCTGATGTTGACTACCGCAGTGCCCCCAGAAATGTGGAAGACCCGGTCACCGGTGGCACTCGCGTCAACGATCGTGTTGCCAGTCCCATTGCCAGTGATGGTCACATCGCCGGTTATATCCAAATCGCCTACTTCGTTGCTTACTCCGCCTTGTTCGTTTCCAGTGACGGTCAAGGCGATCGTCGTTCCGTCCAAGCTAGCATCAAATGTAATTGTGTCCGCTTCGGCACTAGCATTGGAATCGAATATGGCTTCACGCAACGAAGTCACTCCGTCCATCGCATCAACGACGTCCATCGAGGTGTCGACAACGAATGCTGCGAGTAAGACTCGCTCTTCCAACATTTCCGAAACTGGACCGATTCGCCGGTTGCGGAGTAATTGAGTTTCGGCGCTGCGCCAATGGAGGTTGTTTTGCCGAGCGGAACGACGAGAGTTACGAGAATGGGCGCACAGTGAGCGCAACCATGATGACAACGGCATAGTGACATCCCTCTATGGAATGTGGTCAATCAAAGGTGTAAGGATGCAATTTCAACTCGCCTCGTCGTGCAGTTGATGTATAGAAGTCAGGTCTGACCTTCAACTCCGTTGCCGAGGTTCCCGCTTGCCCATGTCACGAGCGATTGTTGGCCTGTCGCTTTCAACAATCTGCACCGCTCGCCGTTTCGGAAAAGAACACTTCTGAAAAGTGGTGAAGAGTTCCGATCGCCTCTTCTCATCGGACAATTAGGCATGGGGGAATGCCATAACGCCGGTGAAATGGACAATTTGAATTGGTTGCACACTATAGGGCTGTGACATTGGCGGATCCAGCAGAATCTGAGGAAATATCGAAATCCATCCAAATCGTACGAACGGAATGAGGCAGGCGGTTGCCAAGTGGCTCTGCGATACCACTCAATGCCACGCGACGGAGTCGCGGGGCCACTCATTCGGCACGGCCCCGGATCTCAATTCCCTTCAATAGGACTCGTGACAGTCGGCCTGATTCGTCGCCTCCGATATGTACCGGCCCGGTGAATGAGCTGAGGTCCATTTCCGGTGCGTAGTCGCTTGCCGCCATTCTCTTGCCGTCTTCGAAGATGACCAACTGCGAGGGCGACCAGGCGACCTTGACTGTCTTCGGTTGGCCCTTCTTCCAGATGGAAGTTTTCAACGAACTGTTTCCACTGCCGACGGGAGCACGCTTGATAGCGTACATCGCACCATGACCAACGGGCGACTTGAAGCCAACTTCGTTCGTGTAAGCGTGGACGGACAAAGCGTAGTTATTGGCCGAGTGGACGTAGACGTAAATCTGAAACGCGCCGCCGTGAGTTTTCGAAGTTGCAGAAAACAGGTTGATCGTGCGGTTCAAGTCAGCAAAGTCAGTCTCCCAGCCAGGCGTGATTGTGAACTCGACCGATCCGTTTGGTTTGATCAGTCCCGGTGGTAAGACAAGTTTCCCTTTGGGAACGCCAGGTTTGTCAAAGCCAAACGACAGACCCTTCGACATTGGTACGACGCCACCTTCAAACGCCAGGGGCTCGATCGTTCTTTGGTTGCCATCGATGAAGTTAAAGCCATCCAGTTTGGCAAGTATCGGAAGCGTCGCAGCCGATTGCTCGTTGCCTTTGGGCAGGCTGGATGCCTCGGAGAGAATTTGATCGAGTGCCGCGTTCCAAGCTTTCGACTCCCACCATGCCGTGTCTTTGGGCAGTTCGCCGCATGGTGTTGCCGTGAATGCGTAGACCGTTCCCTGTCCGACTTTCCAACGTGTTAGAAGTGGCTCGGTGTTGGTGCGGAGCAAAACTTCCGCGCCGGCTTTCGGTTTGCATTGATGATACCAGGCGACTCGTGCTGCGGAATCAAAGGAAAGATGCCTGGTGCCTTGAAGCTGTTGCGTATCTCCGTTTGCCTCGCGCAAATCGAACGGCGTGATTTGAACGGGCAACATTTCTTCTAGCAATGTGTTGCCATAGCCGCCGTGCCCGAACGCACGCGGTCCGCCACCGACGAAAAGTGTGCCGCCGCGCATTACGTATTCGCGCAGATTTTTGCGGCGGACGGGCTTGAGCGAATCAGAGGATACGTTGAGCAGCGCGACCATATCGTGAGCTAGCAGTTCATCGATGGTGATTGGAAAGTCGACCGGCAGTCGGGCGTGGTCGGTTGATAGGTTTTCCCACGAACTGCTGACTTCGAGTCCCGTTCGTTTTGCCGCTTCGTCCAGCTTGAAGAAATCGTGCCATAAGCCGCGAAGAACGTGAATGCGTTTTGTGCTGTTCTTTCTGATGGGCGCTTTACTGACGTCGAGGCTTTGAGCAGCGAACAGATCGCGGTCCTTAGCGAGTGATAATTGTTCGAGCACGATGGCGTCGATCCAAGCATGGACGCCCCCGTGGAACTCGACCCGGATGAGATTGCTTTCGCCTTCCTTGAGATCGTGTTCGAATGCGAACTCCTGAAAGTCACCAGGTTCCTTGAAGTCGTTTTGTTTAATCGTCTTCTTGCCGAATCGGCCTTGCAGTGAAAAGATCGGAGCTGATGTGCCGTTGTCGGCGACCTTGGCACGAAAGATCGTTCGAATTCGACCCGGCAAGACATCAGGCCGCGATTGTCCCGGCCCCGACATCACCAGATGCTTCGGCTTGACTAGGGCAAATGGCTCGCATCTGGTTGTCATTCCAAGTAACGCATTACGATCTGGCGAAAAACTGGTGCAGTGATCGCCCGTTGCAAACAACGTAATGGGTAGCACAACGCGGCCGTCAACGGGATCGGGGATGCGATCGAGACCACGCAGTGAAAGCTGCCCAACGGATTCAACAGGCAAGTCTTCACACGAGCCGGGGAATTCTTGGACGACGATCTTCCATGATTTCAGCTCTGGAATCATCAGCGAGTCGACGCTGCCGTGTTGCTTGATCCAGCTATCCGCTTCCGGGTCGAGCACGAACACGCGTTGCGGTCGGCCAGCGAATCTCACTTGCACGTTGTTCAACGGCGCCGGTTGTTTGTCGAGAGTTGATGTTTCCTTGGTGACGTCATCTGCGGGCATGTTGACCAGATGCGTGATGATCTGATAACGACCGTTGAGTTGACGTTTATACGTGTAGAGTTTCCACCACAGATCGGCGTGCTGCTTGCCATCCGCTGTTACGTCGAGGTAGTCGGCTGGCCTTTTCAGCGGTTGAAGCTTCTTGTCGTAAAGCAGCTCACCATACCGCAAGGCGAAGCGATAGTAGAGAGATTGAATGTCTCGATAGTTGGGATGACCGGGATAAAGCCCGCTGTAAATGTGGCTCGTACAAGCGAAGTTCGTGATGTAGTAATACCGCAGCGAAAAGTCATTACACGGCAAGTGATCCATATAATTCATGTGAACTTGCCCGTAGTGGACGCCGCCGCTTTGATGCACGCGCAACGCGTTCCGTCGCAGCTTGTGAGCACCAAGGTGCCAGTTGGAATACAGACCACCAAACGCAGCCCCTTCCCACAAGATCATGCCGCCATCAGCACAAGCAGTGCGGTAAGCTTCCGGGTTCCTCGCGCCGCCACGTTCGTAGTTGTCGCCATAGTTGTAGCCGATAGCAAAGTCCGGCTTGCGCTGGCGGCAGTAATCTTTCATCTGCTGTAAGATCCCGCGACTCACCGCGTCCGCACTTTCACCTCGGTTAGGTCGTCGGCCTTCAACGTCAAAGCCGATCCCGCCGGCCACGTCTCCGATAATCCAGTGTCCGTCAAAACGCACACCATCGTAACCAAACTCTTGGCAAGCCCCGAGCATCTGATCGCAACCAAACTCGACAAGCTTCGGCTTCGTGAAATTTAAGTAGATCGGCTCGTAGGCAGAGATCTCAGGTTCGGGCTTGAGTGTCACGTGCCATTGCTTTTGAGCCTCGATGTCCCGAACGCGCAGGTTGCCTCGCATCGCACCACTGGCATCGTACGATAGCCATTGAGGATGCTTGCGTCCCCACGACGTCCCCACCCAACCGCTGGGAGTGGCGTTGTTGTACATCATGACTTTCATGCCAAGCCGATGCGCGGCTTCGATATGCGCTCGGATGGCAACTTTCGACATCCGATACTTTGCCTGCATCGTGATCCACTCGTCATGCTCAGGCACCAAGCCGCACACTTCACTGGGAAGGCCAGCAAAGATCTCGCTCCATGTGCCTTTCATGTCGAGCCACTTCTTCGGCCAGAAGCCACCGGGCTTGAACAAGCCGACTGTTGACTTCGACAATTGCCCACCGTGGTTACTCTGTTGTCCCAACCGAAAGTGGTCAGTGCCCACAGCAAATATGTCGCGTCCTTCGGCAATCAACTTGTCGCCATCAAACAACCGAACAACAAACGCGCAGCCCCATTCTCTTTTCGGCGCGGTGAACTTCAACGTGATTGGCTTGTCGGCGGCGTCAGCAGCGAGTTCCTTGCCACTTTCCGACAGATCAACTCGTTGCTTCATTCCGTACTTGAAGTGACTCTTCAGTCGTAACTTCCCGCGCAGCTTATCGCCTTGCTCAATCATCACGGTGGCAACACCAGCTTCGCCTGATTGATAGACGACCTTGTCAACGCGGACGTCAAGTTGCCATTTGGCTGCTGATGCAATTGTGTGATCAACAAGCAGTAGCACGCCAAGAAGGCAAGACAAACAAGCGAACCGCAAAGTGCAAAATTGACTGTTCATCGCTGAGTTCCATGATTCGAGCAATGGCTACGGCTGGAAGCCCCAGCCACGGAGACCTGACCCTTGTGTTAGAACCCAAGCTACGGAACAGATCGTCGATGGTCAAACTTAAGAACGAGACATTTCATAAAACAGGATGGCCGCGGAGATCGACGCGTTCAAAGAATCGAGCTGACCTTTTTGCGGAATGCTCAGCAATTGATCGCAATGCTGCAGAAGCTCGTCACCAATGCCGCGAGCCTCGTTGCCGATGACGACAGCGGATTTCTCAGCGAATGTGCCTGAGCCAATCGGTTCGCCGTCCGTGGGACTCGTTCCATAAATCCGGAAGCTCGCGTCCTTAGCGCGTCGGGTGAAGTCTGACCAATCGTCAACTTGAGCGATCGGCAAATGATTAACGGCACCGGCAGAAGTGCGAGCCACAAAACTTGTCACCGCACATTGATTTGTGTCCGCGACGATCATTCCGTCGAGACCTAACACGCAAGCCGAACGAATCATCGAGCCGAAATTGTAAGGGTCCTGGATGCCATCCAAGATCGCCAACCGCTGGCTCCCACCATTTGCGGCAAAAACTTCGCTGATGCCGCTGTAGGGAAACTCCGTCATCTTGGCGGCGTAACCTTGGTGCTCGGAAGTGCCGCAGAGTTTGGTCAGAGAGTGACTCGGTTCAACCTTGAACGGAATTCCTTGCGATTCCGCAGACGAACTCATGGCAAGTTGCTCGGTCTCGTCCAGGCTCTCAGAGACTCGCAATTCTAGAATCGGCCAACGCGCGGCATTGACGGTCTCGACGACGGCATGACGGCCCCAGATCCAACACTTCTGGTGATTGCCCAGCAAGTTGTGTTTGCGTTTCGATCGCCCCAAAGAGCCCACCCATCAACAATCAGCAAGGATTCGGCAACAGAGCAATCGTCCGCTGCCGGTACTACTAGCCCGAGGACTAAGTAGATCAAAGCAACAGTTCCGGCTGAACCGACCGCGGCGGCCACCATAAGAATTCGTACGAGTAACGCGTCGAGATTGAAATGCTCAGCCAAGCCACCGCAAACTCCAAACAACATCTGATCTCTGTTGCTGCGCAGAAATCGCCGTGAAGGCGAATAGTTGAAGTTCGGGGATTGCCCCTGTGTCTGCCGTTGCGGTTCCGGTTGAGGGCTGCGTCCACCATCGTCGTTACCATCCAGTACAGATTGACAAAAACGACACTTGATCGCTTCTTCCTGGATTTCCTCAGCACAAAGCGGACAACGTTTGGTAGCCATCGCCGGTTCCCTCGAATCAACTGCAAACATCACTGGACCTTCATTGTAAGAGAATTGCTGCTCCCACTAACACTTCGCAGTCCAGATGAATTTCTTAGCGTGCGGATTCCTCTTTTTTGGAATTCGGCCTTTGAGCGGTCGCTTCACCGTCGGGCATGATGGTGATTGGCACTTCAATTCCTGGCCTCAGCAAGCCATCGGGATTATCGATTTCCGCCCAGACACGAACCATGCCATTCAACGCGTTGATTTCCGGGCTGACGAACACAACTCGACCGCGGAACTCGGTCTCCTTGTTTCCCGCGATGCGAGTCAGCAGCTTGACCGGACGCCCTTTCAGACTGAAGCTGGCCATGGAAGCTCGCAAGCGAAACTCGGCCCGCAACTTTGACGTGTTGAGAATTCGAAATGCGTTGGACTGAGTATCCACAGCTTCACCCGCCCGGTGGTTGATTTCGACGACCACTCCGGCGATTGGCGACGTGATCTTTCGGCGAGCGACTTTGACACGAGCGGCATCAAGAGCGTTGGCTTTTAACTTGAGGCCCAGCTTGGCAGTGCGTTGTTCGAATTCCGCTTGCTCAATTTCCAATTTCGCCTTTTCCGACAGCAATCGCAGACTGTCCAGTTCGGTTTGAGTCACCGCGTTGTTGACTCGATCGTTGGATTCCTTGGCCCGCTCCAACTCGACGTCGGCAACTTGCGACGCCTTGCGCGCATACCGGATTTGCACATCGTTTTCCGCTTGCTCTTTAGCGATGTCCAGATCCGTCGCGGCTCGTTGCAACTCTAAACGCTCGATCTCATCGTCAAGCTGCCCAAGCAAAGTGCCCTTGCGGACGATGTCACCTTCGGAGACGCTGACCTTCGTCAGCTTTCCCGACTCCGTCGGCGCGACAGTGACGGCGTCGATGATCGTCAGCAACGCCTTTTCGACTGGGATTTCGTTCGAGTCTAAAGGCTGCTGGTTCAGCGCGGCCGCAAGAAGTAAGGCAGTCAGAGACATGGTTCAAGCCTGCGTCGTAGGACGTGTAACGGGCGAATCGATTATTAGAATAGTATTCGCTTCTGCACCGCTTCGATCAACTCCCGAAGCCAAACATAACCGATCGCCTCCTGACCACAATGGATTTTGGGGATTACGGAAGCACCGGGACGCAGGTGTTTGATTTTGGTTGGATCGATTTTGACGGTCACAAGAACGGACGGCCCCAAGGAATCGTCAAGTTGAGTCGAGTTGGCCACCTTCAAGATTGTGCCGTAGTGTGTCACCCCTGGATTTGTTGCCGAGACGAACGAAACATCCAGATCGGGTTTGATGGCCTTGCGGGCATTCATTACGTGCCCAATATCCTCATCGGCAACTCGAATCTCTAATAGCCAGTTTCCATCCAATTTGGCGATCTTCAACAGCGAGACACCGCGCGAAACCGGTCGATTCGCCAAACGTTGAGCAACTTTCCAAGTCAAAACACGCCCATCAATCGGACTCTTCAACTCCAATTGCCCACGCTGCTCATCGATCAAATCGCGTTGTTTCTTCAAGCTCACCAGTTTTTTGTCCAATTCGCGCTGCTCGGCGATCAGTTGAGATTCTCGCTGCGCACTCATTGGGTCATTTCGTTGCCGTAGCCCAAGCAACTCGGTGTTGATCGAAGTTGTACGTTGATCGACCACGTCAATCTCGCCGAGCACGCGCGTGTATTCGACGGCCAAGTCGGCATTCGTCAGTTGAATGAGCGTCTCGTTTTGGCTGACATCCAACGAGTGCACTGCCGGCAGCTCACTCACAATGCCATCATGCGGAGCAAAGATCTCTCGCTGGATTTCTGGTTGCAGTTCACCGTAGCCTTCAATCACGAAGTCAGTCTTCACAAACACCGCGGCCCAGATGATCGCACTGATGACTGCCAGCACGAACAGAGTCCGCGGTAACTGCCTTAAGCGTGTGTACCACTTCAGTCGAGCCAACAGATTCACAAGCCACAGCATCGGTAGCGAGCTGTATTGAACGGCGTTGGCCAGCGCCAATTCACTTTGCCGTCGCACGGATTCGGCTCGCTGCCGGAACAAGTCGTCGGCTTGGACTCTTTCGAAACGTTCGATCACGATCGCGGCGAAGGCTTCTTTCGAACCGGTATTTCGAGACGTTCGATAAAGCGGCAACACGGCCAGCAGCCGCGCCTTGGATTCATCTAAGTACGCGTCGAGCGGCTTTTGGATTTGCGGTGCGAGTTCAGCGGCTTGATCGAAGTACCACAGCGGCTCGCCGCCGCGAATAACTTGCTTTATCAATTGTTCCAATCGCCGCACACTATTCGATCGCCGATCAACAATGTCGAGCCCGCTTACGGCCAGGATCTTGGCACGGCGCCCCGCGTGAATCAGACCGACGGAAAGACGTTCGCAATCAACCAGCACGCGTCCATCGTTGGCTACTCGAAAGGCCGTTCCATCCAAGTCCAAGTCCTGATGGATCTGTTCCGAGAACTGCTCGAACTGCCCCCACGATTCGGCGCGATCTTTGAAGCTGCGCAATTGATCGTGTCGTTGATAGTCCGAAGCCAGCTCGCTAATCGCCGTCAAGAATCGTAAAAAGCCCGCTTGAGCTGCCGGCGATGCTTCGCTGCGTTGGAAAACCTCGATCACTCCAACTGTCCGATCGTCGACGGTGATCGGAGCCAGCAGGAGTAAACAGTCGGTGGGATTCGTAACTGGCGAATTGGATTGCGGCAGAATCGCCCTGGGCTCGCTCTGTTGAGTGCTCCACATCAGCAGTTGCTGGTGCTGTGCTGATTGCGCCTCTGAGTCGAGCACGGCGGATAAGTTCTGTTCCGTCTCGATCAGCACGTCACCACTGTCGCCATCGATCAGCCAAATCGCCCCTGCCAACGCCGCCAATGATTGAACCGTCCGAGACAACAAATCCCCATGAAAGTGATTCGACGACACATCCGACTGAGCCAAAACCGCCAACTCGCGCAATAGCTCTTCGATTTCGTCGATCGCTTGTTCGGACACTTGTTGAACTTCAGATGCCATGCCGAGATTTTATCGGGCTCGCGAAAGTTGCTCAATCACTCTTGGCCGTGGTTTGGCTGTTAGAAGCCCGGATTTTTGAAAAAGCCGGGCTTCTTTGCCACGCTGTTTCATCTTGCCAAAACGCTGACGGGTTGATGTTCTCCCCTTGCCCGACTAAAACAGATCTATGCCACTCACGATTAGAAAACGCGCAGATTTCACGATTCCCGTCGAGGTTGATTCGATTCGCTTAGAGAACGTCGTCACGCAAACGGCCGACGAAGTCAAATCGACCTTGGTTCAACAAGGCAACCTGCAACCGGAATTGGGCGAATTGTTCGACGTATCCGGCTCGGCAGCCGACGACCAGCAAATCGTCTGGGAAGGCGACTGCTCACGGGTCAAGTTGATCGGCTGCAAGCTGTCAAAGGGCAGCATCCGAGTCGAAGGCGATGCCGGAATGCACCTGGGTGCAGAGATGACCGGCGGCGAAATTGTCGTCACTGGCAACGCGGGAGATTGGGTTGGTGCCGAGTTGCACGGTGGGCGCATTCACGTTCAAGGCAACGCCGGCCACTTGATCGGCTCGGTCTATCGCGGCGGCTACCGAGGGATGACCGGCGGCGAGATCTTAGTCAACGGCAACGCCGGCAACGAAATCGGAAATTGCATGCGGCGCGGACTCATCGCCGTCGGTGGCCGATCCGGCGACACTCCAGGAGTCAACATGATCGCCGGCACGATCCTATTGTTTGGAGAGCCCGGCATTCGACCTGGCCCCGGAATGAAACGCGGCACGATCGTTCTCTTCGATACAGAGAACGCGCCCAGCGTCCTGCCAACCTTTCGCAGCGCGAGCCGCTTTCAACCGACTTTCTTGCGGTTCTATTTGCTCGAGCTGAAAGCGATGGGCTTCCCTGTTCCTGACGGAGTCCTTGACGCCGAATTCGATCGCTACTGCGGTGACTTCTTGGAACTGGGTAAGGGCGAAATTCTCGTCCGCGCGGCCGTTTAAGCCAGCCGGCGTTTGAGTTCACGTAGTTGACTGATTTGTTGGACCAGCCTTGGTACGGCATCCAATCCCATGATCAACATCAACGCGTAACGAAACACCGCGAAGATCGCTCCCGCTGTGACTGTCGCTGGATCACAGATTCTCAACAGCGCGGCAACCATCACCGAGAGCACGAACAATTCCATCAAACAGAAGTTGATCGCCTCGGTGTCCGATAGCTTGATCCGCCATCCTGCGGCGGTTGCGAAGTGCTCGCGAACTTGAGACCGGCTGCCGGGCTCGATCACATCAACTTCGTTTTCCAGCGTGTCGTGTAGACCGCCGCTCAAGCGAAACACTTGCCTTGCGTAAACTCGATTGATCAATGCGGCGGGAATCAACAACACAAGACACAGCGGCAGCAACATCGGGTCGTAAATCGTCAGCATGATCAACGCGCCGACAATCGAATAGGCAGATCGAATCGTGAGCGGCACGGATCGCTCAAAGAACTCGATGAACTGCCTGGAAAGTGCCGATCTGGCGGCGACCGCTGAAACGTTCACGTCGCGACTTCGCTGTTCGACGATCACGTTGGTTGCCATTGAGGTATACATCTGGCTGTAAACACGAGTGTCGTACATTTGGCGACACGAGCTAATCGTCAAGTGGGCAATGTGCTGGACGATGAAAAGACCAAGTCCGAAGTATGTCCCATTCAGCAGGTCATTGATCGCCAAGCCTAACACGAATGGCTGCGCTAGCCGGAGCAGGTTCTCGATGTTGAACAGCGTGTAGGTCAAAGTCAAACGACCACGATGCTGCCGGAACAGTGTCCAAAGCTGATTGGCTCCGACACCGTTCGCAACATCGAATTCGCATTTCTCGAACAGGGATTGATCCCATGTGGGCGCGGCTGTGTTTGTTGTAGACATTGATTTACCGTTGTATTTCTCAGCCCAGTGCCATCAAACCCATCTCGACGGAATCACGGCAGACTTCAAATATCTCGTCCTTGTCGAATTCCAAGAGCTTGTCCTTCAAATCGTCAATTGATTTCGGACCATCCTGACGGAGCACATCGCAAACGCGCTGCGCGATCGGTTCGAGGACTGCCGTGCGCATGTTGTTTTCACACGCATAGACAACGACGTCCGTCGGTGCTTCGTCATCGTCGTCAAGTAACGATGTCGTTTCGAATCGAGTCTCAACGTGAATCGGGTTTAGGTGAATTCGATCGTGCGAATCGACGTCGAATTCGTCGAGTGCTGTTTCTGTCAGACTCCAAAGGTCCTGAAACCAAACATGACCGACGCGGTTTGCTCGCGCGACATCTTCCAATTTTAGTCGAGCTCGCTGACATTCGACGTGATCCTCTTGTTCAAGAGTCAACTGGCCAACATCCTGCAACCAACCCAGAAAGCGGTCGCCATCACTACACCCCGTGTCGTAAGCCCCCAAAGGCACTTCCTTCATAAAGGAGATGACACGATCCTCGAGATCATCGACGACGTCTTCCAGCAACTCGGCTTGCCGAAGCAGTTTGTCGATTCGTTTCTCATAGTTTCCCTCGACGAACATCTTGACTCGATCCATCGAATCGCCAAGAGCCAGACTGGATTCCACGGCCGATACCTTTGCCGTTGCCATTCCATGTGCCCAAGCTCTTATCGCACTGGCGTAGTCTTGTTGAACGGATTCAGTTTTCATCGTGTCGGACTCCGAGCGTTTTAGACGGGGACAACAGCTTCGGCAATCTCTCGAGTTCGACGGATCTCGGATCGCCAACCTTCTTCCTCGGGAAAGTTCTGGTCGCGTTCCAAAAAGACGGAATTGATTTTGCCGACACCAACCTCCAGCGAGAACTTGTACAAGTCCCAGACTTCGTCATGGATTGGCTCCGAGTGACTGTCGACATACATGTCGGCGCGTTCGTCGAAGTAACCACCGGCCAAATGAATTTGAACATCGGTGGCGTACGGCATCACTTCGGCGATGAAGTTGTAAGCGTCGTAATTGAAGTTCGTCGCGTTGGCGTAGACGTTGGTCACATCCAGCAACCAGCCGCATCCGGTATTGCGAAGAATTCGCGACAAGAACTCCGACTCGCTCATCGTGCCTTGCATCCGGAACAGGTAGGCAATGTTCTCTAAGTAAAATCGAATGCCGCCAAAGTATTCTTGGATGTAGTCAACGTTTCGACACGTTGTCGTCAGCGCGGCTTCGGTATACGGCGGAGCAGCGAAGTGGCCGATCTCGACACCGTTGTCGCTGTCTCGTGTAAACCCTAAGTGATCGCTAACGGAGATCGCTCCGTTCTCTTCCGCAATCGCCTTTAGAGCCGATAGATAGTGTTCGGCCGGCGGCTCGGGACTTGCCACCGACAGCTTCAATGCATGCACACTGACATGATCGAAGTCTAAGTCACCAACGTACCGTTCGATCCGTAACGGATCGTCAGCTCGCTCAAAGGTGATTTCCGCGGCGTTAATTGCTGGATCATCCAACACGATTCGATTTTGTTCGCGAATGGCATATCCGATAGCGGGAAGCATTTCATAACCCTTTGTCAACAAGACGAGAAACTCGCAATCCGTCGCCAAGCGACTTCGTGAACACGGTTTGATCACGAAGCCGCCGGCTTCAGCAAAGACTGATGTTTAGAAAAAACACAGTCGGCAACGACAACAACGGCAGCATCGACAGAAACCGCGTTCAGCGGTTCGCTTCGAGCCATCCGACGTTCGCAGCTTCGCGATCTCTCGGACCGCCTTCTTCTTTTGCTTGGTCGAGGTCATCGGTCGTCCTTTCATGAAAGGGTTCGGGGACGCAGCTGGTCACACACCATGCCAAGAGTTCCGACCACCTTTGGCATCCCGAGTGCCATTCCGAAACCGACCGAAACTTGCATCCTTAAACCAAGGCATGTCATCGACTTGTGACAATCGACAAGTTCTGGCGAGGCAAGGGTGACGAAAAACTGTCTGTCGTCAGTTGGGTGACACTCGACGTCGATTCGATCCGACGGTAGCCTGATCAATCAGCCAACTATGGATCGAATTCAAAGGTCTCTTGAGGTGGAAATCGACTTTTCCAACTACACGATTCAGAAGCCATCGCTTCGAAAGATGCCCGCACGAGTCCGCCAACCGGAGATCATGGATCAGCCCGAATTGCAGGACTCGTTACACCGAGAAGCGCTCGACGTCTTGCGGCTGGCGAATTCGCTCAGCTTAACAACGCGGACGCTGTGGCGACCGATTCGAAAGATCGCGGCCACGATCAAAGACCGACCAATCCGAATTCTCGACGTCGCCTGCGGTGGCGGGGATGTCGCGTGTCGCTTGGCTTTAACGGCAAAGAAGCGAGGCATCCCAGCCGAAGTACATGGCGCCGACATCAGCGAAACGGCACTACAACACTCTCGCGACGTTGCGAAGCCTTACGGAGTAGCAGTTGAGTTCTTTCAGCTCGATCTGGTCAACGACGCCATGCCCGACGATTTCGATGTCATCGTCAATACTTTGTTCATGCACCACCTGGACGAAGACGACATCGTCACGCTGTTGGCAAAGATGTCAGCGGCAACACGCCAACTTGTCTTAGTCAACGACATCCTGCGGAGTCGTTTCGGGTACTTTCTGGCGTACTATGTGCCGCGTCTGATTTCTCGTTCGCCCGTTGTGCATATCGATGGTCCGATCTCGATCCAAGCAGCCTTCACAGTCGAGGAGTTTCGGGCGTTGAGTGATCGTGCCGGACTGACACAGGCCGCATTCTCGAACCGTTGGCCAGAGAGGTTTCTAATGGAATGGAGGAAACCTTGAGCAGCTCGACGTTGACCAGCAACCGACCCAAACTGACATCCTCGATTGATTGGGATCGATTGAGAGATTCAGGAATCTGGGACGCCATCGTGGTCGGCGCCGGTCCAGCTGGGGCTCTCGCGGCGAGTTTGCTTGCCCAACGTCGTGCAAAGGTCTTGCTTGTCGATCAACGACAGTTTCCTCGTTGGAAAGTCTGCGGCGCTTGCATTAACGGCAGCGCGTTGAGCGTCTTGAAGCGTGCCGGTCTTGATGATTGGATCGGCAAACTCCCAAGCTCGCCCATTGACGCCTTTCAGCTTTACAACCGTCTGGGAGGTTTCGAAGTTTCGATTCCCGCCGGGATTACTGTGGCCCGATCCGATTTTGACGCCGCGTTAGTTCAAGTGGCTATCGAAAGTGGAGCCGATTTTCTTCCCGGAGTCCGCGCAAGCTTAGGCGACGTGGCCGAAGACTCGCGGAAAGTGGACTTGTATCAAAACGATATCGATTCCGTCTCGGCGCAAGCCCGATTTGTTTTTTCCGCAACTGGCCTCTCGAAGCAGTTCGTCGAGAAGCTGGGCGATTTCCGATGCAGCATAGCTCGCGGGGCTCGTCTTGGCATCGGTGCCATGATCGATCGCGAGGAACTCTCGTTATCACCAAACACAATTCATATGGCCGTGTCGAAGCATGGATATGTTGGCATCGTCCAACTGCAAGATGGCAAATGGAATTTGGCAGCGGCCGTCGATCGGCGACTTCTAATGGAAAACACCACACCGGCAAGCGCCGTGGACAACATCTTGACGCAATCGGGAATTGCGGGCGTGAATCTTGCCAACGTTCAATTCAAGGGCACCGTGGATTTGACTCGGCAGGTCACACCGTTGGCCGCGAATCGAGTCGTCCTGCTGGGAGACTCTGTGGGCTACATCGAACCTTTCACCGGCGAAGGAATCGCGTGGGCGCTGGAGTCAGCTTGGCAAGCGGCTCAGCAATTCCATCCTAACACCGGTCAATTCGCGTCTGACTTCGAAGCGTTCTGGTGCAAAACGTTCGCGCGGCAAGTTCGACGCCGACAACGCATGTGCCGAGCAATCTCGAGAACACTACGAAGCACAACCGCGGTGAACGCGATCTCGTGGGCGCTTCGTCATCGACCTCAATTGGCCAATGGCGTCATTGATCGCTTGAATCGAGATCAAACTTCGGTATCGTAGCAGCGCGGCCTTACAACGCCCTGAGATAAACTCAGTGGGTAACTAAAGAGTCTCCCGTTCATTACAGGAAACATTGTGACTGCCCCCAGTAACATCCGCGCGATCACTGAAGAGAAGAGCCTGCAATTCACTTGGCCTGACAACCTCGACGCGCAACTACCGTTCCGCTTCCTACGAGGACGCTGCCCATGTGCTGGCTGCGTGAATGAATTCACGGGCGAGCGAATGGTCCATGTCGAGGACATCCCAGAAGCGATCGAAATTGCCGACGTCGCGTTCACGGGCAACTATGCACTGAAGATCGTTTGGAGCGATCGCCACGACACGGGACTATATACTTGGGAGTACCTTCGGGAGCTCTGCGAAAGTGATGACGCGACGGTGCTCACTGATGGCTTATAAAATGGTTCTTCACCGAATTGCGGGAAAGATCGCTAGAGGGGTGGACGAGTCTTCGAGCCCCCAGACTGGTTGATCCAACTGGTGGCTCGAAAACTCGACCCCCAGCCACCCCCCCGTATTCGGTGAATAACGCAAAAAATCACATCGTCCTAATGCGGAATGAGGTGCCGCGGTGGCTACATCAAATGATGAAGTAACTGCACTCGATCAACCCGAGCGGCCGAAGAAGGCACGCCACTGGGGATGGGTCGCATTCCTTCACGTCCTCAAGTCCGCATTCTTCATCCCTTACCCCGTCAAGTACTTGCTATTCGTCATCTTGGCAACCAGCGGAATTCGAACCGCTCCTGGGGTCGCTATCTGGGTTACTGGAACAACAGCTATTAGTTGGTACACACTCAGAAGGTCCTTTCGAACAATCCGCAATCGACTGGATGTGTCGTCACCCGAAAGAGCCATCAAGCCAATTCTGGTCGGTTTCGGAATTCTTGCCTTTGTCAGCATTCTGTTGGACTTGGCGTTAATCACCAATTCCGGCGCACGAGTGGGCCCATTAATCGTTCTTTCACTGGCATTCAACTTCGGTATCTACGCTTACCAAGTCATCATGAGCCACCGAGAGTTTGCCAAGCTTCCCGGTGCCAACGGGGAATTACCGATCAAAATGAGCGACCTGCTAGCGGCCATCGGAGACATCGGCCTCTTCGCTGCAATCCTAGTCGGCCTAATTGTGTTGCTGACCTGAATGAGTCGGCGCGGCGCGCTTCATATCCGAACCTTGAAACAGGCACAGTGTCTGTATCCTTAATGGAGGAACCTCCAAGGATAAGGCATGACGCAAAATCAGGGTGAACAATGGGCTGGGCAACACGCTACATTGAACGGCTGAAGGCGGGTGAGACCGCCGCATTTCGACCACGTGGCCAGTCCATGACTGGCAAGATCGAAAGCGGCCAGCTTTGTACTGTCACGCCGATCGACGCAGCGTCTCTAGAAGTCGGCGACATCAACTCGCTGATTGCCGATGGGGCATGTTGGATGCAAAAAAGTAGACCGCTGACTAATTCCGTAGGTGTTATCAGTCGATGGCGTGCGAACTCAACGTTCTTGGCAAAGCCAGCCACTGTGTCTGTATTCATGGGCAACCTAAAGGTGGGACATCCATGGTGAACTCAACGGCAACTCGCTAGCGATCCAGACCGATTGTTTTATTAACTGAGGATGTTAAGGAAGACATAGACGAATTAGAAAGTCGCGAAATGAGGCAGCCAACTTTGCACTCTGCGCTATCACCTTTTCACGCACACCGCAATCGTCCGTCGCTAAGACGTCGTGATTGATCACTGCAATTCCAAGGAGCCGAAACTCTTGGCGAGTTCCGCTACCTTAACTTCAAAATGCTACATCAGCGACGAGAGGGCCGTTACGACTCGCCAGCCGTTTCTTTGCTCGTGGAACGCTTCAAAGCCGCTTCGAGTTTATTCAGTTGACCATCGAGAATCTGCAATTCGCTGGCATCGATCTGCTTTTGCCCAAAGCGGATCGCATAAAACGCCTCGACCAGACTAACGGACAATCCCTGCAATCCCGCCGGCTGCAACTGAACAGCAAATCGCGTTTCGACCTTGGCCGAGAATTCGCGTTGCGTCTCATGAGCGTCTCGAACCAAGCCTTGCGACTTTAGTAGCCGCTGAAAACGCTCGAAGAATTCCACATGCACAACGCTTGCCATTTGCGCAGCGCGAGTGGCCTTCAATTGGCGAAAGCCTTTCAACAAATGCACTGCTAACCACACCAAGCTGATCAGCACAATGGGAATGCATATCACGACAATCGTAGCCAACCAGCCGCCTTTCTTTCCGTCACCTTCGCCGGAAGATTCTCCGGTTGGCCAGATTGATGGAAACGAGATGGCGTTTTGAAGTTCTTTCCAACTCGAACTCAGCATCGATTGCAATGGCCCATAAATCCGTTGCTGCTGTTGCTCGATCGACATGTCGACAACGTTTTGCGACCACATCCCCGATAACAAGTCGCGCAGATCACTCCAGCGAGGAGTGGGCGAGTTCATGCTTGCGACGCTCTCCTCACGCGCCAACGGAGTTGGATCGAGCATAATCCAATACCCATCGATATAGGCTTCAACCCATGCGTGAGCGTGACGTTGCTGCACGATGTACTCGCCGCTGTACTGGTTCTTGACGACACCCTTGAAGCCACTCACCAAACGGGCGTAAATCCCCGTCGTCCGCAGCATCAATGTCAGTGCCGATGCGAAGTACTCGCAATGTCCCGTTCGCCGATTGAAGAGAAAGTCGATAATCGGATCGACGCTGCTATCCGTAATCGATGCGTCCAGCGTATACGAATACTGGCCAGAATCGCGAAGATGAGCCAACAGCTTTTGAGCCACCTCGAGTTCGACTTTCGGCTGATTCCGAAGAATCGTGGCCTTCTGCAAGTCCGACAATTGCCGAATTCCAGGTTCCATGTCAACAACGTCCGCCGCCAGTTCTCTCAATCGGTCCAGTCCCGGTGGGATTTGTAGGTAGCCGTGAGAACGAAAGCGTTGAAATGTCGCCAGCGCAATCGGCGGTGGATTCTCTGGCGGAAGCGGGGTGTAAACAGAATACCTCAAAGTCTCGTTGACCGGCGTTGACTCGGATCGATACATCACACCTGATGTCTTGTGGATCCTGACAGCGGGATCTTGACTGTCAATCTGAGCACTCAAGACTGGTTGCATCACGAACACAACGGAAGTACCGATTGGGTCCAAGACGTACTCTTGGCGCACCGCACTCTTTTGTGCCCCCGGATTCATAATGTCGTTGGGCTCGGGATAAAACGTCTTCCAGCTACCGTTTTCGTACTGCCCCATGGTCTTTCCACGAAACAGCGGTTCCTCGAAACCGATCAGCCGAGCGTACTCTTCAACGTCGACGGGCTCATTGGTCAAGTTATTGAAGCAGCGAACTTGCAGCACACGTTCATTGCTTTCCAGGATCTCGCCAATCTCACCAAGCTGAACCTCTTCGGTGAAACCCGTTAACGGTCCCGATGCTCGATCTCGCTCGCCTGCGAATAACTTGAACTTACCAATCCAGATTCGCGGCACTAAGGTGAAGAACAATGCACCAATCAAAATCGCGATTACGGACATTCCAGTCACGCCGCCCGCGAATCTCAAGTTGATCCAACGATCGTTGTGATCGCGTTGGATGCCACCGACGGCAACACTTTGCGACGCAGGCATGCCTTCCAAAAGCTTGGGCTCTTCAAAGGCTGGAGCTTCGGAAGCGGCCGTCTCTGTTTGAGTCGCGTATTGTGTCGACTTTCCAAAACGCTGTTGCGCACGAAACAGTGAGAATACCGAAAGCGTCCACAGCGCGCTGAAGATGTATCCGGTCAGCAGAATGCCGAAGACACCTTGTTTCGTCAGGATCGAGGCCACGGCGACTTGCATGACACCCAGTGCACACATCCACCAGTATTGCCGAGGTTTCTTGTCTTGGAACATCGATATCCAAGTCAAGTACACCAACAAGTGAGCCCCGGCAAGCAACCGCGCTTCCAACGTCTCGCCCATGAACTCGATGCCCATCGCTCCCAACGCCAGCAACCCACAGAGGTTGGCCAACCCCGTCGGCAACAAGAACACTCGCCGTCGCTCCGTCAAAGCGAACGCCACCACAGCCAACGGGATCGTAAAAGCTTGAGGCATCGCGGTGCCCTCAGCCACAGCCAGGATGAAGCTGGCCAAGCAGGCAAGACTATAGATGCTCAGATGAAAAACGGTGGCTAACTTCACAGTGATCGAGATCAGCAAGTGGCGCGAAGTGGTAAATCCTCAAGCGACGAAGCCGGCAGTTTACTTTCCGCCAGCCTCTTCGGGCTCGTCTTCCGCTTCCGGGTCGAAGATCAGTGCGGCCGAGTTGATGCAATACCGCAGTCCTGTCGGATCGGGCCCGTCCTCAAACACGTGCCCTAAATGAGCGTCGCAGCGACTGCAAAGCACTTCGACACGTCGCATGAAGAAACTGTTGTCCGCTTCCATGGCCACGTTTTCGTCCACGACGGGTTTGTAATAGCTTGGCCATCCCGTGCCCGATTTGTATTTGTGTTCGGAGCTAAACAGAGCTTGCCGGCAGCAGACGCAAAGGTACGTTCCGTCTCGTTTGTTGTCCCAAAACTCGTTTTGGAAAGCACGTTCTGTGCCTTTCTTTCGAGCGACACGGAATTGCTCTTTGGTCAGAGCTTCCTTCCATTCGGCATCAGTCTTGGGCAGCGTCACTTTGGCAATCTCCTTGCTGATTTGTTTCGTGGGAGCCTCGGCAGCTTCGTCGGTTTTGACCGTTTCGGCTGGTTCGCTGACTTCCTTTGGTTCAATGGCCTCTTCGTTGGGCGGGGCACTGTTATCCGTCTGTCTGTCGCTAACGTCGACCTGAGTCCGATCAGACACATCACTGGTCCGCGACGTGCTGTTCGCGCACCCCGCGACGAAAGCCAACGTCATCAGAATGATTAGTAGCCTTGGCATCGGTACCTCTTAGAATCCACTCGATCGTTTAGTCGGTCACTCAGGATGAATTATAGCAGTGAAGTAGCCTGCTTCTGCCCACTCAAAGAACCAATTCTGCAAATTCGCGGCGAATTCGTCTAAGTCAGAATCTGTACTTTGGGCGACATCCGCGATCGACTCGCCAATCGTTTTGCCTTGAATGAGTGATTCTAGCAATCGGTACTCATCCAGCGCAACAGGATCACGGCGAACAATGAAATCCCTTCGTTTCACAACCAAGTACGTGGGTTGAGGATTGGGAAACAAGACCTCGGTCTCTCGCCGGACTGCTGTGGCATAGCCGTGTGCAGGAAAGTCCAATGTCAGCAGTCGTAAACAGCACGCCGTTTCCAACCGCACATCAGGCCAAGCGTCTTGGGAGATGCTGGCCAAGTCATCTGGCTTCAACAATTCTTGACCTTCGACACCGGGGCCGTCAAAAACTTCGGCATAAGTTCGCTCAACCGTGGCCAAGTCCGCTAAGAAATCCGCCCAGTCAGGCCGCTGAGCATCATCGTTCTCTGGCCGAGTTGTCCGTAAGAATTCCGGAAAGCGGCTTCCCAATTCGCCTAACGTATAAGATTGCGACGGGTGTTGCTGAAGATAAACAAAAGCCAAGCCCTGAAACGCTTCTTCGCCAAGCGCATGCACCATAGCCGGATACTCTTCCGCCAACACATCCAACAGGCGAGCGAAGTAAGCGTCGCCGTAAACCGCTAAACGCCCGACAGCAGATAGGGACTCTGATCGAGTCACCACGGTCTCGATACTTTCCCCGTCCACTGCGATCGCCGAGCGTGCATCTTCAGAGTCGACGCCAGCGACGATTCCATCGGGGTGCGTGACCACCGCCTGCATCCATTTCTGAAGTTGCGAAAGTTCTTCGGGAACTTGCATTTGTGCGACTAACTCTGCGGCGGTAATTGCGCGTCCTTATCTTTCGGTGACTCTTCGACTTTGCCAACATACCGAGCACGGCCCAAAGTAATGCACAAGTCATACAACTCGCTGACGATGTCCAGTCGTCGGGAAATCGCCTCGGGAGACATGTCTGCGGAAACGCCACGACTTTCCGCTTTGTCAACATTATGAACCATCATCAAGTCCCAAATGTTCGATGTCCGCCAAATCCTGGAGTCGGCCCGCGATCCGTTTCAACTCTCCCAGACCCTGGCGTGAAACAACACACAACTTATGCCCATCAATCTCATGCGTTTCTCGGCTCTCCCATATCGGCTTTAGAAAAGAGTTGACGAGCAATAAGTCGACGGTCAACAATGCCGAGCCTACCGCCTTCGACACACGAAAAATGTGACGTTCTGAAGGCTGATCAAGATCGAACGGAATCATGCCCGCAGAAAGATCAAAGCCGAGCGACTCAAGCGTCGCCGTCGCCAACTCCAAATCATCTTCTGGGATCATTAAGTCCAAATCCTGAGTGGCTCGTGGATATCCATGAATCGCCACAGCCATTCCACCACAAACCGCATAACTCAGGTTGGCGCTGTTGAAGCCATCAATGATATCAAAAAGTGCCGTTTTCAGAGTCATGAATCCAAGCGTTAATAGATGAAGTTTGGGTCTGACTACTATTGGACCGCAGCCATCGATATTCTGCAACATCCACAATTCCCTCAAAGATGAGAATCAACATGATCAAGAAAACGCTCGGACGCACTGGCCTCAAGGTAACGCAGTTAGGCTACGGAAGCATGGGCCTGAGAGGACCACGGACATGGGGCGTGCGCGTTGTCGAGGAAGCAGATGCCGACAAGTTTCTAAACGCAGTGCTCGACGCGGGAATTAACTTCATCGACACGGCCCCCGATTATGGAATCAGCGAAGAGAGGATCGGCCGCTACATCTCTTCGCGCCGCGACGAATTCTATCTGGCGACCAAATGCGGTTGCTCCTACACCCAACACGAAGATCACATCGAGATCGATCATGTCTGGGAGAAAGATGTCGTTGCACGAAATATCGAAACCAGCCTGAAACGCCTTCAATGTGATTCCATCGACCTCTTGCAGTTTCATGGCGGCGATGCAGTCACGCTGCAAAAGTCGGGATTGATCGACTTGCTCCTTCAGTACCGTGATCAAGGCGTCATCAAGTTCATTGGCTCTTCCAGCAAGCTTCCCAGCCTGCCAGACTTAATTGACCTGGCCGTCTTTGACACTTTCCAAATTCCCTATTCCTGTCTCTCGCCAGAGCACAATGAATTGATCACGCGCGCGGGCGAATCAGGCGCGGGCATCATTATTCGTGGCGGGATCGCACACGGCGGTCCTGATGCGGAGATTCAGCGGCCAGCACTGAACGACGTTTGGACCGCAGCCGGATTGGATGAACTCGTCTCTGATGAGATGTCGCGAGCCGAACTGATCCTGCGTTACACATTGACGCACCCTCACTGTGACACCACCATCGTGGGAACTTGCAACCACGAACATCTTGCCGAGAATCTTGCTGCCGCTGCAAAGGGGCCGCTCCCCGCCAGCCTGTTCGAGGAAATCAAGCAGCGCGTTGCCTGTCAGAATTGACACCAATTCGCCAATTGATCGGGCAAGAATCCACGCCTAGAATTCGCTATGCGAAGACCAAAAAGCCGATTTGGATTCACTCTGATTGAATTGCTGGTGACGATTGCCGTCATCTCGGTTTTGATTGCCCTGTTGTTGCCAGCCGTGCAAAAGGCGCGCGAGCAACCACGGATGACAACGTGCCGCAACAACCTGAAACAGCTTGGCATTGCTCTGGCGAACTATCACAGCGGCCACAACGTGTTGCCTCCCAGCAGCACAAGCGATGTAGAGCGTGGCGTATGGCGACCGATGCCCGACCAATATCACTTGCACAGTTGGGCCAGCATGCTATTGCCCGAGATCGAGCAAGGATTGATTCAAGACGAAATCGATTACGATCTCTCTTCCTTACGTCAAGACAATCGCGATATCGCATCGACCATCATCCCGGTTTTCTTTTGCCCTTCTTTCTCCGGCTCAAGATACAGCACGGATTCGCTATACACGCAGTGCTCGACAAGGTACGCCTTAAGAAACTACGTCGCGATGGGAGCCAGCGACATCGGAAAGTTATGGCGCGAGCCTGATGGTGTCTTTTATCCTCGGTCAAGCACACGAATCGAGGACGTTGACGACGGCCTCTCGAACACGATTTTCTTGGCCAAGTGCATTGAGCAAGGTGCCGCTGTATGGATTGATGGCGGTGCTGCTGCCGTCGCCGCTCGTCGCTTCGATCCCGCCAATCCTCCGAGTTATGCCGGGCCGGAAATCTCGCTAAACTACACCCCGTGCTATTTGACCGAACGCGACTCGGCCGGAAACAAGCTTTACGATTCAATCGATTGCATCAAGGGCCCTTCCAGTGAGCATGCTGGTGGCGTCTTGCACTTGTTCGGAGACGGCCGCGTAACCTTTCTTGGCGATCAGATGGATGTCGGAATCTACGAGGCACTCGTCACGGCAGCGGGCAGCGAGGCCATTGATGGCAGTGAATACTAGGCGCGATCTCAAAGCCCGGTGCAAGCCGATGCGGCTTATCGGCTGCTTGCTCACCATCATGTTTCTTGTTGGTTGCCAGTCTCGCGTTGAACAGTTGGTCCAAGACCTCTCCGCAAACGAAGTGGCCACTCGCCGAGCTGCCGCAAGAACGTTAGACGAACCCGCTGAGGACTTGAATGCTCGCCCCGCCATGAAGGCATTGATTGATGCGGTTAGTGACACAGACGATGAAGTTCGGCGGCTGGCCGTTTTTGCCTTGGGGCGCCTCGGTAAAGACGCGCAACCAGCCGTACCGGTTCTGGTCACGGCTCTCGAAGATTCCGATCAACGCATTCGTTTAGCCACCGCCCATGCACTGGTCAGTATTGATCCGCAGAACAAAGCTTGCGGACCAGTCCTGGTGGATGCCGTCTCGAAAGAAGATGTTCGTTCAATGGTGGCATTGTCGGCTTTGCAGGTGAAAATTGATAGAGCCGTTCCGGCATTGATATCGGCTCTCACAGAGATTCCCTCATTCACAAGAATCATGGCAGCCAAGACGCTCGGTGATCTTGGCCCAGATGCCAAAGATGCACTTCCGCAACTTCGCCGCATGTTGAACGACCGAGATCCCGACATCCGTGCCGCGGTTGAGAAAGCAATACAGCGGATTGAAGGCTGACAATAATGACTGCTAAAGCTTACGTACGACTGACATTGATTGTTGTTCTCTCGTTTTTGTTGACCCGTGATACCGCAGGGGAAGACACCAAACGGCCCAGCAAATCAGGCGACCGGTCGCCTTTGATCCTTGCCCATTACATGCCGTGGTACACAGCGAAGCCGTTCAGTGATCGTTGGGGCTGGCATTGGACAATGAATCACTTCGATCCCGAAAAGCAGTCCGATGGGCAACGCCAGATCGCCGCGAAATACTACCCGCTGATCGGACCATACGATTCTGGCGATCCGCATGTGCTCGAATATCACTTGCTATTAATGAAGCTGGCAGGCATCGATGGAGTCATCGTCGATTGGTACGGACTGACGAATTACCGCGACTACGCAATTCTCCACCACAACACAACGCGGCTCTTGCAACAGTGTGAACGATTAAAGATGAAGTTCGTGATATGTTACGAAGATCAAACAATTCCAATTCTAGTCAAAGGAAAACGGCTCAAGGCGGCCGACCGAGTTTCGCATGCGGTCAACGAGATCGACTGGTTAGGTAAGTACTGGTTCAAGTCACACAGTTACGTTCAACTGAATGGCCATCCTGTGTTACTTTCATTCGGACACAACGGATTGACTGTTAAAGAATGGAGCGACTGTCTTTCTCGGCTGAAGTCTCCGATTTCCTACTTCAGCGAAAACATCCGTCGGCCAGGAGCAATGGGCGGCTTCGATTGGCCGGCACCGAATGTTGGACTGCAACAAGTCAGTCAATTTCTGACGCTGTCTTCAAAGTGGCCAGCAGCGATCCCAGCCGCATACCCTCGATTCGATGACATCTACCGCGAAGCAAAAGTTAGCAGGGGTTTCCCAAAGATTCCCGATCAAAATGGCCGAACGCTTCGATCAACACTGAAAAAGGCCATCCAGTCCAAAGCAAACATCGTTCAAATCGCGACATGGAACGACTGGGGCGAAGGCACTCAGATCGAACCAAGCCGAGAGTTCGGTTACCGTGACTTGGAAGCCATCCAGACATTGCGTGGCAAGTACGACAAGAATCACTTAGCCTTCAAACCTGCGGACTTACGATTGCCAATGCAAGTTTTCAAACTACGCCGCGATTCGAACAACGACACCGAGCGGTTGGATCGCATCTCAAGCTGGCTCGTTGCAGGCAAGACGAATGAAGTGAAGATGGCCTTGGCTCGTGATGCCCAATAGTTGCAACTACGTCAGTCCCCGACAACGGGCAACATGCTGGATAATTGGTGATCTGAACACGCTCGCACAACTCAGTAATCTCGCACTTGAGCGGCCTTTGAAGGCCGATGCGATCTCAAACATTCTGATTCACTTCCAGCAGATCGCGGCGTTTCATGCCGTCGCGTCCTGTGGCACATGGGCAACACGTGATGTTGCTGTCATCAGCAAATGAATCGGCTCTTCAAGATCAGATTCTGGATCGGTGGCAAGCGGATTGGGTTCGGGCAGTGCTTCGTTGTTTAACAAGTTGGTTTCGGCCATATCGACTAAGGCACTCTGCAACATCGTTCGAGCTGCTTCCAGGTTTGTACCGCTGCTGATTGTCCCGGGAAAATCCAATACTTCCGCGTGAACGCCGCCATCGACGAATTTGTACATCGCGCGATATGTAATCATCTTCCGACTCTCCCTTTACGCGATGATATCGTTGACAACCTTTGAGCCGCTGTTCACAACAAGCTTCTTTTCTTGGCCGTTGTGGATGTAATACAGCTGCTTGTGGTCGATGCCGAAGAGGTTTAAGACCGTCGCTTGGTAGTCTCCCGGTTTGACGATGTTTTCGGCGGCTCGGTGGCCTACTTCGTCGGTGTTGCCGTAGGTGATGCCGGGCTTGATGCCGCCGCCGGCTAGCCAGGTGCTGAAGCCTTGGCCGTTGTGGTCTCGGCCACCGCTTTTCGGGTCGCCTTCCGTGACAGGCAAGCGGCCGATCTCGCCGCCCCAGTGGACGAGCACTTCGTCCAGCATGCCGCGTTCTTTCAGATCCTTGACCAACGCGGCACTCGGTTTGTCCGTTTTCCTGCAAGCACTCGGAAGCGCGCCGGCAAGGTTGTTGTGATTGTCCCAAGGCTGGCCGCTGTGGAACAGTTGCACGAACCGTACGCCTCGTTCAACAAGTCGGCGGGCGATCAAGCATCGCGTGCCGTATTCTTTGGTTTCTGGTTTGTCCAAGCCGTACATGTTTTGCGTGGCCAGCGTTTCTTGCGAGACATCGAGTGCCTCGCGGGCGGCGTCTTGCATGCGGGCCGCCAGTTCATAGCTGGCGATTCGAGCTTCCAAGTCGTGCTCGCCGGGATGCTTCTTTAAGTGGCGGCGATTGATCTTGTCGAGGAATGACAGATTGTGCTGCTGAACGCGGCCGCGCAGTTCTTTGGGCGCGTTGAGGTTTAAGATTCTCGGTTCTTTGGGGCGGAGCACGGTGCCTTGAAAGAGCGACGGCATCCAGCCGCAAGACCAGTTATTGACGCTGTCGACGGGATGTCCGCCGGGATCGGTGAGCACCATGTAAGCGGGCAAGTTTTGCGTCTCGCTGCCCAAAGCGTATGTGATCCAACTTCCCAGCGAAGGCCGACCAGTGACTCCCGCGATGCCGGCGTTCATGTAGCGGATCGAAACTTCGTGACCGTTATGTCCCGTGTGCATCGAACGAATGATGCAGATGTCATCGACGATCGTGCTCAGTTCCGGCAACAGCTCGGAGATTTCCGTGCCGCATTCGCCACGCTTTTGGAACTTCCATTGAGTGCCCTTGAGCCGTTTGCTGGCACGCTTGATGAAGCTGTATCCGACATTGCCGTCGTAGGTCTTGCCGTCCAACTTCGAGAGTTCTGGCTTCGGATCCATCAGGTCCATGTGAGCCGGCCCGCCGTGTTGAAACAGCGAGATCATCGCCTTAGCCGTCGGCGTATGATGCGGCTGCTTCGGCTTCATGCTGAAGACTTGCGGCTTCAGCTTCACGTTCTTCGGCACGGCTAGGAGTTGCTCGTCCTTCAGAATGGTTGCCAACGCAACCATTCCGATGCCCATCGCGTTCTCGCACAAGAAGCCTCGGCGTGTCAGGTTTTGTTCGTTCATTTGTTGATCCTGTATTCGTCTGATCGGTCTCAGCCGACCGATCAACATCATAACCCGACGCGTGAGCGAGGGACGCTCACATGTGTTCGCAAAAAATAAACATTGCTGGCGAACACGTATGAGCCGATGAATTCCAACGAATTTAGGGAGACGACGAATTTCACTATCCGATTCGTCGTCTCCCTAAATTCGTTGGACATCCTTCGGGAAGACGTCTGATCGTCCCTCGCTGACGCGTCGGGTTTCTATGCGTTACTCCACATACAAAAACTCATTCGAACTCAACAGAGCTTGGCAGTAGTTTGCCATGGCTTGTTGGATCGGACTGGCGTGGCTTTGTTCTACTAACAGTGTGATTTGTTCGGAAACGTAATTGAAGGACAATTCGACTTCTTCGCGGCTCGCCACACGGCCGTAGGCCAGTTGCCAGCCGTGAGCGATTTGCTCGGCGATGCTTGATTTGGCTTCGTAGTTCTTCAGGTTCAAGGGGCCGTGGAAGTCGCTTTGCGAATTCCACATCAGCGTGTCCTTGCCGTTGCTGGCCAAACCTTTGATCGTGTAGATGTTGTAATATGTGTCCGAGGTATTCGCGCCGACTTCGTTGACGATAGCGTCGATCGTGTGGCCTTTCTTCACGTCGATCTTGACGGAGTACTTGGTCGATTTGTGCTTCAACTGCCACGAGCCGTGCGGACCCGAGTGGCTGTGGTAGATCGTCAAGCGGACGCCGTCGCCGTTATCGGACCCGTGACGAAACTCGCCGGTGATTTCAATTTGCCCGTCGATCGGAGACGTCCAGCGTCGGATCGGTCGAGTCGTTTTGCCTTGAGGGTGCCCGCCATCGGCGCGAATCAGCAAGTGCCCGAGTTTGGGATCTGGGACCTTGGCTCCACCTTTCCACATGTTGTTGCCGAAGAATGGCAAGGGCGTGAATCGAACGGGGGCGATCTCGGATTCGGCGGCCTCGTCGATAAACCCGTAACCGTAACTCCACGGATCTCGCGAGACTTTATTGATGGCGTCGACGTCCAGCTTCAGGCCTTCAACCAGCTTGGCGTCAACCTTACCGGCAGCACTGGCATTCAGTTGGCCGGCGAAAGCAGTCGCAGCTTTCAAGATGAAATCGCTGTTCATCAGCATTAGTGACTGTGTGGCCACAGTGGACGATTGTCGAATCGCACAGTTGACGTCCATGACGGGCGCGTCGAACGACTTCAGCAAGGCAACGGGCTCGGTGCGGCGCGACGTCAGATAAACGCTGCGGCGTTGCATGTCCCCGTTAATGATGATTTGTCCCGTGTCGTCTTTCGAGACCGCGGTCGGTGGCCCGAATTGGTCTAGCGTCAGTTTGCCCGCTAACGCCAGAATCGAATCGCGGATGACTTCCGCTTCCAGGCGTTGCACTGGGAAGTGCGAATACAGATTGTTGCCGCCATCGATCGCGTCGGCGTCGGCCGTTCGCAGCGACTTTTGCCGATAGACGGTCGACTTCATGACGAGCCGGTGGAACTCCTTGAGGCTCCAGCCTTTGGCCATGAATTCGTCGGCTAGCCAATCGAGCAACACAGGATGCGTGGGGGGGGTGCCGAGCTTGCCAAATTCGCCGGGTGTTGACACGAACGTCTGGCCGAAGTGATTCAGCCAGAAACGGTTCACCAACACGCGCGCAACGAGCGGATGCTTTTCATTCGTTAACCATTTCGCATACGCCAGACGTCGCCCGGTAGAGGGCAAGTCCTTCGAATTGCCGTCGATCGAAAACGGGCTGTCCGCCGGAGCCGCCACGGTCAAGCCGCCCGGCATCACATCTTGTTTCGGCTGCCGATAGTCGCCGCGATAGAACAATTTCGTCACGGGCACTTTGCCGCCTTCGAAGACCACTCTGAGGAATTCTTCCTTGGGCTTCTTGGCACGGATGGCCGCGATTTCCTTGTCCATCGCCTTCAGTTTGTCGGCGTGGCCTTTGTTGTATTGATAGAGGACTCCGGGGCTCAGGTTTCCGATGTTCGGGTGCAGCTTGAGCAACGCTTTTTGTTCGTCCGTGCGTTTGTTGCCCGGCGTTCGGTAAGCATCCTCAAGCGGTTTGCGAAGCGATTCTTCTTTCTTCTCCAGTTCCGCTTTCAGAGCGGTTTCCATGTACTCGGCCTGTTTGGCGTTGCGCTGCTTGCCTTTGGCCTGAGCTTCCTTTTCGATCTCGCCGGCTTTCGCGATGTCCTCGTCGGTGTAAAGTGAGATGCGGCGTTGCGACGGGTTCTTCCAACTCTTGTAATCCAACGCCGGTTCCAAGACGGCTCGCAGACGATAATAGTCGACTTGCGAGATCGGGTCGTAACGATGGTCGTGACACTGAGCACAGCCGACGGAAAGTCCCAGCAGCGACGAACTGACGATCTTAACCGTGTCAGTGACGACTTGATTGCGAATTTCCTCGTTGTTGATTTGGCCCGTGCCGTCGCTGGCCATGCGAAGGAAGCCGGTCGCCGTCAGCTTGTCGATGTTCTCGACCGACATGTTTTTGTAAGGCGGCTTGACCAACTCGTCACCGGCCAACTGCCATGTGATGAATTGATCGAAGGGCATGTCTGCGTTGATGGCTCGGATGACCCAATCGCGGTACTTATAGGCCCACGGCCGCATGTCGTCGCGGTTGTGACCTTCCGAGTCGGCGTATCCCGCGACGTCCAGCCAGTGCCGGCCCCATCGCTCGCCATAATGTTTCGATTGCAGCAACTCGTCGATGAGCGTATCCCAAGCCGTCTCTGACGTGTCGTCCATGAACTTCTTGATCTGCTCGGGGGTCGGCGGCAGCCCGATTAAGTCCATGTAAGCTCGACGGACCAACGTCAACTTCTCGGCATCGTCGGCGAAGGAAAGATTCTGTTCTTCCATCCGAGCCAACAAGAATGCATCAACCGGCGTGCGAACTCGCGTGGCGGCTTTGACGTTAGGCACGCTTGGTCGGCGAATCGGTTGAAACGCCCAATAGCTTCGTTCTTCCGGCGTGATGCCAAGCCCCGGCCCAATCGAAGCGGGCTCCGGCCGAGCCGTCTTGGCTCCTTGCCCGATCCACTTCTCAACCAACGCTATCTGATGATCCGGAACGCGATGACTTCCGGGAGGCATCTCGCCGGACTTGATGCGTTCTAACAGAAAGCTGTTCGCGGGCTTGCCTTGAACAATCGCGGCGCCGGACTCGCCGCCCTTGACCATCGTCCGCACGAGCCGCAGATCGAGCTTGCCTTTCAACTCGGCCTCAGCCCCGTGGCAGTCAAAACAATGAGCCCGAAAGATCGGCCGAATGTCTTTCTCAAAAGTCAAATCAGCAGCCGAGGCACTAGTTGCAAGCAAAGAAACCGCAGCAACAAACGCAAAAGATCGCATCATGGCAGGGTCACCATCGAAGTTCATAGGCGGGAAAACATGAAGCATCCATGATAACCGATGCGTTGTGCTGTCGTAAGGTCATCTGGTTGTTGGCTGTCAGCGAGTCATGGTCTGGCAAGTCAGCGTCTTATCCGGTCGTTTCAAGCTGCGCAATTCGATCAAGCAACTCTTTTGAAGCGGGATTATAGCTGAGTGCTAGTTGATACATTGCAAACGCTCCATCGAAATCACCCGAATCGCGTGCTCCATCAGCGAGTTTCATGTGGCAATTGGCATTGTATATTTCGGTACGCCGGATCTCGTCCGATGCCCAACAGATGAACTCAGCGAACGAATCTGCGTAGTGGAAAATTGGTTCGTCTACATTAGAAAAACCCACGCCAGGTGGCAGATATGGACGATGACCATACCAATGCCCAGTTCGCGTTATGCAATGTGACCCATCGAGCTCAAGCAACACGTGTGTGTGTGTAATTACATCCCTGTGCCTCACACAAGAACAAAATCATGATGTATCGATTGTCGAGTGGGCAAGGGCAAATAAAGTCGGCCAATTGAATCCAATGACATCCGAATCGCAATCGATTCACGTATTCATCATTTTCTAGAAAAATGACAAATTCTTCTGGTAGTTGAAACCCGAGCTTGTGAGCTTTGGATTGCAACTGTGCGAGCCGTTCTCGCCGCTTCTGATGGTACTTCGGTTCTGGCCCACGAATTGATGCGGCCCGTTGGTAGGCCATCATTGTCAGCATCGATTGAGTACGGCTTAAGTCCCTTTCGAGCCACGACTGCTGAAGTGCTGTCAACTCAAGTGCATTAGGGAGTGTCGAAAACGGATTCTTCAATCGTTCGAAATCAATCGAATCAGGCGGGGCGACTGCCCCATCACCATCCCCCACTTCGCTCCACCAAGATTTCAGACCATCAATCATATTTCCATCACTATAAGGCAAGTTTGTATTGTGTCAGGAATTTGCAGTTGGCAGTTGTTAGATAGAAACTGTTGGCTTATCGACGGTGTGTGGTCTGAGATTGCGATAGACACAGTAGCCGCCTTCGTCCTGCCGATAAACTAGAAAATCGCTGCCACTAAGAGAATGAAGAAAGAAAGGTGCAAATTGGCCAGAGATTAGATACGCTTCATGTTTCGCTGTATTGTGCGAGCCACCACTACGTGAAACTTACCTCTGAACCCGAGTCTCAAGATGGAACACCATTTCTCTCCGATCGATTATCACATTTCTCTCGGACCACATGAGCCCGTGTTGCGTGTTGCTGATGGTGACACGATCATCACGACGACTGTCGACGCTCGCGGTTTTGACTCGAATCGCGAGCAAACGGCGCCGCGAGGTAATCCGCAAACAGGGCCGTTCTACGTCGAAGGTGCCGAGCCTGGCTCGACGCTGGTCGTCGAATTGGACGAGATTAAACCGAACCGCCGCTACGGGTTCTGTGGAACGGCCGTTGCGCCGAATGTTGTCGATCCGACTTACATCAGCGAGTTGCCCGAAGCCGGTTTGGCCGAATGGGATGTCGACGTCGATGCTTGGACGGCTCGGCTGGTTGCCCCCGAATCAAAGTTGGGCGAACTGACGATTCCGCTCGAACCGATGATCGGCTGCTTCGGTGTCGCCGCGTTTCGAGGTCAAGCGATCTCGACTGCGACCTCGGCGGAACACGGCGGCAACATGGATTACCGAGGCTTCGTCGAGGGCACGAAAGTTTACTTTCCCGTCTTCGAACCGGGAGCTTTGTTCTTCCTCGGCGATGGCCACGCCGCTCAAGGCGACGGCGAAATCGTCGGTTCAGGCATCGAGATCTCAATGGACGTACGAGTCACCTTGCGAGTCATCAAAGCCAAGAAAATCGGCTGGCCGCGAGCCGAAAACGACGACTGGATCATGACGGTCGGAAACGCTCGCCCGCTGGACCAAGCCACTCAGCACGCCACCACCGAAATGTTGCGATGGCTCCAGCAAGATTATGGCCTCGACGCACTCGGAGCGAATCTGCTGATGGCACAGTGCGTCCGCTACGAGCTTGGCAACATCTACGACCCGGCGTACACGATGGTCTGCAAAATCAACAAGCAGTGGCTGAAGTAACTAATACTCAAATGTCGTATCAGAATAGCCTCGAAGAGGCTCTGAAGAAGCATCCCTTCGCAATATTGACCGCTGTCAGGATTTGTTCCGCGTTCGAAAGAGACCAATTTCTTTTGTGCCGAACATCAGGACCCAATGACTGACTACCACTTCATCACTGCCAACGACTTTCGACAATTCTCGCAAGAAGTCCTCACCAAAACGGACTTGTCGAGCAACGACGCTGACGACGTCATCGAGCCGTTGGTCTACGCCAGTTTGCGAGGCATCGACACCCACGGTGTTCGCAATTTCAAGTCGTACTATGTCGACACGATCGTCGACGGAAGCATCGACCCACAGGCGAAAATCGGCATCGAATTCGAAACGCCAATGTCCGCGAGAGCAACCGGCAACAATGGCAACGGTCTGGTGGCGTCGGCATGGGGCATGAGGCTCGCCATTGAAAAGGCAGCGGCAACCGGAATCGGAATGGTCAGCATCCGAAACTCGAACCATCTCGGAGCCGCCGGCTACTTCGCCTACTTGGCCGTTGAGCATGACATGATCGGCGTATCGATGTCCGGCCACTTGTACGGCAACGGCACTTCACGAGGCATGGCTCCAGTATTCAGCTTGCAACCAATGTTCGGAACGAATCCCTTCGCCGTCGCGATTCCATGTGAAAAGCAACCACCCTTTGTCCTCGACATGTCGACATCAGTCGTCCCCGTCAACAAGGTCGAGTTCGCCAAAGACCGCGGCGAATCAATCCCGATTGGCTGGTGCTTAGACGAAAACGGAAATCCCACATCCGATCCCGCAACCGCCAAGATCTATCTCCCACTCGGCGGCTCCCGAGAAACCGGCGGCCACAAAGGCTTCGGCCTGGCAATAATCGTCGAAGCCATGACCGCGCTGCTATCAGCAGGCTGGGCCGACGGCGACAATGGCTACTCGCAAGACAAGATCGCCCACTTCATGGGAGCATTCCGCATCGACATGTTCCGCGAACCATCCGATTTCAAAGTCGCCATGGACGCAATGATCGACTCGCTCCACCAAGCAGCCCCCGCCGCGGGACACGACAGAGTCTACGTTCCTGGAGAAATCGAACACGAAACACAACAAGAACGGCTGCGCACCGGCATCCCGCTGAGCGATAAGGAAGTCGCCGATTTGCTGGCGCTGTCAGAACAATTTGATGTTCCCCTGAATCTGTTACGGTAATCCAAACGGAGTCAATTCGTGGTCGCCCCGAATTCGTGGGGACGGATACTGGATTTCCCCACGAATTCAGGACGACCACGAATTACTTCCAATTAAGTCCCCCGATCAACAAACAACATCATGGCGAATTCTGCAACTTCTACTCTCGTCGGCGAAGGCGATTTTCGTTACGCCGCCGATGACTCGTGGCACAAGCTTCCTGAGGACATGAATTTCGGCGAGGCAGTCGGAATCGCCGCCGACTCGAAGGATCGTCTCTTCGTGTTCACTCGCGGTGGAGATCATTCGGTGATGATCTTCGATGTGGATGGCAACTTCGTTGGAGGCTGGGGCGCGGGGCAATTCGTGAGACCGCACGGGATCTGGATTGGACTGGATGACTGCCTGTACTTGACCGACGACCAAGATCACACCGTTCGGAAATACACGACCGATGGCGAACTGTTGCTCACATTGGGTACCAGCGGACAGCCGAGTGACACTGGTGTTGAGAATCGTGACTATCGAACCATCACGCATCCAGGACCGCCATTTAACTTGCCGACCAACCTGGCACTCGCACCAAACGGCGACATGTACATCAGCGACGGCTACGGAAACTGTTGCATTCACCGCTTTTCACCAACGGGCGAGTTATTGAACTCATGGGGTGAACCGGGTGAAGGCGACAGCCAGTTCCAAATTCCTCACGGGATCGGAGTCGATAGCTCCGGCAACGTTGTCGTCGCCGACCGAGAAAACAGCCGCCTTCAATGGTTCACGGGCGACGGAGAATTCATCGAACATTGGACCGACATCGCTCGACCATGCAACATTGTGTTCGACAAACAAGACAACATCTATGTCGCAGAACTAGGATGGTATGCGGGAACTCCCGATCCAAGACCCGACGAAACCGGCGGCCGGGTCAGCATCTTCAACCGCTCCGGCGACCTAGTAGCTCGCTGGGGAGGCGGCCGCGATCCCTACGCAACCGGAGACTTCGCAGCCCCTCACGACATCTGGCTCGATTCGCGCGGCGACCTCTACGTCGCCGAGGTCGTCATCTCCGCCGCCGCAGCAAGAGGTCTTGTCGGCGAAGACTGTCCATACTGCAGAAATTCGTGAAGCAGTAGTTGCAAGCATTCGTTGGTGACGTCAACTAGACCAAGATCGGCCCGCTAATTTCTTGCCGTTGGCCGCGCCTTCCGATGCGTCCCGCGAGCTCAAAGCAGCGGCTCGCGGGGCTGGTTCAGTATGTCACTTTGTCATGCCGTACTTCTTCATCTTGTTGTACAAGGTGACTCGGCTGATGCCCAAGTCTTTCGCGGTCTTCGTACGGCTATGATTATTCTTATACAACGATTGCTCGATGATCTCGCGTTCGGTCATCGCCATTTGCGAATTGGGCTTGTTGTCGACAGTCATCGGGCTGGAATTCAACGTGACTGATGGATCGTTCGTTGGCCCAGCCTCGCCCATCACGATGTGCGGCGGCAAGTGATCGACGGTCAACACACCCTCGCGACAGTAGATGACGGCGCGTTGAATGACGTTTTCCAGCTCGCGAACATTGCCTGGCCACGGATAGTTGTAAAGTGCCATCAGCAGTTCATCGTCAATGCGGTCGATCTGCACGTTGTGCTTCTCGGCCAATTGCTTGACGAAGCGTGTCACCAAGACAGGAATGTCTGGCTTGCGTTCACGGAGTGGTGGAATCTCGAACTTGAGCATGTTCAATCGATAATAAAGGTCCGGCCGAAACTTGTTATTCTCGACCAGCGGTTGCAAATCCAGGTTACTCGCCACGACTAAGCGAGCTTCGGATTTCAGCGTTTGGTTCGAGCCAACCGGTTCAAACTCGCCGGTCTCGATGACACGCAGCAGCTTGACTTGTTGCTCCAACCCCAAGACGTCAATTTCGTCTAGCAGTATGGTGCCTCGACCGGCTGCGATGAACTTGCCCTCTTTGTCCGCGTGAGCACTTGTAAATGCACCTTTAACGTGCCCAAACAATTCACTCTCGATCAATTCCGCCGGCAAGGCTCCGCAGGCAACGGGCAAGAACGGATCATTGCGGCGCGGTGAGACTTCGTGAATCAGTTGCGACAGAAATGTTTTGCCCGACCCAGTCTCGCCAATCAGCAGCCAATGGTGGCACAGCCAATTCCTTACCAACCCTACGTAAGAATGCCATTCGTGCGGCCAATGAGTCGACAAGTTGTCGGACCTAGCTCTGACGAGATGATGCCGCTTCCACCTGACATTGCCGCGATCCCCAAAGTGAACGCGGAATTGAAAGTCATCCACCATCGCAGCAAGTTGGTGCGGGCTCGAAGTCGCATCCTGCGGACTGCCATCGCTGACCCATCTGTGATCGAAGTCGTTCAATACAGCGAGAACGAAATCGGAATCATCGGTTTGGAGCTTGGTGCAACAACGCTGACGATCTGGTTCGAGGGTAATCCGAATCCGCTGATCTATTTGATCGATACAATTCGCGACCCCGACGCAGAAAACCAACGAACGATGGACTTCGGCAAGCTCGAAAAGAAGCTTCAGATTCTATTTCCGAACAGCAAAGTCGCATTGATTCCGCTGACTCGACGAATCATCGTCAAGGGCCAAGCGGCGGATAGCGAAGAAGCCGAGCGCATTCTTTCGATCGTTCGTGGTGAATTCATTGACCGAAACGGCAGCCTTGCCGGCCAAGGCAATCAAGGCGCGGGCTTTCAAGCAGGCAACGTTGGTGCCGGTGGATTTGGTAACGGATTCAACAACCAAAACCAATTCATCATCAACATGTTGACCGTACCGGGCGAGTTCCAAGTTGTCTTGCACTGCCGAATTGCCGAGCTAAACCGATCGCAACTTCGACGTATGGGTGTGGACTTAGACGAAATCATGTTCAACAACATGCGACATTCGTTGGCATCCTTTGCTGGCGGTACTCCAGGCACGCTGGTTGGCATGTTCGAGAATGACGAAATCGGAATCATGATCAACTGGTTGGCGGGTAACGGCACGGCCAAGATTCTGTCGCAACCTACACTGACTGTCTTGAGCGGCCACAGCGCAAGCTTCCTTTCGGGTGGCGAGTTTGCCGTTCCAACGATTATCGGAATCGATGGCGCACAAGGCCAAGGCACAACGTTCCGTGGCTTTGGTACTTCGCTGTTAGTGACTCCGACCATCATTGATCGCGATTTGATCCGATTGCAGATCGCTCCAGAATTTAGTCAAGTCAATCAGGGCAACGCCGTTGGTGGAATTCCTGGTGTCGATTCGCGGCGAGTCAACACAACCGTGGAACTTCGCGAAGGCCAAACCATTGCCTTGGCCGGACTTTATTCTCACCAAGCCAATGTCGAGAACGATCGAATTCCGTGGCTCGGTGAACTTCCTCTGATTGGGCCGACTTTGTTCACCGCAAAGAATGCGACTCAGGACGAGACGGAATTGCTGATCACCGTAACGCCACAAATCGTGCGTCCGGTTGATGAAGACGAAGTTCCGCCACCGCCTGGATTCGAAGTCACTCATCCCAATGACACCGAATTGTATCGCTATGGCATGACGGAAGGCCCGCCAGACCAAAGCGTGTATCAGTTGGCTCCGTACGGTCGTGGAAACGGCTACGGAGAAAACGTTGGATATCAAGTCTTTAACCCAGCTCCATCATCCCCGATCTACTCGCCTGTCCCGACAAGTCCGTACGGAGGTGGCGGCGGTGGCGGTGGCGGTGGCTATGGACGCGGAGGTGGAATGCCGCAACTGGGATCGGGGGCAGGATTGCAAGTGGCTCCGTTCACAAACCCGAACGCTTATGGGAATCCATTGCCGCCAGCACCGGCGCCAGCTCAACCCCAGGCTGCACCGAACGGTGGACAACAGGACTTCTCGACTCAACCGATGACGCCGATTCCCGATTCGTCCGCCAGCTTTCGTGGCAACATGAATAATGCGATCCGTCAGGTTGGCGGATTCAGCTTCGGTAATCGTTCAGCAATGAGTCGAGGCGGCCAATCACGTCAGATTCAACTCCCGCGTACTCAAACAAACAGTTGGACATCTCAGCGAGTTCAACCTGTTTCTGGTCAACAGAATTACTCACAAGGCCGCGCCATGCCGGTCAATGGTCGTTATTAAGACCCAACATCGGACAACGTGAGGTAGACAATGTCCTGGCATAATCGACGATGTTTCTCGGTAGCGCTATTTGCGTTGACAGTTGGTGGTCTTTCCGGCTGCTTGCGACCAACGATTGCGTGGACACCAACGAACTGGGGAGCGCGACGCTCGTTAGCGATTCCAGATCAAATTCCACTTGGAAATATGACGCGTGCCATCTGGCATCAGATGGAAACCAACGGTGAAGCTGCCGACTTCATTTTTTATGACAACGACTTTGTCCTTCAAACGGCCGAGTTGACTCCTGCAGGCAAAGATAAACTTCCCGAAATCGCTGCCCGCATGAGAAGTGCGCCTTACCCCGTGCTTATTCAACGGACCGAGAATAACTCGGACCCCGAACTCGACCAATTGCGCCGCCGACTGATAGCCCAGATCCTGATTGACATGGGGAACCCAGACGCCAACCAAAGAACGATTGTGTCACAGCCTTACGGCAACGGCATCAATTCCCAAGAAGCCCAAGTTGAGGCCCGTCGATTCCGCTTCACTCGCGGGTTCGGTGGCAACGGCGGTGGCGGTGGCTTTGGTGGTGGCGGTGGTGGCGGTGGTGGTGGTGGCGGCGGCTTCGGTGGCGGCTTCGGTGGCGGCGGCGGTTTCTAGTTGATGACATATTCACGTTGGCAACAATACCTCCGGGTGGCGATTTTTGCTTGGGTCGGCTGCGGTCTGTCAGGCTGCATGCATTCAACAAATGCGTGGACACCGACAAACTGGGGAGTAAGGCGCACGGCGGGGATTCCCAATCAAGATTCACTCGCCAATTTACCAAACCATGTACGGGACGGAATTGAAGCCGAGGCGGCCACCGATTTCGTCTTTAGTCACAATGACTTTGTTCGTCGAACGGCCGAGTTTACTCCCGCTGGCAGAGACAAGCTTAGGGAAGTCGCTATCTGAATGAGGACCGTGCCATATCCCGTGCGGATCGAACGGATCGAAGACGAATCGGACGTAGAGCTTGACCAACTACGTCGCGGCCTGATGGCCCAAATCTTGATAGACATGGGTGTCACCGATGCCAACAAACGAACGATGTTGTCACAACCAATGTTCGTTAAATCTATGTGATTCGCTCTACGGCCAGTTTCGCCACTGCGAATGCGCACGCTGACTCCGAGATCTCTGGAGTCAATGCTTCGTCCAACTCAAGCAGGGTAGCGTCCTGCGTCTTGCCGGCCTTGCCCAAGATTTCCTTGGCGATGAAGCTGCCTGCACCAGAGATCAACGTCGACTGGCAATCACCCAATCGGTTAACCACCGTTTGCAATGGGCCGGAGATTCGCTTTTCTTGAACATCAGCAAGAAAGCGTGCAATCGTTAGCAACTCGGATTCGCTGACTTCAGTGTTGTCAGCACATAGTGCTCGAGCCAACCGGTCACGTGATTCTGCTAGAGTCGCTGGTCGTCCGTTTGCCGTATCGAGATTTTCGTTGTCTTCGCTGATTCGTCCCAGAATGATGTAAACGTCTAGCATCGTCGCAAACCATTCCGCCGCCAGTGGGCAGTAACCGTCACGAAACGGAACGGTGTGAGCGACAGCACACACCGGCGTTCGTCTGACGCCGGAATAGACAAGCTCGCCACTTTGCAGTCTCTCGGCGTCGGTCATTCCGAGCGGCACGGGGATGCCATCTTCGATCGGAATGATGTCGGTCGTGGTCGTTCCGATGTCGACAAGCAAGCCGGGACCGCGAGGGATCAGCCGTCCAGCGAAAGTTGCCAGGGCGTGCCAGTTGGCGGCGGCGACAAGTAGAGGTATCTCTCGCGCGGTGATTTGGTCAACGAATTCGGCCCCTGTCTGCCAAACCGCGACCTTGGATGATCCCGCAACAGAACTGACAGAATCCAGGATCGAGGTAACGCCTTCTGACTTGGTGCGAAAGCAATCAGCCAACTCGCCAGTCATCGTCACCGCCAACAAATCCGTCTCTGGCAATGTTCCGAGTATCTCGCCCAGTACGTCACCGAGACCTTCGGGCGACTTCCATAACTCGAACGGCTTCGAGATTGACTGTCCCTCGACGGTCGCGGCTTTAATGTTCGCGCCGCCGATGTCAAAACCGATTGCCTGAGTCTTCATCGGTCAGTTTTGCTCGCCTTTGGCCGCCGGCTTCAACACCCAACCACCGTTGAAGAAATCGGACAGCACGATCTCTTCATCGTAGCCGCCGGATTTATTCTTTGTGAATTTTTGCACGCCATAGTCACCAAGCCGTGGAAACAGCCACGAGTTGGACGCCTTGAAATCCCTTTCATGGAACGTGTGGCCCGAGTTGATAACGATGTATCGCTTGGGATTTTCAGGGTTCGGATAGACGAATGACAAACCGTGCGTGTTCGGATCGAAAGAGTCCTTGCCGACTTTGATGGAGTCTTTATTCCACTCGATCGGTGTTTCGTCAATCACTTTGGCGATCCATGAGTTGGAACCGGGGTCGCCGAAGAGGATCAAGTGATTGTCTTCGAGCATCTCGGGCGTGACGTCTTTGTCATCGACGACGCGAACCTTACCCCTCAACCATTTGTCGAATTCCCCTTCGAACCGCTTCAGTGTCCAATTCGCCCACGCCGTTTGGTTTTCGGACCAAGCATCACCCGTGCCGCGAACACAAATGAACGATTCCATAAACGCATCGTCGATCGGTCCCTGCAGATTCCGTCTTTTCCGCAGCGGTGTGGGCAAGGAATCGTAGTCACGCGACTGTTGATAGCTCATGATTTCCCATCGGTCGCGTCCCAATTCATAGTAAACATCTGGCAGCAAGCCTTCAGCGGCGACCGACAAATCCAGTGTCGTGCCGTCGATGTTGACATAGTCAGCAACATCGCGAGACACCTTGATGACGCCAATATTCTTAGTACGAATATTCATTGTGTTGGTTCGAATATTATAAGTCGCTTCGACCGTTGCTGGTTCGTACATGCGCAGAATTTCGCCGATCGTCATCCACTCGCACTTGTCGTACTTCATGGTGTAAGTCACAAAACGAATGGTTCGTCTGCCCGGGTAATTGGGGCGACCTTTCTTGGATTGAGCGGTATGGAAACCCATGAATTCCTTGAAGCTATCAGGATGGAACTTATGCCCCATGCCCTTGCCAATCAACAATTCGATGTCGACGTCTAGCTTCTTCGCAGCCTCAACCATCGATGTGCTGGCGACAAGCTGAGCATCCAACTCGCCTCCGTAAGTACAAATCGGAACGTTGTAAGCATTCAAGGCATAATCAACGGAGTCATAAATTCGCAGCATCTTATGTTGGTGAATTGGGCGTTGTTCGGTCTGCTTTTGGTACTTGTAAAAGTCGACAAAGCCAGCACCGGGACCAACAGAACTCCACATCGACGGAAAATGCAAACCAAGATGCCACGCACCGGCTCCACCCATCGAAAAGCCCCAAAGCGTTGTGCGTTTCGAGTCAATACGACACATGCGTTTCGCATTGGTCAACGCCTCGAGGACGTCCGTCTCACCAGCCCAACGATACGCATTGTTAGTACGACCGAAGACGTCGATCTGCACGAACTTCTGACCTTCGGGCAACGGCTTTTTGTCATGATCGTGAATGAAGCGAACTTCGTTTAGTCCGCCGTTGCGACCGTGAAGCTTCACATGCGTTGGATAGCGCGTACCGAGATTCGGATTGATGCCCTCGGGCAAAGTGATGGCATAGGGTTGCACCGAATTATCGACGCGCGAGTAATATCCGCGGATGGACTTACCGGCCTTATAACGCCACGGCGATTTGCCAGCCGCCAGTTCCCTTGCTCTTTCCAATCCCGTGTCGAGTGCTGTCAGTGTGAATTGCGGATACTGCGACGGCTTTTGTTCTTTGCCTTCACGTTTGCGGGGCAAGTAGAACTCGTTGTGCCGCAAAATCCACTCAGCCGCCTTCGCGTAGATTTCAACATCCGCAATCAAACGAACGTCGAGATTCGCGTTTCCCTTGAGCTTCGCAATTTCTTTGTTGAGCTGTTCCAGCTTTGCCTGGATTTGCTCGGTTTGTTCGGGCGATGCCTTTTGAGCATTCGCTGTTGCGACTGAGGCCGAAATGACGAGGAGTAAGGCGAGACTTCGTAGATTCATGAGTTTCATTTTCAACTGGTTGTTGTCTGTTGGTAACCCGAAGCGTGAGTTTTGATGTTGCGTTTTTTTCGTCACTATTGTTAGGAAACCTTACAAATATAGTGTCTTTAGGCCCAACGGGCCGGACCTATGTCATCCCAGGGCGGAGCCCTGGGATGCGTGGACCAATAAATCTTATCAGCCCCAATGGGGCGGCCCTAACTTCTGATCTGGTCTTGTAGTGTCGCCCCGTTGGGGCTTTCCGTGTTCATTTCGTCATTTCCAGGGCTTCGCCCTGGGCTGACATAGGTCCGGCCCGTTGGGCCTAAAGAAAAAGTGCGCAACACAAAAAGCGTGAGCGAGGGATGCTGATACGTATATTCTAACCATACGCATCATTGCAAACACGTGTGAGCATCCCTCGCTCACGCATCGGGTTACCATCAAACACAAGAACAGATCTAGCAATCAGTTCCTGGCTAGCGAATTTGTTCTAACGCTTCGTACTCTTTGGCGGCTTGCGATAATCCAACGGTGGCTTTTGCCCTGGCTCCATCAGTGTCGCGTACTTTTCCTCTCCAATGCGTCGAGCGTGTTCTCGCTTTCCGCCAGAAAGATCTGTTGGGTTGGTCATCAAATCCCAGGCGGTTGCTGCCAGAACTCTTGCCGCCAAATTCATTCCATTCTTCGCTATGTTCGTTCCGCCGCAAGCGACTGCTTGCCAGGAATGGCCAGGAGTACCAGGCACCCAACATGCCGTCGTGAATCCTGTTGTGGGAACAACCCAAGAAACATCGCCAACGTCCGTCGAGCCCATTCCCACAGTACCACTGCGATCCACAACAAGCTTGATTGTGTCCAAGGACTTCGGTTTCGGCATCGTATCTTGCAAACGCAGTGCGAACTTGACGTCTTCCGCCGAGTAGCTCAAATCGTTTTGTTCTCGAAAGTTCCTGATCACAACTTGAGACAATGATTGATTGGGCAAGATCTCGACGATGCCACCTTGGAAATTGATATCCAGTTTCGTCTCCGTGCCCATTGCTCCAGCCTGAGCACACAAAACCAAACGCTTGTAAAGACCCCGCACAACGTGAGCTTTCGGGTGACGGATGTAGTAGTAAACTTCAGAGAATTCAGGCACGACATTGGGAGCGTCGCCACCAGCGGTGATGACGTAGTGGATTCGAGTTTGATCTGGCGTGTGTTCTCTCATCAGCTGAGCCGCGAAGTTGGTCAACTCGACGGCGTCAAGCGCTGATCGTCCTTGCTCCGGAGCGCCCGCCGCGTGAGCAGCCTTGCCGTGAAAACGAAACTTGACCGCCATCCGAGCCAAAGTGGATCGATCACCGGCCGAGTTCTGACTGCTGGGATGCCAATGCAACACGGCGTCGCAATCTTTAAACAGACCAGCTTGCACCATGAAGACCTTGCCGCTGCCACCTTCTTCGGCAGGGCAGCCGTAGTAACGCACGGTGCCTTTCAATTGACCGCTGCGAATCTGCTGAGCAATTCCGATGGCCGCCGATGCCGAAGCGGCTCCAAACAAATGATGACCGCAAGCATGCCCGTACGTCACATCTTCACGTGGCTGACGGTAAGGGGCCGCTGTTTGTGAGAGGCCCGGTAACGCGTCGTATTCACCAAGGATTCCGATGACCGGTTTTCCCTCGCCATAAGTTGCTGCAAAAGCGGTCGGGATACCGGCAACGCGACGCTCGACTTTGAACTCAGCGGCTTCTAACGCATCGGCCAAGAGCTTTGACGACTTTGTTTCTTGATAACCGGGCTCTGCCCACTTCCAGATCTGTTGAGCGATCCGCCAGGTGAATTCTTCCTGATCGCGAATCGACTGAATCAATCGATCCTTTTGTGCAAAACACGCTTGTGTTCCAAGACTTGTTGCCCAAGCAAACGTTAAACACACAATGGCAATTGTTTTGATGGAAGTTGGCAAGGCCATGAGATCTCGCATTGAAAAGCATGCCGTTTCTGCCGCCGCACGCTCGGCGATCTAAATCGCATTGAACAGTTGGAGTACAGGCTTTAGCCGCCCAACCGGCCTCCAGTAGCAAAATCGTCTAAAGGCCGGACTCCAACTAAATCGCATTATGGGGCCAGCCAACGATCAAAACAACTTACCGAGTCTGCCTATGAGGACAGCGGGCTAATTCTGCGAGCGAATTCGGAATCGAACTGGAACGGCAATCTCGTGAGAAACGCTCTGACCGTTCCGTTTCGCCGGGCGAAACTGCCAATTTCGAACGGCTTTGAGCGCGGCCGAATCAAGAGCCAACGTGCCGCTTGATCGATGAACACTGATCCGAGACACCTTGCCGGTGGCAGAAACTTGAACTCGCAACAACACAAGTCCCTCAATCCCAGCCGCTAACTCGGTCTTTGGATAAGCGGGCGGGGCATTGGTTGGCAGCTTTTGTGGTAACTCGTCCACTTTCGTTCCAACATTCGCTTTCGATGCGACGGACGAGTCGGCAGCTGGTGACTTCGTTTTCGATTTGTCAGGCGTACGCTTTGGATTCTTCGAGGGGCTCGTTTTCGAAACGGATGATACCGCTGGCTTTTCGTTGGAAATGGCGGCTTCCTGTGTTGTTCGACTTTGAGCGGTCGGCGCTGCCGTCGAGCTGGGAAGCCCGTGATCAAGCGCTGCCAAAGTTGCAATTTTCAATGTTGCGTTCTGTACGCGGACGGCTTGAAACTCGTTGGCGAGTTGTTGATCCGTGAGTTGGGATAGAGCTTGATCAACGTTGGAACGACTCCACATCGATGGGCGAGTGGGCTTGGAGGTCGATACAGGTTCGAGCGGGTTCGCTGTTGGTGGCTTTGTCTCGGCGGCAGTCTGTTGTTCTGCTGGTGTCGATTCGACGGGCAACTCTACAGGAACAGGTTCAATACTCTCGAGTTCTTCGGAAACAGCCGATTTAGAAAGCGAGGAATCGATGGATGCCACGGCTTGTTGGGTCGGTGCAGGCGTTGGTGGTGTCCAATCAATGGCACTCAGCCAGATGACCAGCGGCGCGTGTACGATCAGACTGATGGCAACGCTGGAAACAGTGATCGATGCTTGACTCGGCGCTTGCGCAGCACTGATCGAACCACTGCTGGTGCTATTCAGAATAGTATCACTGATTGAGGACACTCGTCTTCTAAGCCCAATTGTTGTTGCTTACGAAACGTCCGCTTGCGTCCACTGGCCGTCGATTGAACGCCAGAGTTCGCCAGTTGGATTCTTGTCTTGAAGTTCCGGCGGAAGTCGATGGGCCCGAATGTTATCGTAACATTGTAACATTCCGAAACGGCAAACCGCTGTTGGCATTCCGACGGCCGTAAATGTTGGGTGTCCGGTTGCCGGAAACGGCCCGCCATGATTCATGGCAGCCGAGACCGCGACGCCGGTTGGCATCTTATCATTCAGCAGCCGGCCGACTTTCGTTCGCAGCGCGGGAACGATGGCATCATAAAGAGCGTCGTCACTGCCATCGGCGGCGCTGTAAACACAGCCAGTCAAGTTTCCTTCCAGCGACTCAGCGATCTGCCCCAGTTGTGCTTCATCCTTGGCAACAACAAACAGTGAGCTGTTTCCGAAGGCTTCCGCTTGCAGTGCTTCAGGGCTGTTGACAAAACTCTCGCCGTCGACGGAAAGTAATGTGTTGGCACAAGAAAAACCGGTGCCGCCACCACTCTCGCCCCCAGTAAGAATTGTCGCGCCGGCCGAAGTCAACGCTTGAATTCCGGCGGTGAAGCTTCGTTGGACGCCTTCTCCTAACATCGTTCCAATCCCGGCTTCGCTGAACTTCGCGGTCACAGATTGAACAAACGCGTCGGTTGCTTCGCTGGCGAGTAATACAACGAGGCCAGGGTTTGTGCAAAATTGGCCCGTTCCCATCAAGCAACTTCCGGTGAAGTCTGCGGCAAGCTCTTCGGAACGCTCGGCGATCGCCCCCGGTAGGATGAACACGGGGTTGATGCTGGATAGCTCGAGGTAAATCGGATTGCCGGCCTTGTCCGCCGATTCTTTGAGAACCAATCCGGCCTCACGCGAACCTGTATAACCAGTGGCGGCCATCAGCGGATGACCGACGAATCGGGCACCGTCTGCGTGGCTGGTACGATAAATCAATTGCACGAACGCGGCAGGCATCTCTGTCGCCACCGCAGCCTTCTGAGCTTCCTCTGCAAAGATTTGCGTCGTCCTAGGGTGCGAGGAGTGACCTTTCGCGATCACAGGATTTCCAGCCGCGACGGCTGCAGCGAAATCACCACCAGCGATACTATTAAAGGCGAAGGGAAAATTATTCGGACCAAAAACTGCCACTGGCCCGATCGGGCCAAACATCGATCGAATGCCGGTCGCCGTGTCGATTGTGGGGGCCGTCCAGCTTGAACTTCGAGCGGCAGCAGCAGCTTGTCGAAGTTGATTGGTTGTCCGCGGAAGCTCGACATCCTGCAGGCGAGGTGACACCGGCAAAGCCGTCTCTGCGTTCGCAGCTTCAACCAGCTCTTGCGTGCACGTCTCGATGCCATCAGCGTACGCGTCGAGAAACGCGGCAAACCGACTCCCTGGCCATCCTCGCATTTCGCGAGCTGCCGCATCGGCGGCGACAATCGCCGACTCAATCTCGGCCCAGTCGCTGACTGGATAAAGCTCTGGCAAGGCTTCGGTGGTGCTGGGATTGGTCGCTTGAAACGTATTTGTCGAGCTAGAAGATTGCCATTCGCCGTTAATCAATACTGGTTGCGCACTCATGAGGGGGCTCTATTTCTAAGGAGATTTCTGTTTGCCTGTGAAGAAATCGAAAGTATGCGGCAAACGGCACAATGTCAAGCAGCCGGAGCATCTGCGGCGTGATCGTTTAACCCGTAGTCGAAGGCGAGAAGCATTGCGTAAACCTCGCTTTCGGCTACGGGTTAAACGATGAGTCACGGCCCAGCGCAGGAGTCAAGCGATCCCGTCAACTACTCAATCGGCTTCCGTCCAACACCCGTCATTCGGCCGTTGGCGTCGAACACGATGCTCAGAGCTTCAAACTGTTTCTTGTTGGCATCATTGCGGACGAACAGCCAATAAGAGCCGCCGTTGGCCAGTTTGACTTCCTTGCCGATTGGATCGCCGAGGATCTCGCGAACGTGGTATTTGGGCGAGCCGATTGGGATGGCGTTCTCGGTCAGCCAATTGAAGTCGGCCACGACACGCTTGGCCTTCCATCGTTTGCTGCGATTGATGATCGACGTCTTCATCTCTTCCAATGGCAACGTCACACCGTCGAAAACCTGAGCGGCGCGACCGGAAAGAAGAGTGCGCAGGTTGGCGATCTGGTCGAATGTTCGAGACCACTGCTGATCTTTCCAACGGTATGTGCGGCCGGCCCAAGGCAAGATGTCGCGATAGACATCCTTGCCGTTGGTAACCTCGAATTCGTAGTACGAACCGTCGCGGTACGGATTCGGCTTGTTTCGATTCACTCCGCCGCGAAACAAGAAGCCGTTGCCTGCAAGGTGACAGATGATCAGTATAGCTTCGGCCTTGAGAATCTGAGCCATCTCGTGGCTGTACAGTGGATCGATGGGCGGAACACTGAGCAACACGGATGAATAAAGCTTCGGCTGTGGCCCACGATAGGTGAGCTTTAGTTGAAATTGATCCAACTTCGACATCAACGCCCTAACTGCCGTGCGAGTTTCATCGACTGCGCGATTTCCTGACTTCACGAGGCCGGTGGGTGGGGCGGCCGGAGCGATGATTGATGGCGCGGGCTTTCGCAGCGAGGCTTGGCTATCCCACCACTTGATGGCTTTGACCGCTTGCTCTAAGTAGTACTCTTGCGGATGCGCACCGGCTTCGTACCAGCGTTTGTCGGTTGCGGTCGCGAATGCTCCTAAGGCATCGGGTACGAGTTTCTTGCCGGCAGGAGTCTTCAAGCCTTCTCGCATGAACTCGATTAACGCGGCCTGAGCTTCCGCGGTTTGCATCTCGCCGATCACGTCCAACACGTTGTCGACGGCGCCCGGTGGATCAAGTTCGTCGAGCATTTCTTGCAGTCGCGGCAGAATGTCATTCGACGCGTGATTGTGCAGCGCGTAAATCGCAGCCGAGCGAATCTCGCCGTTAGGGTCGTCCAGTTGAGCCAGCAGCGTCGGTAAAACTTTCTTTGTATTCCGGCTTTGTTGTAGTGCCAAGATGATCGTCAAGCGTCGCTCGATCTTCTTTTCGGACTTCAGCATGGTGATCAACGTATCAGCCCGCAGTTTTTCGTCGGCGGCGAACAATGCCAAGATGCAAACAAGCCGCACGGCCGAGTTCTGTCGAGTGTCTTCCGCGATCTTGTCAAGCTGTGGTGCTTGGTCGTTCTTTCGCATCCAAGCCAGCATGTGAACCATCTCGAACGGAATCGTCATCGAATCGCGGGCTTGTTCTTTTGGAGGCTCCTTTTGATAACCGGCAATCTTAAGCAGTATCGGCACCATTGCGGGTGACAATTCTTCAGCCCGCCATGCCCGTTCGCGAGACGATGAGCTTCTGCCCATGATGTCGTAGAACAGCACATGGTAAAGCCGGTAAGCCGTCGGATCATGATTTCCCGACGGATCGCGAAGGTAGTTGCTGTTCCAACGCTGCTTCTTCAACAGCGCATGAACGATGACCAACAACTGCTCCTCCGACAACTCGTCAATGTCGACGGCCAACGTTTTGCTGTTCTTATTCCACCAAGTCTCGGCCATCTTCTTCACACCGACGACCACGGGCGTGAACCGATCCGCTTGGTAACGGTAAGGGTTCGTCAATTCTCGCCCGCTGAGAACGGACAGCGTTTCGGTGTAAGACTTCATCGCCGACGCACCAGTCGAAAAGGTGGAATGCTTGATCATGTACTTCATGATCAATGGAATCGCCGCCTTCGAGCGATGTTGCCGCAAGATCTTGAGAGCCGCACTGTAATTCGTCCAACGGTCACTCTCATTGGTCGACTCGAGCAACTCGGCGGCTTCGCGCAGTTTGACGACGTGCTTGTCGTCTTTGACCAGCGCTTCGAACTCTTTCGTGAAGCGATCGATGAGCGCCTTCGCCTCGGCCTGAGTTTCCTTGCTTCCCTGCTTGGGCTTCGACTGCCCCTGGCAAGTCCCCGTAAACAATGCCGTCGTTAGAATGACACACCCAAGTGATTTGCAAAACATGAGAATCTCCCGCAAGATCGATTGCCCATTAGTTATAACGCAGAATGGCTGTCATACTTAGGTTTTCTTGCCACGAATTGTAACTTCGGAACGACCAATGCAGAATATGCAACGACCTTGATTCTAAGGGGGCCCGAAGCCGCCATGATAAAACCCGTGGGTTTAACAATCTTTCCGATCATCATCCTTTCCATTCTCAGCTTGCCGTCGGCGGCGATCGCGGAGCCTCCCAACATTCTGCTGATCGTCTCTGAGGACAATGGCCCAGAGATCGGCTGCTATGGTGACCCTTATGTCAAAACTCCGGTGCTAGACAAGCTAGCGGAAGATGGCGTGCGATTTCACCACGCGTTCGTCCCGCAAGCCGGTTGCAGCCAATCGCGAGCCGCTCTGTTTACCGGCCTCTATCCGCATCAAAACGGTCAGATTGGATTGGCAACTTGGAAGTTCCGCATGTACCGCGAAGACACACCGAACCTCGTTCGTAGTCTGAAACGAGCTGGCTATCGAACCGGGATTATTGGCAAGTTGCACATCAATCCAGCTTCGGCCTTCCCGTTTGATATGAAACAGATCTCAACGTCCAACTTCAGTCGCAAAAACCTCAAGAAGTACGCGAGTCATGCGGCGGACTTTTTCAGTGCGAGCAAACAACCGTTTTTCCTCAGCGTGAATTTTCCGGATGCACACCGGCCATTTATTAAGCAGATTCGCGGACTCCCAGCGAAGCCGCTCACTGGCGACGACGTCAAGCCGCTACCTCACTTTGGGCTCGACACACCACAACTTCGATCGGACACCGCCGATTACTACAACTGCATGAATCGCCTCGATTCGCTGATCGGCGAGTTGCTTGAGGCATTGGATCGCTCGGGAAAAGCCGACAACACGCTGGTTGTTTACATTGGCGACCACGGTGCCGACCTGTTGCGGGGCAAGCGAACATCATATGAAGGCGGTCTACGCGTTCCGCTGATCGTGCGTTGGCGGGGTAAGGCGAAGCTCAAGCAAGTTCGCAACGAACTGGTGTCAACGCTTGATCTGATGCCAACATTACTGGAGATCGCTGGCGCGGCTCCCGTCGCTGATCTTCCGGGACGATCGCTGGTTCCGCTCTTGCGTGGCGAGAAAACCCAGTGGCGAGGATTTCTGTTCACGGAATTTCATTTGCACTCCGGACACAACTTTTACCCTCAGCGAACCGTACGCAATACACGATACAAACTGATTCAGAATCTGATGCCGGGTCAAGAGAATCCGGGATACGACTTCACGCTGAATCGATTCTTTGGCGACTTGCCCAAGACAATCGACGCTGCTCCCGCTCACATTCGTGACGCTTATTATCGCATGAAGACTCCACCGGAGTACGAACTGTACGACTTGCAGGCGGACCCGTACGAATTCCGCAACCTTGCCGACAATGACCAGCACTCGGAAGCTCTCGTCGAACTGAAGACACAACTTTCAAGTTGGCGAAAGCGGACAGGTGACCCATTGCTGAATCCAGAGATTTTAAAGCGGCTCAAGGCAGAAGTTGACGCTTGCATCGTTGACGGCAAAGCCGATAAGGCAAAACTTCAGCTCACGTATCCTCAGTACTTCTTCACGAACGCTCGCTAGTCAGGTTTCTCGACTTGCTGGTGCCACTTTTCCCAGTCGCGAGACATTGCCGCGACACGTTCCGGGTGTTTGTCGGAGAGATTCTCTGTTTCGCTGCGGTCTGACTTTAGGTTGTACAGCTCCCACTTCTTTTCGCTGGCGCCCCAGACAAGTTTCCAGTCGCCTTGGCGTATCGCTCGGTTTCCGAACAACTCCCAACTCAGCGATTGGGCTTTCCGCTCTTTTCCGTGAAAGATCGGCAGCAAGCTCTTCCCCTCAAGCGGAAGAATCTTGTTTCCGTTGTACTCGGCGGGATACTTGCTGTTTGCCAACTCCAACAATGTTGGCATGAAGTCGATGATGTGACCGACCTGATGTGTGATCGCGCCGCGTTGGACCTTGCCCGGCCAACGGACAATCATTGGAGTTGCGATACCGCCTTCGTAACACCACGTCTTGAATTGGCGGAATGGAGCATTCTGCGCCCAGCCCCAACCCTTGCCGGCGAATTCGTAACCGCGAGTATCGCCAACCGGAATGCCTTCGTTGTACTTGTTGAAGCCGTCTTCTTGGCCTTCGCGCTGATTGGGCCAAGTCGCGCAGCCGCCATTGTCCGAGAGAAACATGACCACGGTGTTGTCAGCGGCTCCGGACTCATCCAAGGCGGCTAACACTCGACCGATACCACGATCCATTCGGTCAACCATCGCGGCATAGGTCTCCATGCGAGCTTCCTCGCGCTTTCTTTCGGCGTCTGGCAAGTTCTTCCAATCGGGCACGTCGTAGTCGTACCGAAAGTCACCCTTCTTATTCTCTGGAGCGGAAAGTTTTGGTGCTGCCTGGAACAAGCCAATTTCCTTTTGCCGTATGTGGCGACGTTCGCGCATCGCGAGGTATCCATCCGAGTACTTTCCGCGGTAAGGTTTGATGTCCTCGGGAAAAGCATGCAATGGGAAATGCGGAGCCGTGTAACAAAGGTGGACGAAGAACGGCTTCTCGCCTTTGGAATAATGCTGAATTCTCTCGATCGCGTGATCGGTAAACGCATCTGTCGTGTAGAAACCTTTGGAAAACTCGGTGATGCGTTTGTTGTTGTGTGCGAATGTCCGGAATCGGCCACCGTTGTAAAAGACCGGGTCTTGCTTCGCGGGGTTGAAGAAGTTGCAGCAGCCATCCAACAAGCCGTAGTACTCGTCGAAGCCGCGATCGATGGGCCGCAACGGTTTTTGACTGCCCAAGTGCCACTTGCCCGTCAGCGACGTGGCATAACCGGTCCGCCGCATAGCCTCGCCGAGCGTCAGCATATTGGTTCGCAATCGTGGACGTCTTGCTTGTCGTGGATAGAGTCCCGTCAACAACGCCGATCGGGTGGTGACGCAGACCGAGCAATTATAGAACTGAGTAAACCGCATACCGTTCGCGGCCAAGCGGTCAAGATGTGGTGTATGAATCTCTCCGCCGTAGCAGCCAAGATCCGAGTAGCCGAGATCATCACATAGGATCAACAAGACGTTGGGGCGATCGTCTGCGGCCGTTGCCGAAGCGAAGACAAGCGTCAGCGTGATCAACGTGAATTGGAAGAGTTTCATATCAATCTCGTTTGGGATGTCCTTCGTTTCGCCACCAGCGTAGCTCGTTGCTACCGTGTTCGGCACAAGCAGCGATGTCCAATCGTCCATCACCGTCTAGGTCGGCAATGATGACTTGGTTGGCGCTGCGCCAGTTGTTTTTGAGCAAATGACGAGTCCACTTGCCCTTTGGGTCGCCGTCGTTTTCGAACCAGGCGACGCGCCCAGGATTTCTCCACGAAGTGGCGGCAATGTCCATGTCGCCGTCCCCATCAAGGTCCCCCGCGATGGCCTCGAACGCATCATCGAATTGCGGGCTGATGACGTGTTTCTTCCACTTGCCCGACGTTGGCTTTCCGTTGTTTTCGTACCAAACAATTTGGTTTTGTTCGGGAAGCAAGGAAGCTGCAGGATTGTCCGATCCTGGTCGGTAATAGAAACCCATCGCCATCACAACGTCGAGATCTCCGTCACCATCCATGTCCGCCGGATTGCCATGTGCCGGACACCGCACTGCGTCGATAAGGTGCTTCTTCCAAATCAACTTTTTGGCGCCTCGTTGATTTTCGTACCAGATGACCTGATTGCCGACTCGCGCTGTTCCCAGCAGGTCCATGTCGCCATCCCCGTCGAAGTCGGCTGTTCGCATCGTGCGAGTTTCCTTGACGTCTTTCTCGATCAAGTGCTTTTGCCACTTGCCATCAGCGGGCGATCCATCGTTTTCGAACCAATTGAATTCATGTGATAACCAATTTGACGCAGCGACATCCATGTCGCCGTCTTGGTCATAGTCGGCCAATGCTACGTCATACGCATACGGCAAGTTGGTGGTGATCACGTGTCGCCGCCATAGACTGCCGCTTGTTGGTTTTCCGTTATTCTCGAACCACAATAAGTCGCCGCGCAAGTTCTTGACGATGACGACATCTAGATCGCCGTCGCCGTCTACATCACCAACCATGTGACGTTCCAAGCGTTCCGGATCGTCCTTCTGAATGATGTGTTTCTTGAAGTTGCCTTTGCGATCGTTCTCGAATAGGTAAAGCCTGTTGTTCGGCGTGTAATCAGCGCTGGAAACATCCAAGTCCCCATCTTCATCAAAATCTGCCGCGGCGATTCCGTAGGCATAAGCATATTTGTCGCCGATCAGATGCTCGCTGAATTGAATGGACGTCGATGGCTTCTTTGCGGAGAAGACATGTTCCAACGCTGCGTTTAGGTCAAGCCGCTGATAGCTGCGCTTCGTCGGCTTGTCTTCGACCGTTACACCAGTCTTTTTCATAATGGCCAAGATCGCTTCGGCCACGCTCGAACCATCCTGCTTCCAATCGTAGTGAGTCTCGTCAATTGCTTCGCGAATGACGATGGCCGCACCGCAAGCGATCGCATTCGAAGATGACGTAGCACTTGCCGGGACGACCAAGTCCACTTTCGCGTGCCGGTCGAGGTGCACTTCGTCTTTGCCCTGTTTGACTGCTCCGATGGCAAAACAGTTGGGCTGACACGAGGGCCAGGAAATTCCATCCGTGAAATGATGATTGCCTGTCGGAGCACTCACCCAAATGCCAAGCTCGCGGAGCTTCGTCAGCTTGTCGTCAATGTCGGTGGCGACGGGCTTGGCATGCGCTTTGTCATCGACGGGAGCCAGATTCACGGTGGTGATGCGATAGCGTCGGTGGTTGTCAATGATAAATTGCAATGCCTTAGCGACGGTCTTGCCATCGCTCACATTGCAGTGGCAACACTCTAACGCTCTGATCACGGCGACTTGATTGTTGTAGGCAACGCCCCATTTGCCGCCGTAATTCACAGACGAGGGGATCCCGATCGTCGAGCCATGATAGCCACGACCTTCGTGCTTCGGGTCGTTGTCGCCATCGACGCTATCGTATGTCACGAGTACCTTCGGTTGGTCGCCATCGGACTTGGACCATTGAGGCATCGACAGCTTGCATCCATCATCGACAAGGGCCAACGTTTGTCCTTTGCCGAAAGTCAACTTGTGCTCAAAAGTCTTCCAGGCTTTCGTGACACCAGCATGCTTAAAGCCCACGGGTTGAGCAGGTTCACCGGCGGTGGCTGATGTTGCAATGAGGAGCAAAAGTAATGCGATTTGGGTATTCGGTTGATGCGTTCCGAAACTCATAATTCATCCCTGTCACTGGTCACGAAATAGCGGGCTGTCGATAACTGCAGCTATCGTGTCGATAATGCGATAGTCATTCTCGGCCGATCGGGCAACAATTCTGTCGACTTCCGCGAAGTCCACTTTGTCTGGTTCAACACCGTTTGCATATGTCAACAACTTTGTCACAAAGCAACGAACGAAGCGGTTGCGGTTGGCATCGGTAAGTAAGAACTTTCGATACTCGACAATGTTTTTGTACTGCATACCATTCCGAAACTTCGCACTAGCGTCGATGCGGATCTTGACCTCTTGTCGTTTATTCTTAGTTTTACCGTCAGCCTCGGAGTCCTTAATCGTGTAAACGTCACGCCAAGCCCCGGATGGGTCGAAGTTCTCGAAGGCGTATCCGTAGGGATCAATCCGTTGATGACATGACGCGCAATTCGGATCCGAGCGATGACGGTTCAGAATTTCTTTGATCGTTTTCGCTTCTCGAACGTCCGGTTCTTCAATCTGCACATCCGGTGGCGGTGGAGTTGGATGAATGCCAAGGAAGTTTTCCATCAAATAGATCGCACGATGAATGGGCGATGTGGAAAGACTATCAGCCGTCACCGTCAAGAATGCTCCCATCCCCAACAAACCGCCTCGACGACCATCCTCAAACGTGTATTTCCGAAAAGTGGAATCATCGGGTACGTCGTCAAGTTGGTAGACCGTTGCCAAGTCTGCGTTGACGAAACTGTAGTCGGCCGAAAGAAACTCGGTGATTGGCACGTTGTGATCGATCGCGTGCCGGAAAAATTGCAGTGCCTCGCCAATCATGTCCTCGCTGACTCGCTTGCGATGGTAATGTCGAAAGCGGTCTGGATCGGGAGCCATGAAGTTGATGTCGTTCAACTTCAGCCACGCATAGGGAAAGGCCTTCGTGAACGAGTCAGTTTTGTTGGCTTGATGAAAGCGACGCTTAACTTCCTCGCGAACACCAGCGAACGAATCCAAGCGGCCATCTGCAATTGAGCGACGAAGTTGTGCGTCAGGAATTGTGCTCTCTAAGAAGTAGCTGAATTTCTCTGCAAACCGTTCCTGAGATGTCGAGTTTCCTCGATTCAATAGCAAGAACTGTGGCGAAACCAAGATCGAAACGATGCCCTCTTTCAAGGCTTCGATGTCGCCAAGTTGCTCAGCCTTTGACTCTACCAGTGTAACAATTCGATGCAATTCACCAGGTCGCACGCTTCGCCGCCAAGCTCGTTCGGCGATGGGTTCTAAGATTGTCGCGGCGTTCTGAGCTTTCGGGTTCTTGCCGATCAGATCAACTTGACGCTTCGGTGGCCATGACTCGTAGAAAGGACCTTCGACAACCGCGCTAAAGACCACAGGTCGCGGCCCTCGCCAGTGATTAACCCAGTGATGCCAGCTAGCTGGTACCCGTTGCCGACGCCGTGGTTTTGTTTTGATGTTGGCAACGACGTGTGCATACAGTTTGGGGTCGTGATCCTTAAGATGCTCGCCCGTGATCGCATTCTGGAATTTGAAATTGCCGTTGCCTCGCAAACTCAGTCCGTCGGTCGGATGTTGCAAACGTAATCGCGAACCGGCCGCGATCCACTCATTAAGTTCGAGTTCAGTGATCTCTTCGTCAGGCAACTCAAAGGTTTGGTCGCGGTCACCAAGGCTGACTCTTAGCCGGATTGGATCATCGTCGTAGACGCCGGTTTTCCTCGAATCGTAATACCCACGGTCCTTGCCAGTGCACCGAATCGTGATTCGGTAACGCCCGGTATGAGGTGCCGTCTTGAATCCCTGAAAGTACGCCAGCCGTCTCGGGTCCAGGAAATCAAATCCGTCCCGTTTCCCTTTTCGTTCGGGCCTCGTCGTATTCTGACTCGTGTGAGCCGAGATGATCTCCGTCGAATCTATTTCGTAGCGTCGCGGTTTGGGCTGTTCGCCCGAGAGAATTGTTGCGTCCACAATCTTGCGAACGGCAGCGATGTATTGTTCCAAATGGAATTTGCTAAAGCCCAACGTCTCGCCGTGTGTATCGAATCCTTTGTGTAGCGAATCACCAATCAAGTTGGCCGTCGGCTGATGCGTGCCCACGTCTTCAATCATCAACACATCGCGGACGCTGTTTTCGAACTCGCGATTATTGAGCCGCCGGGTTTTGTTCTTGGCAGAGCTGGTCGATGTCTCTCGAAATGCATCCAGCTGCTTTCGGATGAACAAGACAAGTTTCTTGCGATCAACGCTAGCTAGCTGAACTTCATCTTTCGGTGGCATCTCTCCGGCAGCGACTCGATCCAATGAATCCAGCCAACGCTGCAGGTTGTCGCGATTGGGAGATTTGCCAAGTGCGGCAAGCTGAAATTCCCCTTCGGCGTCGTCACCGCTGTGGCACAGAGAGCAATGCTTAACAAGCAACGAATCTTCGGCCGTCGCCTGCGACGCTGCGATGAGCAATACGAGAGTTGCCCAAGCCCATCGGACTTTGCGATCACGAAAAAGGGACTTCATCTTCAACTTGCGTTCTCACAAAGAGGCCGTCTGCACTAAGAACAAGAACGTCCATAGTAGGAACAAGAACGTCCATAGTAGCAAACGCCTTCGGGGACGTCAGCCGTTGCAATTCTCCACCCGGCGCCAGAGTTCGCTATTTCGCGGCTCGAAAACTTCGGGGTGAATGATCTCCGCCAGTACTTCGACGGACTCCAAAACCCGTGGTCCCGGACGATTGAAGAGTTGGTTGCCATCAGTGATGAAGACTTTGTTCTCGCGGACAGCTTTCAGGTTTGGCCATTCGGAGTGCGACTCTAACAAGTGAAACTCTTGCTCCGTCCGCTCGATGCTGAAGCCGCACGGCATGACGATTAGGATCTCTGGATCGGCACTTTGCAACTTCTCCCACGACAGCCACGGTGAGTGCTCACCCACCGTGGCGAGAACATCGTCACCACCCGCTAGCTCGACCAAATCGGGTACCCAATTGCCGGCAGACATCAACGGTTCAATCCATTCAATGCAACCAACGGTTGGCCGCGTGTCTTGAAACGTTGCCTGGCTGTAGACTTGGGCAATCTTTTCGGCCAATTCAAGATTCAACGACTTCGCAGTGGACTCTGATCCGAGTGCTTTGCCAATCGTTCGAACGTCAGCAAAAATCTGCTGAAACCGCTTCGGCTCCACCGAGATGATCGTCGGCTCGAGTCGGGTTATTTCACACAAAGCTGCGTCGACATCTTGAGGGCTGACCGCACAAACCTCGCACTGAGTTTGCGTGACGATATGAGTTGGCCTGAGTTCGGCAAGTGCCTCGGCATCAACTTCGAAGATGGACAACGCGTTTTTCAGCAGTCCCTTAACATCTCGGTCGATCTGATCACTTGGTTTGCTGACATCGATTCGAGACGTTGAACAAACCGGCAACCGAGAAACCCATTCGGGATAGTCACACTCGTGGGATCGTCCAACCAGAAGATGTCCACAACCAATCGCCGCAATAATCTCCGTCGCGCTGGGGAGCAGCGATACAACGCGAAAGTTTTCCGCAGATTGAAGAGTGACAGTCATGTTTTCACTCGCGTTGATGGCGCAAACTCTGCGGCATTGTAAGCAACGCTACCAAATCTTCCACCAAGCGGACTTTGGTTTGCTGGCACGTTGTGGGGCGACCGGTCGTTGGACTTTGGCTGGCCCTGCCCCTGATGTGACAACCAAGTTTTCGGGATGCAGCACGCAGCTCAATTCGCCAGTGACACCGCCGGTGGTGTCGATCAGCATTCGCTTCGGTCGGATGATGACTTCGGGGACGGGCACATGACCAGAGATGACCGTGCGTCGACAATCCGGCGGCAGAGATGACTCGACGAAGGTCTTCGAGCACAACCACGCTGGCCTGTTTAGCGTGAAATCGCGCTCGCGCAGGATTCTCAACTGCAAATCACAAGGTGTATTCGAATCTAGACCGGCGTGGACAAACAACAACTGAGGATGTTCGACGACCCACGGAATCACTTTGAGCAGCTCGGCGTGTTCTACCGGAAGTGCTGACTTCAGCCCATCCAAGTCTCCCGGTTCGAGCCCATACGAAGCAAAGGTTGTCTCCGCATTGTAGTTTTCGACCCAGCGCTGATCCCAGTTCGAGTAATCCGGGACGGGAACGAGTCCTAAAGCTCCAGCCATCGCCAGTTCATGATTGCCGGCAATAGCGGTCGTCTTCGCGTGTTCTTCGGTAAGCTTCAAGAACGCATCCAGTGCCCCTTTGGGATTGGGCCCGCGATCAACCAAATCACCAATGAAGACGATCCACCGCTGCTGGTAATCGGGGAGTGCGCGTAACTTGTCGAGCACGACGTTGAATTTCTCGACTTGCCCGTGAACGTCTCCGATGACAGCAATCGGACCGTCGATTTGAGTGGGAAGTGATGGCATCCTTGCTCTCGATTTGAATGATCGGCAATCTGGTTTGCCCCGTAGCCGATGGCGAGGTCTCCCGTCTTGCTCCTCGCCTTCGGCTACGGGTTAAACGACTGCTTCAGAAGTGCTCGATTTGTTAACGGCGCCAGAGGTGGGTTAGCACTGAATACTAATTCACTCCAACGTATGGGCACAACAACACTTTGACGGCGGCATACGCACCGTCTAGAAAAGAAGCCCGGCTTTTCGCAAAAGCCGGGCTTCTAACGTTGCCCGTTCCGCCAGCGGCCATTGTCTGATAAGCTATCGCTTATGTTCATCAAACATGTGACACTGCTGTGCCTTTGCTTGCTTCTCGGAGCAATCCGTGCCAATGCCGCCGAGCAACCAGGCGATGGTGCTTTCAAGACTCAGATTGCGCCATTGCTGCAAAAACATTGCAATCGCTGCCACGGCGCGAAAATGAAGAAGGCGGGTCTGAGATTAGATCAACCAGCTTTCATCGCCAAAGGAAGCGAATCAGGCGACATCCTCTCAGCCCGGCGTCCCGACGAGAGCTTGCTTATCGAAATGATCGAAAGTGGCGAGATGCCACCCGGTGATGACAAGAAGTTGACAAAGTCGGAAATCGATTTGTTCCGTGCTTGGATCAAAGACGGCGCTCGACTGCCGGGAGTTTCAGACAAGCCGCAAGTTTCACAGCACGATGTGATTCCCATTTTGTTACTGCGCTGTACGGCTTGCCACGGAGCCAGCAAGAAAGAAGGCGGCCTCGACCTGCGCACGAAGACATCAATTCTCAAAGGAGGCAAGTCCGGCCCCGCAGCGATTTCAGGCAACTCGAAAGACAGCCTGCTTATCCAACGCGTTCACAACGAGGAAATGCCGCCTCGGCGATTACTGGTCGAGGCCAGCGTCAAACCCATGGAAGAACACGAGCTGGGGAAAGTTGCCAGGTGGATCGATGCTGGTTTTCCTGAGATTGCGAAGGACGCAGCCTCGCCCGATTCGATCGAACAAGTCAGCGACGAAGAGCGACGGTTTTGGTCGTTCCAACCGCCTCGAGCAGCTCCGATTCCAAACCTGAAAAACGCAGGCCTCGTCCGCACACCAATCGACGCCTTTATTCTGAGAAAGCAAGAAGCGCGCGGCTTAAGCTATTCTCCGGAAGCTGGACGAGGCACGTTGCTGCGACGACTCTATTTCGACCTGATCGGTTTGCCACCGACGCCGGATGAGGTAGCCGCCTTTGAAAACGACACGGCTCTCGGAGCATACGAAAGATTGCTCGAACGCTTGTTGGCGTCGCCACATTATGGCGAGCGATGGGGACGTCACTGGCTGGATGTTGCCGGCTACGCCGATTCCGAAGGTGCCCAAAACGAGGATCGCGTGCGGCCCCATATGTATCGCTATCGCGACTACGTCATCCGTTCGTTGAACACCGACAAGCCCTATTCTCGCTTCATCCAAGAACAACTGGCCGGCGACGAAATGGTCGATTATCGCAACGCCAAAGTCATCGACGAGGAAACTTACGATCATTTGGTCGCCACCGGATTCCTGCGAACAGCGCCAGACCGAACATTTGCCAACATCACCAACTTCGTTCCTGATCGCCTTGAGGTAATCGCCGATGAAGTTCAGATTCTAAGCTCGGCACTGTTGGGCCTAACAATGAACTGCGCGAGGTGCCATTCACACAAGTTCGATCCAATTCCACAAAGCGACTATTACCGCCTGACCGCGATACTGAAAGACGCCTTCGACGAGCACGACTGGTTGAAGTCACAGGGGCCGCGAACATTGAATTTCGTCTCCACCTTCGAGCGGCAAAAGTGGGAGGCGCGGATTGCTGACCTCGATCGCCAAGTCGCGCCGCTGCAAAAACAAGTTGAGGCCGAAAAGGACGAGGCGAAAAAGAAGAAGCTGCAAGAACAGATCAAAGCGTTGAATTCGCAGCGCCCGGCGGAACCTCGAATTCGTGCATTGTGGTCACGGGGGCGACCGTCACCTTCGTACGTCTTGAGGCGCGGAAACTACTTGACAACTGGTCGGTTGGTCGAGCCCGGTGTGCCGCAAGTTCTCAGCCATGAAGACGTCCCGTTTCAGATCGATGCACCGGCCAACCCGGAAGCAACTGGTCGACGTCTCGCGTTTGCCCGCTGGATCACTCATTCGCGCCATCCATTAACCTCGCGTGTTTTCGTGAATCGCGTTTGGCATCATTACTTCGGTTCTGGAATCGTCACGACGCTCGACAATTTTGGTGTCACCGGCGCGAAACCGTCTCACCCAGAATTACTTGATTGGCTGGCTGTCGAGTTCGTTCGGCAGGGTGGAAGTCTGAAGCAATTGCACCGGCTGATTGTGACATCCAGCGTCTACCGTCAATCGTCTCGCGTCAGCGCAAAGTCCGAACGGCTCGATCCCGACGGGCGATTGCTTTCACGCATGCCGCTGAAACGAATGCAAGCAGAGATCCTTCGCGACTCGTTGCTAGTCGTCGCAGGCCGACTTGATACAACTCCATTCGGCTCCGCTGATGGCGTAACAGAACGTGGTGACGGCTTGATCACTGTCGCCAAGAAACCGTCAGGCTGGCGTCGCAGCGTGTACGTGCTTCAACGACGCACAAAGCTGCCCACGATCTTGGAAAACTTTGACATCCCACAAATGAGCCCCAATTGCACATCGCGAGGCGAATCGATTGTCGCCCCCCAAGCGCTGCACTTGCTGAACAACACGCTGGTGCGAGAACTGGCTGGTGAATTCGCCGATCGCGTCGTGACTAAAGTTGGAGATCAACACGATGCGATTATTGTTCAAGCGTTCGTAATCGCCTTGAGTCGAAAGCCATCAGCGGAAGAAATGCGACTTGGTCGAGAAACGTTGTCATCGCTGGAATCGTTTTGGAAACAGACGAATGCTGACAAAGCCAAGCAGCTTGCCGTGACGAGCTACTGCCATTCGTTGATTAACTCGGCCGCGTTTCTCTACATCGACTGATTCATTAAGAATTGAATGTTCAATGGCGAACAAGGAATGTCCAATGATGAAGTGACAGGCAGTTCTGCTCATCTTACTTCGACTTTGGACATTCCTTGTTCGACATTGGGCATTCAATTCTCTTAATACGTGTGAGCGCCCCTCGCTCACGCATCGGGTTACCATAATTAAGCTACACAGGCTTACGTGCAATCACGACGGCACCGGTTGCAATCGATGCTCGCAGCAATGGCCACAAAACATTGCTGACTCCGTAGCAAGTCTTGACAGCCAACGAAGAATCATCGCTGTGCATGGCCGCTTTCGGAGAAACGTGCAGGACGTCGAAACCTTGATCCTTGAGCAATTGCACCATACCGCCAGTTGACATCGAGAACCTGTGATCATTCACAGCGCGACTCAACAACCGCCTCCCCAACCCCGGCAATACGTGTTGAAGATACCGGCCGGCTGTGACGAACCGAGCTTTATGGTTCGAGACATGCGCAACTTCGTCTTCGTCTTCGTCGACAATGAAGTACGAGCGGCACGCTTGGCAACGCGTCCACATCGTCCTTCCGCGAGCATGATCAATTGGCCAAGGCGCACTGGCACTCGTAGAAACGGCACCGCATGCGGGGCAATCTTTCGCTTGGTCGCTAGTCAACTTCATCTATCTAGTAGACCAGCCGTTTGGAATCGCTGTCAATTGCAATGTCACCACGTCAGGGCGGCATTAAGAGGCTAAAACGGATTATTCCAACCCGGTGGCTCAGACGACTTGCGTTGACTCCGTGTGTGCTTGCGACTGACTCGGTCGACCAAAGTCAAAACTGCGGGCAAGGTCACTAACGAAACGAATAGACAACTTCCAACTCCCACGACCAGCACCAGCCCAAGACTGAAAAGTCCACGATGCGCGGAAACCATCATGCTGCCGAATCCAATCATCGAGGTTAGCGAAGTCAGCACGATCCCGTTCAGCGTGCTTGCCGACATGCGATATGGTTTCTTCGTCTCCGACTGAAGCCGAAAATCATGAAGCACGTGCACGCCATCGTCCACGCCGATTCCTAGCACCAGCGGTAAGACGATCAAGTTGGCTGGATTCAGCTTGGCGTCCAACAACACCAAGACGCCGAACATGAGACAACCGCCAGCAACCGGTGGCATCAATGTCAACAACATGTCGCGAACGCTTCGAAAATCACAAATCGCGCCGACAGCGATCACCATAGCTGCATAACTGCCGACGTAAACAACCTGCGAGATCGGGTTTGCTTGAAAGTGCGAATACGCCAAACAAGCGGCGACGGCAACAAATGGAAGCGTGACAGCAAGCCATGCCTTCTTGGGCTCCAAGAAATCGATTAGCAAGACAATCGAAATCACCGCGAGCGCATAAATGGCCGCCATGCCATAACTGTCGCGAATCTGACGCGAAGCTTCGTAGTTCTGAAGAGGTGTCCCTGTTGCATTTGGATCAACCGATCGCACGTCGGCAACGAACTCGCCCAGTGGACCGTCATCCCAAATTGAATTCTTGGGAAATACCTGAAGCAACCAGCTTCCTTGATCGCTGACAAAACGTTGTCGCAATTCACTTGGCAAATCCTCTTCGGAAATTGGTGCGGGGTTAGCGGAAGATTGAAGCTGCTGAATTGATCCAATCAAGTTGGCTGCAGTAAGGTTTTGGTAATCGTCCAAGAACTTGACCTGCTGCGGGAGACTCATGTTCTCGAAGTTGTCAAGAAATCGATCCAGCATCGCTGAGCATTGTTTGGCCGTTGCGGTGTCGATTGCCTTCAGTTGATCGAATAAGTCTTCCAATGCCGGGCCAACAATGGATGGATCGGTCTGCTGAAAATTCGGACGATCGTTGGCATCAAGAGCTGTCAACTCTTCGGCGATCTGCTGTACCAGAGCAATTTGCTGTGGTGATGCTTCTGCCGGCAAGCGGCTGGCGAGATTCTGCACCTTGGCGACAGTCGGAAGCGCCTCGAATTGAATTTGAAGATCGCGAGCATCTTCGATCGAGTCCGCGATCGACACGGCATACAAGATGGAACCGGTGTTCTTGTCAGACTCAGCTCGTTCGAACAGCCGCCGTTGGAGTTCGACGGACTCGACACCATCAGCTTGTAGATTAAGCAAGTTGGCGTCATACCAAGGCTCGTCGTTACGAACCGCTTCAGCAATCAACACGGCCCCGAACAAGGTGGAAGCTAACGCGATCATAGCCGGCCGTTGCGAGATCACGATACGCAGCCATCTTCCTTGAAAAGGTGTTGGCAACTGCGTTGGCTCTTTGTTCCGATCCGCCATCACAACCAACGGTGGAAGCACCACGAATGTCGCAATCGCACAAAGGATGACTCCGCCGCCGGCGATAATCCCCAGCTCGGCAACACCCAGGAACGTTGTCATCGTGGCACAAAAGAAGCCCAGCGATGTGGTCACCGCTGCCGTGACAATTCCCATGCCAACGCTTCTGGAGGAATCTTCCAGTGCCGTCAGCAATTGCCGACCCTCGTGCCGCTGCTGCAAATAACAGGTGAGGTAATGGATCGCGAAGTCGATCCCCAATCCGATCAAGATCACAGCGAACGAAACTGACAAGATATTCAAATGCCCAATCACCGCTGTTGTGTATCCAAACGCCCAACACATGGCGATGGCCAGCATGATCATTGCCAACAACGGATGCCGAAACCCTCGAAATCCAATCAACAACAAGACAGCGACTCCGACCGTCGAGGTCACGGACGCCTTGATCATGTCTTGTTGCGATCGTTGCATCTCGTCGTGTTCGAGCACTGGGATGCCGGTCAATCCGATCTTGATGCCCTGCTGCGAGGCCTCGACATCACTGGCAAGTTCTCTTAGCAAGCGGATAGATCGTGTCGCTCCTTGAAAATCGTCGGCCTCATAAACGGGAAAGACTTGAATGAAACCGAACGTACCGGTCTCATCGATCAACCACGTTTCGTCGGTTTCTTCGGTGTCGTATCTCGACTTCGGAATCGATACGGACCAGGGCGGCTGAAAGACTGATCGATCATCTTGGTATCGTGAAAGGCTTTCGATCAGTTGATGTGTTCGAGCTACGACGGCTTCAATGCTTCGCGCATCGGCGTTGTTAGATCGCAATTGTGCGAGCTGTTGATTGAGCATCAATGCCAGCGATTGAATCTGAATAGACTCCCACTGACCGTTCAGGATTGGCTGAAGCTGTTCAACTTTCAGAGTCAACGCGGCCAAGTCATCGAGCTCAAGTGTTTGCAGCCCTTTTGCTTTGAGCCCGTCGAAGCGGATTCGATAAAGCGTGTCCCGAAAAGAGTTGGGATGTTCGCTGATTCGCTTTGCGAGGTCCTCGATCGCATCGCGTGTCGATTCTCGCTCGCTTGCTTCGACGACAACAATGATTTCCGATTCTTCACCAAACTGCTGGGTATACCGAAGCCAACGTTGATGAAAGTCTGCTTGCGGATCGATGAGATCAGAACGTTTCGTTCGGAACTCAATCAGAGAGATAGTGGCGACCACGCAAAGTGTGGCAATCGCCAACGACCAAGCAAGCGAGGCGGGCGGTCGACGCGCGGCGGCCTGCGTTACCTGACAGAGGAGTTGATCGAGCCTCATGCTGGTCGACTTCGCCGTTGTTGAGATTGAGAAAACCGTCTATCAATTGATCGCGGCGTCGTCATTCCACTCGAACGGTTTCGCTGCGTTCTCTGTTCGCCCGCTCTCCAACGTTTGAAGGACTCGGAAGATGCTCCGGTTGTTGTGGATTTCTTTTTTCAAATCCTCAATGACTTGTGGGTCAACTTCATGCTGCCCGCCGCCAAGCCCGCTTTCGAGCAGCTTCCCCTTTTGGTCAAAGACGGCCCAGAAAACAGTTCGGCTATGTTTTTCGACCCCTTGGCGCGCCTTCTTGGCGTTCTTACCGCGAGCTCGGTTTCCGTTAACTCGATAGTGGCCCTTGCGTTCGAAGATGATTCCAACAATGTTCCAATCTTCGAACTTTGGAAATAGCGGCATGATTTAGTCTCTCCTCAAGGAGTGCTCTGTGCGCAACCTCTGGTTGTTTGTTTTGGACTTTCAGCGATGAGTGGCCCGAATCGCAAGAACAGTTCCGAACAAAGACGCGGAGCGGGCATGTCTCCTATTTTCGAGTCGAATCGATTTCGAATCAATAGCGAGTCCTCGTCAAAAGAACATCATACCGCCGCGGAGCCTGAATTTCTCTGGAATTCACTTCTTCAACAATGCTTCCAAAGATTCTCGCAATTCGCTGCGAGCGCGATGGATTCGGCTACGGACTGTGCCGATCGGGCAGTTAACGACTTCCGCGATCTCTTCATATCGCAAGCCTTCCATCTCCTTCAACACCAGCACCGTGCGGTATTCTTCTGAAAGTTGAGCGATGGCGGTGCGAACCAATTGTTGAGTCTCAACCGATTCCAAGGCACTGCTTGAGGCCGAGTCCTGTCGTTCATCGGTGGGCTCGGCACCAGCGTTTTCTCGAGCGGCTTCGATTGATGCTGTGGGCTTTCGCTTTCGTTGAAAACTGAACGCCGCATTCATGGCGATGCGAAAAAGCCATGAGTAAAACGCCGAGTCTCCACGAAAGGACTCAAGTTTTTGGAATGCTAACACGAATGCTTCTTGAGCGACGTCTCTGGCGTCTTCTTGAGAATTCAAGACATTCACAAGCGTGTTGTAGAGGCGATTCTGATGACGCAACACCAATTGATTGAACGACTCGGTCTGTCCACCAAGGCACTCACGAATCAGAGTCTGGTCATCTTTCTCCGTCATAGGCGGTGAATTCTATACGGAAGATTCTCGGAACGGGAGGCATCGCCTGGTGCTTTGTTTGGCGAATAGAAGCCCGACGTTTCGCAAAACCCGGGCTTCTCACGTCGAGCCTCCCATTTGCTCGGATTACTTGCGGCCAGCAAGTTTCGAGAGTGTCGCCTTCAGTTTGCCGGGATCATCGGATGACAGCGAATCAGGTTGGAATTGGAGAAGGTGTCGCGTCTCGTCGATCTCGCCCTTCGTTCCGTTTAGGTGAAGCATTTTGCCAACGGCGCGAACTCGTTTGATTGGCGTGCCATCTTGTATCCATCTTGGCCAGATGCGGATTGTGTCAACGCCGGCTTTCGCGAACGCTTCGATGTCGTCAACGCGTGGGATCAGGGCAAGCTGCCTTGCTTGGGGCAGCAGCTTTCGGAAACGTACAGCTTGTGCCACACTGCGAATGCCAACAATCGTCCGCTTTGGATCGCCGTGTTTGCGGATGACTCGAACGACATGCTGGTCGTAGTCGGTTCCTTGCTCTTTCAAATCCAGCAACAGGTCGATACGGCCTTTGCAAAGCTTGGCAGCTTGAATCAGTGACGGAATCCGTTCGCCTTCAAATTTGTCGTCGAACCAAGCGCCCGCGTCTAAGCTTTGTAGTTCAATCAGCGTCAGCAGATTGGCCGGTCCTTTGCCGTTTGTTGTTCTGTCTAATGTCGTATCGTGGAGAATGAACAGTTCTCCGTCGCGGCTAGTTCGCACGTCCACCTCGGTAGCCGTCGCGCCAACTTCGATCGCTCGACGAATCGCCGTCAACGTACACTCTGGCCGTTCCGAGCTCGCCCCGCGATGTGCGATGATTTGCTTGACTTGATTTGCTGCCTGTTTTGCATTGGGTTTCTCGGCATAAACAGGGATTACGAACAACAGAAATGTAGAGAAATAAAGTAGTGGAGAAATTGTCGTGGCTTTCATTGTCATTCTCACAAGTGGCATGACTTTGGTGACTTGATGGTTAACAACAGACTATGCGATGATTCCAGCAACTTCGAATCTTTACAAAGAGGAATCGGAAATGCATCGATCGATCCGGCTTGTCGTTCTGGGAATCTCACTGACCGTTGGGTCTTCGACACCAATATTCGCTGACCAGCCGTTTCCATTAAAGGCAAAGCGGATTTTATTTCTTGGCGATTCGATAACCAATTCGGGACATTACGTGGCTTGGGTTGAGACGCAAGTGCGTCTTCGCGATGTTCAACCCATGCCTCAGATCATCCAAGTTGGCCTCTCAAGCGAAACTTGTACTGGGTTATCCGAGCCCGATCATCCGTTTCCGCGTCCAGATGTTCATGAACGGCTCGACCGAGCACTTGCCAAGGTCAAGCCAGATGTCGTCGTTGCGTGTTACGGGATGAACGACGGGATCTACTATCCCTTCGGCAAGGCACGTTTCGAGGCTTATCAAGCTGGCATCAACAAACTGGTGAAAAAGTCACACGCGGCTGGTGCCAAGGTTGTGCTGCTCACGCCGCCCCCATTTGATCCGCTGCCGCTTCGAAAGAAGGGAAAACTGCGACCTGACGGTGCCGAGAAATACGCGTACTTCGCCATTTATGAAAACTACGACGGCGTCCTGAAGAAATACGGCCAGTGGATCATGGCTGGCAATACAAAGGCCGACATGGTTATCGACGTGCATACTCCGGTGAAGAACGAAGTCGCCAAACTCCGAAAGAAGGACCCAAACTTCACGCTTTCGGGAGATGGAGTTCACATGAATGCGAAAGGGCATCGCATCATGGGGATCGCCGTTGCGAAAGCCTGGGGGATAAAATCTGTCGAACCTTCGCCCGAGCTATTGAAGGTGGTGACTCAAAGAACGACCGTGCTTCACGACGCGTGGCTTTCAGAGATTGGGCACAAGCGCCCCGGTGTGCGTACCGGCTTACCGATCGATAAAGCCGAATCGCAAGCTCAGGAGTTGGAAGAAAAGATTCAGATGTTGCTGAAGTCAAAGAAGTGAGGTCTCGTTCGAGTGGACTCGCCAAACCCATTTCAAGTGTCAGGCTTAGTCGACCTTCACGCTCACCCTGCGAAGCGTGATTCGGTGTTTGGTGTGGACCCCGACGAGCATATGTTGCCATTCGGGACCACCGTTGTTGGTTCGCAAGGTGACGCAGGCGCCGCGAACATTGCTGATTACATCGCACACACGATCAATCAGTCCACGGTGCACGTCAAACTGGCCATCAATGCGTCGCGAGTTGGGGAATCGACGGTTGAGGGGTGTTTCGAAGACATTGACAACATTGATGTGAGCGAATGTGTTGAGGCTATCGATCGCTATCGCAGCCACATTTGGGGTGTTGCCGTGAATGTCAGTCACCATGCCTGTGGCGCCACGGACCCGAAGTTGGTCATGACGCGCGGACTTGAGATCGCCAAAGCGGCTGACCTGCCATTGTTGTTTGGAATGCGACGTCCAGAAGACTGGTCGCTAGCAGAACAACTGCGATTGCTACGAGCTGGCGATGTTGTGACCTACTGTTTTCGTCGCTCACCGCATTGCATCGTCAACCAGGCTGCAGTCTTGCCCGCAGTCTGGGATGCGCGCAAGCGAGGCGTCCTCTTCGACATCGGTCACGGCACGGCATCTTACGATCCCGAGGTTGCTCGAATCGCCATCAATGATGAATTCGCGCCCGACACCATTTCGACCGACTTGCAAGCTCGGCACATTGGGCAGACACCTCGACACACATTGCCGTTGGTAATGGAAAAACTGCTAACAGCAGGCATGCCCAAAGAAGACATTCTGACCGCGGTGACATCAACACCAAGTCGCATCATGCAAGTTTCGCCCGCCATTGAACCAGGAGCAGCACCATGAGCATTCTCGATCGCTTTCGTTTGGACGGAAAACGACTTTTCATCACCGGTGGAAGCCGCGGGCTTGGACGCGAGATGGCTTTGGCGATCGCTGATGCTGGCGCGGATGTCGTGTTGGTGGGGCGAACGGCTGAGAGTCTCGAGCAGACCGCCAACGACATTCTTGAACTTGGTCGAAAGGTCGACACGATCGTTGCCGACGTTGGAAACTTGGACGAGTGCGAGTCCGCTTGCCAAAAGGCACTTTCCGATTTCGGCCCGATTGACATCTTGATCAACAATGTTGGTGGTCGCCGAATTGACACGCCAACGATCGACATGCCGCTGGACGAGTGGAAACGGATTCTTGACTTAAACCTGAACAGCACGTTCCTGTGCACGAAACTACTGGGCAAGCCGATGGTCGAACGCGGTTCAGGCCGCATCATCAACGTGGCATCGATCTCTGGCATTGTCTGCAATCGCGACATCGGTGGACGTAGCTACGAAACATCAAAAGCCGCCGTCATTCACTTCACCCGCGCGACCGCAACCGATTGGGCACGCAATGGTGTCACTGTGAACGCAATCTGCCCTGGAGGATTCATGACCGAACCGAATGTTCGTTGGGCTGAGCTGAATCCGGACATCATCAATACATTTAAGTCTCAGGTCCCGATGGGCGACTTCGGGCAGCCCGAGGATCTCGGTCCCATGGCCGTTTACCTTGCGTCAGACGCCGCTCGCTATGTCACGGGAGCGTCATTCGTGATCGACGGCGGATACACATTGTGGTAATCGACGAAGTTGACGATACTTCGCGCTTGGTGCGCTCATGGTAACCCGACGCGTGAGCGAGGGATTGGTCGCAGGTACAAGAAGGCTCTGTTTGTAAGTGCGTGTGACCAATCCCTCGCTCACGCGTCGGGTTACGATGCGGCATTCCTTGGCATCGGCCAACTCAATCCCACGAATGGACTCGTCGGACTGAATGCGACTCTTGCAACGATACATCTTGAGTGAACTTCTGCGAGTGTTCTTCTTTGCACTCTCGGTCGTCACTGTATTGCTGGTGTTCGTCGGCGTCTTTCGCCAGGCTCAAGAACTGAACCTTGGCCCGCTTCATGTTCTTCAGATTCTGCCCTTCATCGTCCCAAGCTTGCTTCCGTTTACCATTCCGGCAACATTGCTTTTGACGGTGTGCGTCGTTTACGGACGTATTTCCGGCGACCAAGAGATCACAGCAGCAAAAGCCGCGGGCGTTAACGTGTTGAGTTTGCTTTGGCCCGCTTTCTTGTTAGGGGCGGTGTTGAGTCTGGGCTCGCTGGTTTTGACCGACCAAGTCATCCCATGGGCGATGAGCAACATTCGCAAAATTGCTGCGTCCGCGATTGAAGACATCGTTTATGACACATTAGAATCCGAGAACGTTTTTGTCTGGCCAGAGAAAGGGTTTGTGATCAGCGTCATCGATGTCGATGGCCGAACGTTGATTAAGCCCAACATTCGAATCGCTCCTACCGGTGGCGATGCGATTACGATTCAGGCAGATTCGGCGACAATGGAATTTGATGTCGAGCGGCAAGAGGTTTTGATGAACCTTTCGGCGGCTCGGATGAGCACTCCCGACGGAGGCGGGGGCGAGTCTAAGTCCCTACGTCAATCTTTCCCATTTCCTTACATGCGAAAGCAGCCTAAGGCGAGGCACTTGAGCATCAAGGATATCCGCATTCGCTCGACCGACATTTCTGGCAGAAAGAATGAGTTGGTCGAGCAACGGGATGTCGAGGCTGCGTTGGCTTTGGCAACCGGCGACTTCGATCGACTCACAACACTCGATTCCGTTGGCATTCAATATCTATTTGATTTCAATCAAATGCAAATCTATCGATTAAACACGGAATTGCATGGCCGCTTCGCACTTTCCACCAGTTGCCTGTTCTTCGTTTTGGTTGGAAGTCCGTTTTCGATCATGCAAGCCCGACGTCAATTCTTGACTAGTTTTCTTCTGTGCTTCTTGCCCATTTTGTTGGTTTATTATCCCGCTGTGTTGTTAATGATGAATCTCTCAAAGTCCGGTACGGTCAACCCAGCCTGGGCAATGTGGATTGGGAACGTCATCTTATTCTGTGGGTCATGGGTGATTCTGAAGAAAGCGTTGATGCACTAAACAACCGGATAGAAAAATGAAAAGACTGACTGTATTTGCCCTGCTGCTAAGCGTCTCCTTTTTGCTTTCCAGCTTAACGGCACAAGACGACACAGAGACCACTCCCGAAAAGCCGGCGGAAAAGGAGGCCGACGAAGCCAAGTCAACGGACGACTCGGCAAAGCCCAAGGCTGACGAGAAACCAGCCGATGGCGAGAAGAAAGGCCCGAAGTTCATCGCGCCTGATGATGCCGAGGCGAAGGCGAAAGCCGAAGCGGGACAAAAAGCTGACGACAAGCCCAAAGATCCGCTGGAAGAGTGGGCGAGCTTGCAGTCTCGACGCGGCGAAATATTTGAGGAACTTCAAGCCTTGAAGAAGGATTACAATGCGGCAAAAGAGAACACCAAGAAGCGTGAAATCGTCTCCAGCTATCGGGAATTGATTGCCGAATTCGAAGTCGACGTTTATCCCAAGATGCTGGCAATCGCCAAGGCCGTGTATGAGAAGAACTCCGAAGAACACTTCGCGGGAGAAATGGTATTGAGCGGATTGTATGGCGAGAACAGCTACGACGCGGCGCTTGAGTTAGCCGACAAACTGCTCGCAGCCGGCCGAGAAACGAAGCTGGTGCGAAACATCGCTGGCTGTGCCAATTTTGCGGTCAACAACTTCGAAAAGGCGAAGGAGATTCTTTCGAAGTGCGAAGAGGACGGAGTTCTTGACCGTCGTAATTTGAAGTCATCAATCTTTCTGCGCAATTGCGACAAGTACATCGAGCTGTGGAAAAAGGAACAAGAAATCCGAGCCAAAGAAGCGAAGCTAGAGGGCGACGAGGCGTTGCCTCGAGTGCAACTGGATACCTCTGTTGGCAAGATTGTCATCGAATTGTTCGAGAACGAGGCACCGAACACGGTTGCCAACTTTATCACCTTGACGGAATCCGGCTATTACGACGGCACGAAGTTCCACCGCGTGATCTCCGAGTTCATGGTCCAAGGTGGCGATCCGAATTCGAAAGACGAGGACGAGTTGAATGACGGAAAAGGTGGTCCTGGATACACGATTAAGTGTGAATCTCACCAAGAGAATGCTCGCCGACACTTCCGGGGCAGCTTGAGTATGGCTCACGCAGGCCGTGATTCCGGCGGTTCGCAATTCTTTATGACGCACTTATCAACACCACACCTTGATCCGCCAAACCCAGATGCTCACACCGTTTTTGGCCGAATCATTGAAGGACAACAGATTGTCGAGTCGATCAAGAAAGACGACTTCATTCAAAAGGCGACTGTGGTCCGGAAGCGAAGTCACGAGTACAAGGTTGAAAAGACGCCCGAGCCCGAGCCACTAAAGCTCAATTAGCTCGGCGTCGGCAAGTTCGTTCCAGCAATAAGGAGCCTCACATGGAGATTTCAATCACCTACTGCGTACAGTGAAACTACAAACCCAAAGCCGTCAGTTTGGCGGCAGCAATCAAGAGCAAAACGGGCGTCGAACCTAAGATGATTCAAGGCAGCGGCGGCATCTTCGATGTGATCCTGGATGGCAACAAAATCTTCTGCAAGCACGACGTCAACCGATTCCCTGAACACAGCGAGGTGCTGGAACAGCTTTAGGCTCGTGTCAAGCACGACATTCTAGCCGAAAGGCTTCTACGTAGGACGGATTGCCAATCCGTCCTATTTTTTTGCGCTCGCATCACCACCGCCAATCTGTTTGCTATCATAAGTGGACTGATTTCTTACGAAACTCGTTCGAGCATGAGCCATGCAATTCCTTACTCGATTGTTCTTCGTAGTACTGATATTTGTCATCTTTGATCGACCAAGTTGTCGTGGCGATGACGTACGCTTCAATGAAGATATTCGACCGATCTTGGCCGAACATTGCTTGCAGTGCCATGGCCCAGATGCCGAGAAGCGTGAAGCTGACTTGCGTTTGGACATTGAATCGGCTGCCAAAAAGAAAGTCATCGTTGCCAAGAATCCCGAGCGCAGCGCGTTTCTCCAGCGAGTGGCTTCAAACGACCCTGATCAAGTCATGCCGCCGCCGGATGCTGGCAAGCCTCTAAGCCGCCAACAAGTCGTCATGCTGAAGCGATGGATTCTTGAGGGAGCAAAATACGAAGGTCACTGGGCATTCGAGCCGATTGAGAAGCCGAAGCCACCTGGTGTTGACGGCGCCGCGGCAACGGAGATCGATCGCTTCTTGCTGTCGAAACTAAAGTCCGCTGGCCTGAAGATGGCGCAGCCGATCAGCAAACAACAGCTAATCCGCCGCGCGACGTTTGATCTGACGGGCTTGCCGCCAACTTGGCAGCAAGTGCAAGACTTCGTGAACGACAAGTCGCCCGACGCTTACAAAAAGTTGTTAGATCGATTGCTGGAATCACCGCGTTACGGCGAACGTTGGGGGCGTCACTGGTTAGATGTCGCGCGATATGCCGACACGCTTGGCGGGGCGGCGATCGGATTCAAGAAGTTTCCGTTTTCGTATACCTATCGCGATTACGTGATTCACTCCTTCAATGACGACGTCGGCTATGATCGCTTCATCAAAGAACAGTTGGCCGCCGACCAACTTGGCCTGAAAGAAAACGATCCTGCATTAGCCGCGTTGGGTTTTCTGACGGTTGGAATGCAATATCGAAATCCGCACGACACGCTTGATGACCAAATCGACGTCGTCACTCGCGGCATGTTGGGGCTAACCGTTGCTTGTGCTCGTTGCCATGATCACAAGTACGATGCGATACCGACCGACGACTATTACTCGCTCTATGCAACTTTGGCCAGCAGCACGGCGCCCGACGTCTTGCCGATACTGGGCAAGCCTCAAGACACGAAGCAGTATCGCGATTACCAACGCGAACTGTCGCTACTGCAAATCAACCGCGAAGAGATGGGACGCGAGCAAATCGCCGTCATGAAGGCTCGCATACGTATGCAAGTTGGTCTCTATTTGAGAGAACTGGGAAAGGGAACGCCAGAACAAGACTTGTCGTCAGCGCTGTTGTCTTATCGTACCGATGACTTGCGCCCCATCATCTTGAATCGCTGGCGAGACTACCTCGGCAAACTTCCTGCTGACGATCCCGTCTTCGGTTTGTGGTTGAAGCTTTCCAAACTCAAAGCGGATGACTTCGCCAAGAAATGCGATGAGATCATGCAAGCGATGATCAAAGAAAACGGTGACATTTCGAAGCTGCCGGCCATGGAGAAGCTGACAGCGACGGCACCGCGTTGGAATCCTCTTGTCTTGGATGCGGTCTCGAAACAAAAACCCAAGTCGTTAATCGAAGTCGCTGACATCTATGGCAAGCTGTTTGCAAGCATTCATCAAGAGTGGATGAAGTCCGTGATCGAAGCCTCTCTTGAGGCGGCGGTCGGTGCAAAAGTGGTCCCTGACGAAGACCCCAAACACCGAACAATCAATAGTCCCATCAAGCGACAGTTGCGAAGACATCTGTATGCAACCAATTCACCGACAGCCATTACTGGTGATGCTGCTGCGAAACTTTTGAATCGACCCGTGCATGACAACCTGCGAGGTCGCGGTACAGCGATCACAAATCTTGACCTCAACTCTCCGGGTGCTCCGGCTCGCGGCATGGCTCTTGTCGAAGATCACAAGCCGCGCGACTTCCATGTTTTCATCCGCGGGAGCGCCATCGCTCGTGGCAATCTGGTCCAAGCGCGTTTCTTGACCGCACTATCTCCGAACGGGTTGAAGGCCTTTAAAGATGGCAAGCGACGACTTGGCTTAGCCGAAGCGATCGTTGATCCCGCGAATCCGTTAACGCGACGCGTGGTCGTCAATTGGGCTTGGCAACATCACTTTGGCAAAGGATTGGTTCGAACTCCGGACGACTTTGGCACTCGCGGCCAACCACCAACTCATCCAAGGCTGCTTGACTATTTGGCGACAAGTTTTCTGGAACAAGACGATTGGTCGTTGAAGAAACTTCACCGACGAATCATGATGACGGCCGCTTATCGTCAAGGAGCTATTGAAAACGCGCGTGCTCGTACCATCGACCCAGACAATCGATTGCTATGGCGGATGCCTCGCAAAAGACTTGAACTCGAATCTATGCGAGACGCGATGTTGGCGGTGTCCGGAGAATTGAACACGTCCATTGGTGGCCGCCCATTCAATCTGCTATCCAAGCCAATTGTGCCAAGGCGCAGCGTTTACGCGTTCGTCAATCGAGACATCATTTCGAGTTTGTCGAGTACATTCGATGCCGCGAATCCCAACGCGTGTACGGCAATGCGACCCGAAACAACCGTCCCTCAACAAACTTTGTTTGCTCTGAATTCGGCATTCATACAAGATCGCGCTGCTGCCATGGCGGCTCGAAAAGAGCTGTCGGCGATCGGCGATGATCGCGAGCGCGTTCAATGGATGTATCGACAAGCATTCTCGCGATCGCCTGATCCGCAAGAGTTACAGGTCGCGGTGAGGTATGTTCAATCTCAAGATAATCAATCGAAGACAAATGCGTGGCAGCGATTGGCTCACGTGCTGCTCGCCGCCAACGAGTTCGTTTTCGTCGACTAGTGGAAGAAGTCCGGATTTTCAAAGAAGCCGGGCTTCTGTAACCCCACACCACGTAGGTTCAAGCAAATGATCGATCCACAACAGATTTCTCGCCGAGCGATGCTGAAGCGCAGCGGAACGGGCTTTGGCATGTTGGCCTTAGCCGACCTCACGTCAATTGGCGGGCTTGCCGACGACGGCAGAACGCACTTTCCTGGGAAAGCAAAACGCGTCATTCATGTTTTCTTGAATGGCGGGATGTCTCAGGTTGACACTTTCGATCCAAAGCCAGAGCTGACCAAACGTGGCGGCCAGATGCTTCCGTACGAGAACTTGCAAACTGAACGGCGAACTGGGGTGGCGTTGCCTTCGCCATTTACGTTCAAGAAGTACGGCGAGAGTGGTATTCCCATCAGCGAGATCTTCCCGCATCTCTCGAAGCACGCCGACGAACTTGCGGTTGTTCGCTCGATGCATGCCCAACTGCCCAACCACGAGATGTCGTTGATGCTAATGAACACCGGCGATCAACGATTGGTGAGGCCAAGTTTTGGCTCTTGGTTGACCTGGGGAATGGGCTCAGAGAATCAGAACTTGCCCGGCTTCATCGCGCTGTGTCCTGGTGGCATGCCTGTTGGTGGAGCTGGGAATTGGCGATCCGCGTTCTTGCCGGGAGTTTATCAAGGTACTCACGTTGACACATCGAAGGCCGACCCGAAACGACTGATCGAAAATGTCCACAACGACCGACTGACGACTGCCGAACAGCGTTCGCAGTTCGAATTGTTACAGACACTCAACTCGAAACACCTACAAGCTCGACCTAGCGAGGCGGCGCTGGAAGCGCGCATTCGATCGTTTGAGCTTGCTTATCGAATGCAGGTCGAGGCGACTGATGCCTTCAACATCGAGGAAGAGCCAAAGCACATCGTCGAGATGTATGGCGAGGGCCCGCAGAATCGGCAGCTCTTGATGGCGCGACGGCTGGCTGAGCGCGGCGTGCGATTCGTACAAACGTGGCATGGCAACCTGCAGCCGTGGGATAGCCACTCGAACATCAAAGCCAGTCACCGCAAAGTTGCCAGCGAATGCGACCAAGGCCTTGCGGCATTGATCACGGACTTAAAGCAGCGTGGAATGCTGGACGAAACATTGATTCTGTGTACCGGCGAGTTTGGACGAACGCCGTCGGTCGAGATGAGTCAAAACGGCGGCGCTGCCGTTCAAGGCCGTGACCACAATCACTGGGGCTATTCCCTTTGGCTAGCCGGCGGCGGCATCAAAGGTGGAACAATCTACGGGGCAACAGACGATTTCGGATTCCGAGCCGTCGAAAATCGAACGACAGCACACGATATTCACGCAACGATGCTGCACCTGCTGGGCTTTGATCACGAGAAGCTTACCTATCGATACGCGGGCCGCGACTTCCGCCTGACCGATGTCCATGGTCATGTCGTCAACGAGATCATTGCCTAGTACGTTTTCAACTGACGGTAGCGAAACTCGCGAAGAGCTTCGCCCGGGGTGATGCCGAAAGTCTTCGTGACTTCCGCACGAGTAATGCGTCAACCGACGAATGACTGCAATCCTGCGGATCGCCAAATCCCGCAGACGCTGTACAGCGAGAAAAACTTTGCGAATTCATGCAAGTCCCCTCTCATTCCGACGTACATTCTGATATCGGAACTCTTGGCAAGATAACGGTTTCGGGCGTTCCAACAGAAACCGAGACAGGATTTCTCGGGTAAATCTTGCAAAAGTGCCGAAATGTTTGTCCTCCGATTGCAGTCGCGTGCACTTAATCTATTGTGGAAACGTCAATGCTTCAAGATTCGTCCCAAGTTGATGACCTGATTCACCAGGCGGCAAAAGGTGATGCAGTGGCGCTGGACAGTTTGTTCTCGCGTTACCGACCTCGCCTTAAACGCATGGTACAACTTAGGTTAAATCAGCAGCTGCGTGGTCGAGTCGACGATTCAGACGTACTGCAGGAGGCCTTTTTGGAAGTCTCGAAGAACTTGGATGGCTATTTGGATTGCCCGAAGATGCCGTTCTTCTTGTGGTTGAGGCATATAACAGGCCAAAAGTTAATTTCTATCCACCGTCAGCATCTGGGGGCCAAGATGCGAGATGCAGGAAGAGAAGTTTCGCTGCACTACGAGGCGCCGCCTGCGTCGACGGCATCAATCGCCGGACGCATTTTGGGGCCAATGACCTCGCCATCGCAGGCCGTGATGAAAGAGGAATTCCGAGCGAGCTTGCATGAAGCGTTGGACTCCATGTCCGATCTCGACCGCGAAGTCCTCGCGCTGCGTCACTTTGAACAACTCACAAATCAGGAAGCTGCCCAGGTTTTGCAAATCGAAGAGTCCGCCGCCAGCAAACGTTATCTGCGAGCACTCGAACGACTGCAATCAATACTGTCGCAAATGAAATTGCTTGATGACTGACCGAGACCCCGTAGATCGACTGGCTGAAGAATTCGCATCGCGATTGCGAAGCGGCGAGAATCCGTCGATCTCGGGCTACGTGGCGAAGTATCCCGAGCACGCCGATCAAATCCAAAACATGTTCCCAACGGTCGCGTTGATGGAGCGGCTAGCCATCGACAGTGAATTGTCGGCTTCGACTCAATCAAAGAAGCGCCACGTCGAGCACCCCAGCGAACTTGGCGGTTTTCGGATCGAGTCGGAAATCGGCCGCGGTGGCATGGGCGTCGTTTACAAGGCCGAGCAAGTCGCCTTGAGTCGACACGTGGCTCTGAAGGTCTTGCCATCTCAATGGCTTGCCACGCCGAATCAAAGAAAGCGTTTCGAACGAGAAGCTCGCGCGGCAGCCCGCTTGCACCACACCAACATCATCCCAGTGTTTGGTATTGGAGAGGATCACGGGACACACTTTTATGCGATGCAGCACATCGTCGGTCGCAGCCTGGACGAAGTCCTGCGAGAGTTGAAACGCACACATCCCGCAAACCACACCACTCGTGAGTCGCAAATCGATCATCAAGCGTTTGCAGCCACGATCTCTGAACAACAAGCCGACAGCTTCGAGGAAACACCGGAGGCGGCTGAGCGAGACGGTTCGACTCAAACGAACATCGACACCGATAGCCTCAAAGATTCAAGCGCTGGCACTGTTACAGTCCGTCCCGTTCCGGAAAGCGTGCCAACGAATGATGTCTTGCTACCGACACCAGCAAGCTATTGGCATCAAGTGGCGCTGATCGGCATTCAAATTGCCGAGGCACTTGAGTACGCACATTCGAAGGGAATTCTTCACCGCGACATTAAGCCCAGCAACTTGATGGTCGACGCTCAAGGCACCGTTTGGGTTGCCGACTTCGGTTTAGCAATCTTCGACGACGAAGTGAAAATCACCGAGACCGGTGATGTTGTCGGCACCTTGCAGTACTTGGCCCCCGAACGATTTGATGGCGTTGCGGACGCTCGCAGCGACATCTATAGCTTGGGCCTGACGCTGTACGAGTTGCTCGCCCTGCGACCTGGATTCGACGCTCGCAATCGCAAGGCTTTGGTCAAGCAGATTCTTGAGGGAGAGCCACCACAACTGCGGAAACTGAATCCAAACGTGCCTCGCGATTTGGAAACGATCGTCCAAAAAGCGGTCGAACGATCTGCCGATAACCGCATACAATCGGCTGGCGAGTTAGCCGCCGACCTGCGTCGCTTCATCGATGATGAACCGATTCATTCTCGGCGAGTGTCCGCAGCGGAACGGTTCGGGCGTTGGTGTCGTCGCAACCCTGGTATCTCTTGGACGACGGCAACGGCCACCGTCTTGTTACTTGTCACTGTTTCAACGGCATTCGTCCTCGTCAACAACGAGCGGCGAACGGCCGTTCAACTTGCTGCTGAAAAGACTGCGTTGGCCAAGACTAAAGAAGCTCAAGCAAAGAAGATGTCCGATCTGGCTCGTCGAAACGCCGAGCTGGCTGATGAAGAGCGACGAGCGATGCTTAAGGAACACATCGCCCGCACACGATTGCAGTCGTTGCTCAGCAGCGAAACCGAGTTGAGAGCGGAAGCGGAAACATCACAGCGTCAAGCAGAGAGGTTCGCGGCAGAATCGAAGGCCGTCACGGATTTCTTGCTGATGGACATGATTGGCATCGCTGTGCCAGAACGCTCAAAGGGGCGTACGATCAGCGTCCAAACGATGCTCGATCAAGCCGCCATCCGAGTCGAACATGCATTCGAAGATCAGCCCAACGTGGAAGCATCGATCCGAAACACGATTGGTAGCGCTTATTACTCGCTGGGGGAATACACCAAAGCTCAAAAGCAGTTGACCAGAGCCCTCGCACTGCGTGAAGAAACACTGGGATCGGAAGCGGTAGAAACACTCGGCACGATGCTGAATCTGTCCGCCGTTTATTACGCTCTTGGGCAATTAGAAGACGCCGGCAAGCTGGAACAAGAGGCCTATCACACCTTACATGTCGTTGTTGGTCCGGATGATCCGCAAACCTTGAATGCACTCAATAGCTTCGCAGCCAACCTTCATGCTCAAGGCAAGTACCCGCAAGCGAAGAAATACTTTGAGTCAGTACTAAACCGAAGAACGCAGATTCTCGGAGCGAATCATGTGGACACATTGGTAACCGCTGCCAACTTGGCCATGACGTTGGATGCCATGGGATTGGTCATCGAGGCTGGCAAGTTGCACCAGTCGACGACTGAGGCGCGCCTGGTAACGCTTGGCTCGGATCATCCCAGCACACTGGTATCGCTGGGCAATCTGGCGGTCAACTTGGACAAGCAAAAGCAATACGCCAAGGCGGAAGAGTTGCATCGGCAGGTCTTGGCGGGACGCCGCAAAGTGCTTGGTGCAGATCATCCCAAGACGCTCGCCACTGTCAACAACCTTGCTGTGAACTTGGGGTATCAAGACAAGCATGAAGCAGCGCAAAAGCTTTATGAAGAGTTGGTCGAAGAGTACACACGTCAATTGGGTGGCAATCATCCAAGTACGTTGACCGTGATGAATAATTTGGCGACGAATCTTCAAAGCCGTGGAAAGTACGAGCGAGCGGAAGAGCTGTTTCGCAAGGTTTACGCAACGCTCCGAATGGCTCTTGGAGACACTCATCCCAGCACGTTAACAGTCCTCGACAATTTGGGACATTGCTTCGATCTGTCTAAGAAATACGCGGAGGCCGAGCAAGCGTTTTCTGTTGTGCTCAGAGGGCGCCAAAAGATCTTCGGTCCGCGACATCCACAAACGCTGGTCGTCGTGCACGCGTTGGGCAAGGTCATGCTGGCTCAAAAGAAGCACGAGGAAGCTGAGACGTTGTTGCGAGAGAGCTTGGACCTACACCGCACGTCACTTCCAGACGGCCACTGGCTGACAGCATCCGCACAAAGTTTACTTGGCGAGAGCCTGATGGGCCTTGGCCAGTTGGATAAAGCAGAACCAATGGTGCTGGACGGTTATCGAGGAATGAAGGCGTCAGAAGGACGCTTTGAACCACGGCTCATTCGTCAGGCGGCGGATCGAATCGTACGACTATATCAACTTTGGAACAAACCCGGCGAAGCTGAAAAGTGGAAACGGGAACTTATGCAATAAACCGCGGGCAGAACGGTTTTATTGATGTCCAGGTGGGACTTCTTCGTCACGTCTTGAACGAGTCGAGACATGATGAAGCAGGCCCACGAAAAGAGCGGACATCATTACCAAGTGAAGAGAACGAGAAAATGCCTTGGCACCATTACCGACCCACCCCTGAACAAATCGAGACCGAGTGCCGACTGATCCGCCAAGACTGGGACGAACGCACACACAGAAAACGTTGGGTTCATCCAATCGCTCCTTATTGGAATCCACCGAAAGTTCAACGAGTCAACCGCACAGGCGACTCGGACTTTGACCGAGATTGAAACAAATCTGTTGCTGATCGAGGAACGCTTTTGTCTCAATCGGCCGTTGCGATTTCGCAGCGGCCGATTTTTTTTTTTTGCCATTCGTTTAACCCGTAGCCGCAGGCGAGCTACATGCCGAAAAATCCTCGCCTGCGGCTACGGGTTGAACAACAAAAGACTTGGTTTACGATCTCGCAACCGACTTACTCAACGATCACAAATTCATTGGCGTTGAATAAGCCGCGACACAGCGCTGGCAGGCCATGTTTCTGAACTAATTCCTTGGACAACTCATGCTCGGCTTTCGAAGGTGAACGGGCCAAGGCAAGCCGCCATGCTCGGTCGACTTGCTCGTCGACATTCTTGCCTTCTTGAGCAACGCGCGCGGCGAAGTGCTTCGACATCCTCAACACGAAAGCATTGTTCAACAGGCTCAGAGCTTGCAGTGGCGTTGTTGTGATTGCTCGTCGAGGTGCTGTTGTGGCGGGGTCGGGGCAGTCGAATGTATCCAGCAATGCGCTGCGGCCGCCTCGAGGAGTGAAGCGGTAAATCGTGCGGCGGAAGAATGCATCGCCGTCGACATCAATCGCCTCGTAATAAGTTGTCCCGTTGTTAGGAATAACGCTGACGTCATGAAAGCCTGGGCCTCCCATTTGCAGATTAAGCTTTCCTGAAACGGAAAGGATCGCATCGCGAACCGACTCGGCTTCCAATCGTCGCGGTTGCATCCGCCACAAGTAGCGATTGTCGGCGTCTTTGCTTGCGGACGCTTCGTTCAAGTCAGCCCCTTGCCGATAGACGGTCGATGTCACAATCTTTCGGTGTAAGGCTTTTAGGCGGTATCCGTTCTCCTTCAATTCGGTAGCCAGATGATCCAGCAGGTCGGGAAAACTTGGCTGGCCTCCGTTGAAGCCAAAGTCGCTGGGAGTCACCACGATGCCCGTTCCGAAATGGTACTGCCAAATCCGATTCACGATCACTCTCGCGAACAATGGATTGTTGGGACTCGTGATCCATTCGGCCAGCTTTCGACGTCGATCTGCATCAGAAGCTTTTGCGTTCAGTTCAAAATCAGCGTCAACACCTTTAACAGAAGCGACTGCACCTGGAGTCATGATATCGCCTTCCTTTTCGATGTCTCCACGTTGCAAGAACCGAATCTCGACAGGAGTCCGCGGGTTCATTGTGTAGAGCTTTGCCTGCGCCGCTGAAGTTAGCGTCTTGAGCTCACCTTGAACTTTGCTCAACTGGGCATCGAGACTGTTTCGACGTTCCAGCGTTTTCTTGTCCAATGACGCGATGATCTGTTTTTCCGATACGAAGTCGAGCGTACTGGATGCCGACTGCAAAACCTCTTCGGGTGTAAGGGCGCGGTCGTACAAACTTGCTCGAAAGATGCGCGCCTTCAGCATGTGGTTGCCGCCTGGTGTTCCGTGTCTCAGGCCAAAGAGCACTTCGGACTGGTTGGCAGAATATGACTGCAAGCCAGTCTTTCGAATGGGACGTCCGTATGGTTGACCGTCACGATAACCGGTGATTCTTCCGTCTTTCGAGTACACCAACACCATGTGGACCGGGCGTTTCAAAGCTTCAGTTTCCTCAAAGGCCGAGAACGACTCGGTCCGCACAAAACCGTTGCTACCGGCCATCCACTTTCGTTTCTCACGTTCCGCATAGACGATGGAATCGAAGACGATGCCATTCGGAGTTTGCAAGGTGATGGCACCGCCGCCACCTTGATCCAACGTGCTGAGTTGCACCCAAACTTCCAAGGTCTTTTCGGCGATCGCCTTGGGCAACTTGGCCGTTCTAACAAACGACTTGCCGTCAACAACAATCGCCCCTTCTTCAAACTTTGCGTTTCCGACGAACTCGCCGTGTAAGCCACCAATGCTATCCTTTAGATTGCCATCGAACTCCCACCGCGCGAGCGCTTTGGGAGGCTCGCTCAACTTAACTTCTCCCGACTTTCGAGCTTTCAGGATCGCTTGTCGAGCCTCTTGATCGATCGCGGCAAGTTCTGTTGAGAGCTTCGTGTTCTTATCGTTCAGCTTTGCCAGTCGTTTGACGTCTGAGGGTTCGCGCGCAACACGCTCACCATGAGTCATTCCAGAAATGGACGAGATAAGCTGGTAGTATTCCGTCTGCTTGATCGGATCAAACTTGTGGTCGTGGCAACGACTGCAATTAACGGTGAGGCCCAGGAAAGTTTGACCAATCACGCCAATGACTTCTTCTAACTCATCTTGAAACGCGAGCTTCTTCATCCGCTCGCTGCCGCCAACCACGGTGTTATGGACGCCCGCAACTAGGAAGCCAACGGAAGCTGATCCCTCGCGACCCGGTTTCAATTGATCGCCGATCAGTTGCATGCGGACGAACTCGTCGTATGGCATGTCGTTGTTGAAGGCATTGATGACCCAGTCGCGGTACGGCCAGAAGTTATAACGCGGCCCGTTGCGTTCGAAACCGTTGCTCTCACCAAAGCGGACAACGTCCAACCAATGGCGTCCCCAACGCTCGCCATAGCGATGCGACATCAGCAGGTCTTCAACAATCTTTGCGTAAGCTTCGTCGGTGGGGTTCTTGGCGAATTGATCGACAACTTCTGGGCTAGGTGGCAGGCCAATCAAATCGAAATAGAGACGTCTGACTTGAGTCCGAGGATCGGCCAGCGGAGCCGTCGAGAAACCCTTCTCGTCGTGTGTTTTTCGAACAAAGGCGTCGATGCTGGTGCGAACCGACGGGTCGTCGCCAACCTCTAACGCCTTAACCTCTCGAATCGGTTGCAATGACCACCAATCGTAGCCAGCTCGCGAATCGGTGGTGTACGCGAACCGGTCAATCTTCGCGATGTCCCACTTGGCACCATCAGCGATCCAGCGTTTGAGAACTTCCTTCTCTGCCTTGCTAATCGGATGTTTCGGTGGCATCTCATCATTGCGAACGCGTTGCCAGAGGATGCTTTTGTCGAGCTTCCCGCCATTAATGGCGGCACCACTTTCGCCACCTTTCATCGCATTCGCCCGAGTGGAAAGGTCCAACCCTCCTTTGGGTTCATTTCCGCTGTGACACTCCAAACATTTGCTGGCAAGAATTGGCGCGACCGTCTTGTTGAAATCGTCTGCTGACCAAGCAAACGTGGTCTGTACGAAGAGAATAGCGATCAACGCAATGGAGGAATTGTTCCGCTGAGCTTTCATGACGTTCTCGATTTTATGGATTTGATCGATCGATGGCCCATCGAAGGCAAACACAACTCGAACTTGGCGGCATTTTCACACATTCTCACGCGTGCCTCAATCGAGTGTGGCATGATTGTCGAGCTAGCTGAATTCTTGGGCCTTGGATTCGAACGTGACGGTTTCATCGCGCACTCTTATTTTTCTGATTTTGTGGGCATCGACCACACCTTCGATGGCGACGAATTACGTCGTTGGACCCACTCGCGCTTTGACCGCACTTGACCAAGTCCCGTGGGAAAGGCTTCAGGCAGGTGATCAAGTCGCCATCGATTGGCGACCGCAGCCTTACGCCGCCAAGTGGGTTGTCTGTGCCCGCGGAACTCAAGACGCCCCCATCGTGATCAGAGGCTTGAAAAGCCCGAAAGGTCAGTTGCCCGTCATCGATGGCCGCAATGCGATCACTCGTCCGGTACTGGATTTCTGGAATGCCAACCGCGCCGTCATCAAGATTGGTGGCGCCAACGTACCGGCGGATCGCGTACCCGCGCACATCGTAATCCAGGACGTAGAGATCCGTAGTGCTCGACCTGCATACCGCTTCATTGGACGCCGTGGAATTCAGCAATATCGCTCGGACGCGTCGGCTATTTACATTGAAAAGGGCGAGTCGATCACAATTCGCGGTTGCCGGCTGCTCGATAGCGGAAACGGTTTGCTTGTGGCACCTCAATGCCGTTCGATTCTGATTGAAGCGTGTTACATCGCCGACAATGGCATCGTGGGCAGTTTTTACGAACACAACGCCTACACGGAAGCGTTAGGAGTCACCTTTCAAGGGAATCGTTTTGGCCCGTTGCGAAAGGGTTGCCGAGGCAACGCCATCAAAGATCGGTCTGCCGGAACGGTAATTCGCTACAACTGGATCGAGGGTGGCAATCGACAACTCGATCTGGTTGAAGCCGAAGAGGGCAAACATCTCCGTAGTTCTCCGTACTATCGACAGACATACGTTTACGGAAATGTGCTGATCGAACACGATGGTGCGGGCAACAATCAGATTGTTCACTACGGCGGCGACAACGGCCAAACGCACACGTATCGCAAAGGCACCTTGCACTTTTACCACAACACTGTTGTATCATACCGGCAGGGAACAACGACCTTGTTTCGACTTTCGACCGACGACGAAATGGTTGACTGCCGAAATAACATCTTTCACGTTGCTGCAGCCGGCCGCATCGGACTCTTGGACGAAACTGGTATCTTGCGACTCGACACCAACTGGATGAAGAAAGGTTGGCGACCGAGTTTCTCAAGCCCCACTGCGAAAGTCCTTGGCGACGAAACCACAATCGAGGGTGAATCGCCAGGATTTGTTGATGCTAAGGCACTCGACTTCACACTGAAGAGCACTTCTCCCTGCCGAGATTCCGGTGGCCTGCTGAATGCCCGAGTCTCATTCGGCGGCGGCAAGGTGACTCATCAATACCTTCTGCATCAGGGACTGGGGCCTCGACCTGAAAGCGGTAAGAAAGACCTCGGTGCTTTCGAATTTCTCGAAGAGACATCCCGTCGCGCTCCGTGATCTTGGGCGAGCGTGTCTGGCGGCGATCGGGTCATAGCAATCGTACCGATTACAGTGTCTGCTCACTTCGCTTCGGGATTGCTTTCTTCCGTCTTTTCCGTGTGGGCAAGCTATCTTTTCACGACACTCCAAGATCTGGAACGTGCGGGGTCTGAATTCGCGGCGGTCCGTCTGAACTGAACATGATACAGATCTGAAGCAAGTAATGTCTCAGGGACTCATCAGACAACCTAGTCTCAACACCGTATTGCGAAATCGCTTTGCGGTTAAGCCTTTGTCGGCAGAGAGAGCCCCTTACTCGACGACAGCCTTCATCATGTTTTTGCTGGTGACGACCACCCTCATCATTCGACCATCCGAGTTGGTCAAGGAACTCGCCCAGTTACCGATCTACGAGGGCTTGATCTTAGGCGCGGTGGCTCTTTCTTATCGAGAAATCCAGCAGCACTTTCAGCCGAATGCATTGCGTCAGCAGCCCATCACGATGTGTGCCGCACTGCTGATCATTGCGGTCTTCTTGTCGCATATGACGCATTTCTATTTGTATGGCGTCAAATCCGCGACCGTTGACTACATAAAAACCTTGATCTTTTATGGTTTGCTCGTCGCCGTTGTCGACACGCCGCTCAGGATCCGAATTCTGTTATTCGTGGTCGCGGTGACCTCAACCATCATGGTTGGAATGTCTGTTCTCGACTATTACGAAGTCATCGATTACGAGTTCATCACACACATCACCGACCGTCACGGCAAAGCGGCAACCGGTGCCGATATTCTCGAGAAGCGAATGCGTGGGACGGGAGTGTTTCAGGATCCCAACGACATCTCGTTGTTGATTGTCGCTGCGGGCGTCATCTCGCTCTACTTCCTAACGGACAAGACACTCGGATTCGCCCGCATCTTTTGGTTGTTTCCACTTTACGTGCTTGGTACGGGACTCTTGTGCACAAGGTCACGCGGTGGATTGTTAGCCGCTGCCGCCGCCGGTGGTTGCATGATCTTGACTCGTTATGGTCGCAAAGTCGCCATTAGCGCCGCGGTTTGCGGCGTCGCCTTGTTGCCACTCATGGCGGGACGCATGGGAAGCATTAGTCTCAGCAGCGGCACAGGCCACGAAAGACTACTTCTTTGGCGAGAAGGTTTTCAGGCGATCAAATCGCCCTACATATTGTTTGGCATCGGCTACGGCATGTATGGGGAATACGCGGGATTGGTCGCTCATAATTCGTTCGTCCATGCGTTCGTCGAGCTTGGCTTGTTTGGCGGAACTCTGTTCTTCGGCATGTTCTTCTTCACGATTTATTCAATGTATCGAATCATGAAGTTGCCAGATTGGCTGGGACACCCGGAACTCAACCGGATGCGGCCATATGTTGTCGGAATTCTTGGTGGTTGGAGCATCGGGTTGCTGAGCTTATCTCGATGCTACGTGCCTCCAACGTTTTTGATTATCGGCATTCAGGCTGCGTTCTTGAATTACGTCAGCTTTACACTTCGCCCGATGCAGCCGCTGCTGTATTGGGATAAGCGACTATTTTGGATTCTCACGATCGCCAGTTTTGGGCTCTGGTGGTTCCTTTACTTCTTCATCTTGTTCTTCGCCCGATAGCGCTGAAGAGACATGCGCCGAGGGCCGGTCGGCGACTTGAGTTTATCACCATCCCATCTTGCGGTTATTCGAGCCATGGCAGTTGAAACCCAATCCAATTCGCTCTCGCCCGTCGAGACAACGAAAAGGCAAGCGAGTTCTCAAACGACCTAGGCAGGCTTAGACGTTCGTTTGATTCCGGCGCGAGAGATCGACGAATGGACGCTCCGCGAATGGGAACTACTCGAAGGTTACGCGATCGAGGGCAACGCGTTCTTGTCGCCGAATTTCATTCTGCCGGCGCTAAAACACCTGACACCAGATTCGAATCCTTGGGTCATGTTAGTCGAACGGCAAGACGAAAGTTTTCCACGACTTGTCGGCGTCGGCGTATTCGAGGAACAGGCAACCAGCACGTTGATGCCGCTGCCTCATCTGAAAAGTTATCAATGCATTCTTTCCTTCTTTGACGGCCTATTAGTCGAGGAATCGTGTGCTCCCGCCGTTCTTGACGCGATCTTTCAGTGGATGGCCAAGAACTCGGATCGTTGGCACGGGCTTTCGTTCCGCAGCCGCAGCTTGAATTCGAAGCTTGACCGCGAGTTAACAGAAGCAGCCAATCGAAACGGAGTCGTTTGGCATTTGGATGCTGAGCACGAGCGGCCGATGATTTCGTTGAATGACTTGCCGCACGACGTCCTTACGGATCTCTATTCAAGAAGCCGTCGCAAGACGATCAAACGGAATTGGCGTCGATTGGAACGTCATGGCGACGTTGAGTTTCGCGTTGGTACGGATGCGTCGGAATCGGCTGCGAGAATCGAGAAATTCCTTCAATTGGAGTCGGCTGGATGGAAGTCGGACGAAGGCACGGCACTCGCATTGATCGAGCGTGAGAAGGATTTCTTCAGCGAAATGGTTGGGCAATTCTCACAACGAAGCCACGCGGTCTTTGGCGAACTCGTCGTTGCGGGCCAAGTCGTTGGTTCCTCGATCAATTTGATTTCGGGATCCACAGGATTTGCGTTCAAGATTGGACGGGAGGCAGAGTTTGCTGCGGCCAGTCCCGGAACGCTGACCGACTTTGCTCTTCTGAAATCGTGCAAGCGCGAGTTCGCTGATCTGACAGCCTTCGATAGCTGTGCCAAACCCGGCTCGTACCTTGAAGGAATCTGGCCTTGGCGGCTCCAAGTAGGATCAGGATTGTTTGCGACCAGTCACCGCGGCAAAGCTTTTAGTTCAACAATGATGCATTTGAAACGTGTCAAACGTGGTATCGCCGAAGCCATGCGCAACGTTTAACTCTGACAAACCTTGATTAGCAACACGAATAGAATAATGACTTCATCAACTGGCCCCACACAATCGATTGAAACTTTGGATGCGGGCGTTGGCGCAAATGCATCGTTGGAAGTGCGAGACTTAAGACTCGACGCGATCGACGACGCATTCGTTGCATCGTGGATCGGCCTTGAAGCGAACTCACTTGAAGGTAACGCGTTTCTGTATCCGAACTTCATACTTCCGTCATGCAAGTATCTGACGACGGACGCCGATCCCGTAATCATCGCGGTCGAGAACTCGCAGTCTGGGCGCTTAGTAGGACTTGGCGTCATTGATCGTCGAGCGAACATCGTACGTCTACTTGGGGCTGGTCATTCTGATCTGGTATTTGATCAGCGAAGTCTCGGAGACTTGGTGGTTGAGCACGGCATTGACTTACTTGCCACGCCGGCCGTACATGATCCCCGGAGTGATCTTGCTTCCGTTCGCCGCAGTCTTTCATCGGCAATCGATCTGGATGCTGTTGGGCGGAATAGCGATCGTCTTCTGGCCTCTTTCTGGATACAAATTCGCGTCAGCCACAAGCACGCCGAATAATCAGAGCATCAATCTTGTGACCTGCAACGTGCACGCCTTCGAACCGTCTTTCGAACGAGTCCTGAATGAGATCGTCACCGCGAATCCTCACATTGTTTGTTTGCAAGAAGCTTACAATGACGGCAAAACGGTCAAGGATCACACCGTCTTTTTCGACGGCTGGTTTAAGATTCAACGCGGTGAGTACTTTATCGCCTCGCAATTTCCGATGGAATTCGTTGGTGAAGTTGAGGTCCCGTCTCTCGAACGGCGATCGGCAATTGTCGTCAAGATCAAGAGTCCAATGGGTGAGTTCCTTGTCACGAACATTCATCAGACAACCGCACGTCATGGGCTTAGCGAGCTATCCATCGGTTCGATGTTCACCGGAGGGCCAGCAAGCGTTGAAGAGTATCAACGCAAGCGTGCCGAAGAAGCGTTCACGACGCGCGTGTTCCTTTCCGAGCAAGGCTGGAAGACTCCGACTTTAGTTTTGGGTGATTTTAATATGCCTAGTTCGAGCAGTATTTACCAGCGCAACTGGAGCACCTTCCAAAACGCGTTCGATGTGGCGGGCAAGGGATATGGCTTCACGTCGCCGTGTAATACGGATCGGTTGTGGCCGAATAATACGCCGTGGTTGCGAATCGACCATGTCTTGGCGTCGCACCATTGGCGAATCAATCACTGCCAAGTCGCGATGGACAACGGCTCTGACCACCGTGCGGTCGCGGCTTCTGTCAATCTGCGTGGAAGTCGTCGGCGATCTAATCGGACACGTCGTGACGATTCTAGTGCTTCTAATTAAACGCCGAATGTAGCTGCTGTTGTCCCGGCATCGATTATCGCTTTCTGTTGGAAATGAACTACTCTCAAATCGTTGCCGAATCGCGACATTAGCCAGGAAACTCGGATCAGGAAGAGTTTTACGTGCTAAGTTTTAGCGGGTCATTGCACCCAGATTGTACCCGCAGCAATCTCAGACGCGGGCTTCAGGCACATCAAGCAGCAATTCTTCTAAGGCGCAATTAGCAGTGACGAAATATATTGTAACCGGCGGTGCCGGATTCATCGGCTCACACATCGCAACACGGCTTGTCGAAGATGGCCACGACGTAACAGTTTTTGACAACTTGAGCACGGGCTCTCTGCGAAACCTCGAACACATCAAAGAGTCGGTCAAATTCATCAAAGGCGATCTCGTCAACGCGGACGAAGTAAGTTCAGCGGTTGACGGTATCGAGATCGTTTTTCATCAGGCCGCCTTGGCTTCGGTTCCCCGAAGTGTCGAGCGACCATTGGACACTCACGCTGCCTGCGTAACCGGTACGGTGACATTACTTGATGAATGTCGCCGTGCCGGTATCCGGCGGCTTGTCTACGCTGGTTCCAGCAGTGCATACGGTGATCAGGTGGAACTTCCCAAACACGAAGGGCAAGTTCCTCAAGTGCTGTCACCATACGCTGCCGCGAAGCTTGCCGGCGAATTGTACTGCGAGTCATTCGCGTCTTGTTACGACATCGAGACGGTCCGCATTCGTTACTTCAACGTATTCGGTCCTCGCCAAGATCCGAATAGCCCATACGCTGCCGTCATCCCGTTGTTCGTGCGAGCCATCTTGCAAGGCAAGCAGCCCACAATCTTCGGCGATGGTACACAGTCGCGCGACTTTACCTTTGTCAGCAATGTGGTCGACGCGAACTTGAAGGCTTCGGAAGCAACTGGTGTTTCCGGCAACGTCTACAACGCGGCCTGTGGCCACCAAACCAGTGTTCTTGAACTGCTGAAGATGGTTTGCGATCGCCTCGATGTTCCGTGCACTCCTGAGTTCATGCCAGCTCGAGTGGGCGACGTCAAAGAGTCTTGGGCCGACATCAGCGCGGCGACTCGAGACCTTGGTTACTCCCCCAGTGTTGAGTTGACCGATGGACTGAACGAAACGATCGACTATTACGTCGAGCAATCGAAGAAATCCGAAACAGTACTTGTCTAAGCAATCAACACCAACCAGCTAGCTTTTTTCTTGCGAACTCACAAGAGGATTCAACGTGGATAATTCTGAGAATCGTCCAGTCGAGCGACCCTTCGAATTTGCCGTCTTGTCCGAGAACAGCGACAAGCCAAAGGTCGAATTCGATGTTGTCCAGATCGCGCTTCGTCACAAGAAGATCATCTCGATCGGAGTGATCTGCGGATTGGTCATTGGGCATTTGGCGTACAAACAAGCAGGTCCAGAATACGAGGCAACAGTCAAGATTCTGGTATCGAAAAAAGCCGACGTGATGGACAAGGACAATCTTGCCGACACGAAGGGTGCCGGTGGTCGCGGTGAGCACATCGCTTTGATCATGAGTCCGTTGATTGTAGGCGCGGCAATCGAGGAAGCTGGCCTCGATGGATTGCCGTCGATGTTAACGTCCGGCGATCCTGAAGAAGACATTGTTGATGGCCTCAAAGTCGAGCGGAGTGCTGGGCACGATCGTTCACTTTTGAACGTCCTGGACATTACTTACAAAAATCGAAACAAAGACGATGCGCGACAAATCCTTGAGGCAGTCGTTGATGCCTACGAGGCTTACTTGAAGAATTCGCAACAAGAACACAACAGTGAAACTCGCGAGCTTATCGACGAAGCAAACGTCAAGCTGGAAGCGCAGCTACAGGCAAAGATGGCCGCCTACGTCGATTTCCGTCAAAGTGCTCCGCTGCAATGGAAACGACCTCCGGGAACGGAATCGTCTCCTGCTGACGTCGTCAACGTTCACCAAGATCGCTTGGAAGCAATCGATGCCGAGCGTCGCAAGAACTTGCTTGAACGTGAGGACTTGCAATCGAAAATCGCCGTGTTTGAAGAAGCCATAGCCAGCGGCCAGTCGATGGAATCGCTGACGATGCTTGTGAAATTCTACATCAGCACGTCGGAGAAAGCTGTCGCTCCACAAACCATCGTGACGGGGTTGCCTGGTCAGGAAAACACGGCTCAATTGTTGCCTTTACTGATTCAAGAGCAGCGGTTGCTTCGAGACCTCGGTGCGGACCACCCCGACGTACAAAGTGTGCAATCAGAAATCGCTCTGGTAAAAGCCTATTATCGTCAGCAAGGCATTCCGATTCCTGGAGCCGATGTTGTTCCTGGCGCCGACAAGAAGACTCCAAAGTCGGCTGACGCGAATCTGGTGACAACGTACATGGCGTCACTTCGTCAACAATGGAAGGCATTGGCCAACAAAAACGTTCGACTCGACAGCTTGTACGACGACGAAGCGAAAAAGGCCAAAGAGTTTTCGAAGTTCGAAGCCGAAGACCAAAAGTTCGTCGAAGAGATTGCTCGGATCAAGTCATTGCAGGCCGTCATCGTTAAGCGGTTGGCCGAGATGGGATTGGTCGCGAAGAACTATGGCTACAAGCTGAAGCAAATCTCGCCTGTTCGTGATCAATTGGTCTTCAAGCGAAAGCTAAAGTTCTGGTTCATGGGATTGGCCATGGCGATGAGTGCCGTCGGCGCTGTTATCTATTGGAGAGAATGGCGTGACACAACATTGAAGACCTTCGACGATGTTCGCCAAAGCATGCAGTTTCCTGTCCTTGGTGGTGTGCCCGAGTTCGCCGCCATCAGTCTGATGGATCAAATGCTCTACGAACAATCGCCGTTGCAGCCATCGTTGTGTTACTTCCATCGGCCAGGGTCTTCGGAGGCTGAGGCTTATCGATCGGTACGAACAGCACTGTTCGTGTCCGGCAGCGGTCGCTCGCAAGCCATTCAAGTCAGCAGTCCAGAACCTGGTGACGGCAAGACGACGTTTATCTCGAACCTGGCTATCGCGATCGCACAGTCTGGCCGAAAGGTGCTGCTGATTGATGCGGACCTTCGACGTCCAACCGTCAATCAATTGTTCGGACTACCACAAGACATCGGAACATGTGACGTGCTGCTTGGCGACATCGAGTTGCCAAATGCTGTTAAGGAATCAGGAATCGAGGGCCTTCAAATTCTGACCGCGGGAACTCCTGTTGGCAGTCCGGCCGAACTTTTGTCCTCAGCACGCATGGCCTCGACGATTGAAGCCGCGAAAGCGGAATACGACTTCGTGTTGGTTGACACGCCACCGCTGCTTGCCGTGAGCGATCCTTGCATCGTGGCCCCGTACACAGACGGGCTGTTGATGGTTGTGTGCGTTGGCAAGAACAAGCGCACGACGACGCGACGGGCCGCGGATCTGCTGGATACGCACAACGTCGAGGTGCTGGGCGTCATCGCGAACTCGATCGAGCAAACACAGGGCAACTCGTACACCTATTCAGGCGGTTATGCAGACTATCTTGCACCAAGCGAGCAATCGTTGGAACTCCAGCGCGAGGCGCAGCAACCAACCGCTCAGCCGGTCGCATGATGAGGGCAGATCATGCCAATCTTAACTCAAGAACCCGACGTCTTTCCCGATGAATTGTTGGATAGCGACATCGATCCACAGTTGAACTGGTGCGTCGTTCATACTCGACCGCGCCAGGAGAAGACGCTTGGTCGAAAACTGAGAACGCTTGGGATCGGTCACTATATTCCTCAATCGGAAAAGAAATACCGCTCGCCCAATGGTCGCAAGCGAACGTCCTTTGTACCGCTGTTTCCAGGCTACGCCTTCGTACTTTGCAACGACGAGCAGAAGCTAGCCATCTACACAACGAACGCGGTTGCGAAGGTCTTGGATGTGGTCGACGGCGAGCAATTGTTGTTTGACCTGCGGCAAGTTCGACGTTTGACCATGACGGGCAAAGCGCTGAGTCGAATGGATCACATGCCGCCCGGAACTCGAGTTCGCGTCAAGAGTGGACCGTTTGCTGAATTCGAAGGCCTCGTGCTGAAACAGCGCACGGGGGACCGCTTACTGGTCGCGGTTAATTACCTGCAACAAGGCGTGACGATCGAGTTGGAAGATTACGAGCTGGAAGAAATCTAAGCCGACACCAGCGCGACCATGTCTTAATTCAAGGCAAGAACCAGCAGATAGCCCCAAAAGCTGGCGATTCCAATCAGAGCAAGAACCAATGTCATCGGCGATGACACAAGACGTTGACGGCTCGCATTCACATCATCAGTTGGACGCTCCGCACTACAATAGCCTGGCGACCAAGTCGAACCGTCTTCCAATTGCCAAACGACACGCGTGGCCTTGATCCTTAGCCCGACAAAGACAACGCACACTACGGCGGTTGCCAATAATGCCAAGGGAATAGGTGATTCATCTCCAAAACCTTCGACATTAATGAGGTTGGGCTCCTTAATCATGAGTGAAGCAAAAGCATTATTCATGAAGTGCAACATGACCGGTGCCAAGAAGCTTCGAGTTGCCAGGTAGAGCAAGTGAATCAAGATCGCTAACGGAAACAACGCGACGACCAATGCCGGGTGTAAGTGCATTAAGGCAAACAAGAAAGACGTAATCATGATACCGGGCACGATTCCCCATCGAGCCAGAAGGCCGCGCCCGATGACTCCTCGAAAGATTAGTTCCTCGCTGAGTGCTGGATAGACAGCGATAATCAGGACAAGCATCGGTAGCGTCGATTGCTCGGCCAACGGAACAATGAACTCGGTTTGCTTCAAGCCATCGAAAAGCTCTAGTGCCGGTGCCTGCTCGACAATCAGATTCCACACACTATCAACGACCGAGTGGAATTGACCGATCACCAATGACACTGGAATCGCGGCACAAAAGATTAGCAATCCGTGCTCGATGCTAAGCTGGCTGCCAAGCCTGCGACCGGAATCTCGAATGCCAAGCCGCAAGACGGTAGCGACGATCGTTGCCATGGTAAAAAGCGTCAACCCGCCGCCAGTCAACAACAGCGTGTTGTCCTTGACCATGTTTTGCATCGCGGCCGGATTCAGTCCTCTGGGACCGCCCGTCGCCAACTCGCGGAGGATGATGAAGATCATCAAGGCCATGCCGGCCATCATTTGGACGACGAAAACTCCGATCGTCCAAGCCAGTGCCTCCGGCAAACCTGGCCCCGGCATTGCCTTTGGCCGTTTGGGAGGCGCGAAGATATCCTCATCGAGATTTTGATCTTCCAGATCAAAGCTTTCGGGGCTCAATTCAAGCGGCTCATCATCCGAAGCCACTTCAGGCTCGCCATTCGGAGCCACCTCATCCGCATCACTCGGCAAAGGCTCTTCCGAGTCTGAGTGTTCATCGTCGCTATATTCGGGATGATCCGCATTCATGGATTGTCATTCAGGTTGCAAACAAGTGATTGGCGTGTGAATCGTAGTTGTCCACCGCCTGCACGACTAGTGACTCAGGTAGAAGCCTCTAAAATCTACGGATTGTTGCCTTTTGTGAACTAGGATTTGGTAACGAGAGTGCTCATTACTGCGTCGAGGTCCGCGATGCTTCGCCTTGCTTCAATCATTCCAACACGACGATCCGCCACGAAAAGGCGACGTTGCCGCAGCGTTTACGCTGTCGAATGTCTTGAAGAGAGGTTGGCGTTGTCTGGAATGGCCGCCGCAGGCGACGCAATTTATGTTTGGAGAAGCCCCGCTCATGGCGGCACTCCAATCGACATCGCAGCAGCCGAACAACTCGCCCGGTTCGCTCAGTCAGAGGGTATCTCGAGAGTCTTTTACGACAACTATGGTGACGGCAGCCAAAACCAATCAAGTGGCCGTCAGACTCGCGAGACGCTGGCCGATATCTTGACCATCTTCAATGATGCTGGGTTGCAAACCGAGGCGCTCTACACGGACTCTGGTCATATCGAGAACGTTCTTGAATACAACACAAGTGTTTCAGAAGCGGCGCGGTTTTCCGGCATTCGATTGAATTACGAAAACTCCTTCAAGGGCACGAGTCCTGACGAACGTCGAGAACCAACAACGACCGGCGATATCGCGTTCTATCAAGACGCTGTTCAACGTGCTGGCTCGTTGCCCGTCTATGCAAGCATCAGCTTTCATTGGGACGAACCCATCCAGATTGACGGCGTTTCTCGCCCTGCCTTTCAACACATCATTGACGTGGTCGCAGGCATCGATGTTCAAACCGCTCAGGATTCAGCAACCGTCATCCGTAGATTGACGGCCGAGGAATGTCAATACGCAACAACTCACAACAAAACGTGTGATATCACCATAGAGACAGCCGACGTTGTTCGCTCGATCGGCTTGAATGACTGGAACACGTTTTTCGAGGAAGGGCCGGAGATGATGCGTACTAGCCTTTCCGAAGTGAGCACGGAATTCCCGTCCGTTGCTTTTGCGTACCACTTCTATCAAGGCAGCTACGGATCGACGGATGAAGCAGTCTCGACCTGGACAGTTGAGACGCAGCCTTTCACAGAAGCGGAAGTTGTCTTGATGATGGCGCTCTCACAATCCGTCCTGTTGGCTGGGGGAGCAATGTTGGTTCAAAGACACATCGCTCGACAGCCGCTATAACTATCGACTATCAAGGCGACCCAACACCCAGGTTCTCCGAAGAACAAACTTCGTGGATTGATAATCTGCTGAAGGACAAGGGGCGACGTACGTAGATGCTCATGCAACACATCAGCTAGACGCGGGCTGATTGGATTCGATTTGCCAACTTGCTAGAATCCACCACACATCCATTGAGATCTCTTCTTTGACGGACCAAAGTCACACCGCGCGAGGGATGCCATGAGCAGTCAGCCGTTTGTTCACCTTCATTGTCATTCGCAATACAGCATGCTCGACGGAGCCAATCGGCTGGGCGATTTGATCACGAAGGTCAAAGACTGCGACATGAACGCCGTTGCCGTGACGGATCACGGAAATCTGTACGGAGCGTTCGAATTCTACAACATGGCCAAGGCCAACGACATTAAACCTATCGTTGGTTACGAAGCTTACATCGCTCCGGGAGCCCGCTCGGACCGCAGTGCCAGCCGGATGAAAGAGGCCAGCTTTCACCTCACACTGCTGGCGATGAATCGTACAGGCTACTTCAACTTGATAAAGCTCGCGTCGCAAGCTTACCTCGAAGGTTTCTACTATCGACCACGCATCGATAAAGAGATCCTCGAAAAACACAGTGAAGGTTTGATCTGTTTGTCCGGCTGTGCGGCTGGCGAGTTGTCTCAATTGTTTCTCAAGGAGAAATGGGACGAGGCTCGCAAACTGACCGAATGGTACATGAAAGTCTTCGACGACCGCTTCTACATGGAGATCCAAAACTGCGGCCTCGAGATTCAAGAGTACTGCGCCAAGCATACCATCGAGTTTGCGAACGAGATGGGGTTGCCATTGGTCGCGACCAACGATGCGCACTACTTGAATAAAGAGGACTCGGCCGCACACGACATCTTGCTTTGCGTCAGCACGCGAGCCACTCGTAGCGATGAAAAGCGGATGCGGATGGAGAGCAACGAGTTCTTTGTACGCACTCCAGAAGAGATGTACGCAGCCTTTCCAGGGCACGAAGAGGCAGTGGCGATCACACAAGAGATCGCTGATCGAGTCAACATTGAACTCGAGGAAAACCCTCAACACTATCCCGTTTTTACGCCACCCAACAACCTGACCGATACAGAATATTTGCGGAAACTGTGCCTCGAGCGTATGGAGTCCCGTTATGGCGATGAAGCCACGCAAGCCCATTACGATCGGCTGGATTTCGAATTGTGCGTCATCGAAAAGATGGGATACTCGAGCTACTTCTTAATTGTTTGGGACTTCGTTCGATTCTCCGAAGAGAAAAAGATTCCGTGTCAGGCTCGCGGTTCAGCTTGTGGAGCCATCGTTGCCTACCTGCTGGGGCTTAGCAACGTATGCCCGTTGAAATACGATTTGCTGTTTGAACGATTCCTGGATCCAAGTCGTAGCGAGCCGCCTGATATCGACATCGACTTTTGCCGTGACCGACGGCAGT
>PBMZ01000101.1 GCA_002722955.1 Planctomycetaceae bacterium | reverse complement strand
TAGTAGTGGACGAGGCTACGAGTCCCGATGTGGCAATCCGCTACAAGGACTCGTAGCCTCGTCCACTACGAGGTTGCTTTGAAATCGGACAGTAATTGATCGAGTGATCCTAAGCTCTCCAAAGCCGGGACAAGAATACGCAAAATGCTCGGCTCTGGAGAGCCAAGCTACGAACTCCTGACACATTGAATTGAAATGCGCAATCTACTTCTCACTGTTGTTTTCACTTATCTTCTTCAGCAAGCGGCGTTTGCGAGTCCGCCCAACGTATTGTTCATCCTCGTCGATGATTGGGGATGGTCGGATGCGGGAATTCAGGGAAGCGACTTTTATGAGACTCCCCGCATTGATCGGTTTGCCAGCGAGTCGCTCCGTTTCACACAGGCATACACTGCGTCGCCGGTCTGCTCGCCTACACGAGCGGCGGTCATGACGGGCAAACATCCGGCTCGTCTGGATATGACGATCTGGCACGAAGGAGCAAAAGCCGGCGGTCCAAAGAACCGCAAACTTCTGAACGCCGTTGCCAATCCCGATCTTCCTCGAACGGAAGCTACCATCGCCGAGCTGTTCAAGCAGCAAGGTTACTTCACGGCTCATATTGGCAAGTGGCATCTTGGGGGCACCGCGTATTATCCAGAGACACAGGGATTCGACGTCAACATTGGCGGCACTTATTGGGGCGCTCCCAGCACGTTCTTTTATCCCTACCGAGGCGTGTGGTCGAAGTCCGATCCAGAACTGCGATACGTTCCCGTTGGGACGGGGAAGCCCGGCGACTACCTGACAGACAAATTGACCGACCATGCAATCGATCTCATCCGCGAGCAACATGAACGGCCGTTCTTTATCAGTTTGTGGTATCACACCGTTCATACTCCGATTGAAGCCAAAGAGGAAACGATTGCTCGTTTCAAGAAAAAACAGCCTGGCAAATTGCATAAGCACTCCGTCTATGCCGGCATGCTGGCGAGTCTCGACGAAAATGTCGGTCGTCTTCTCGATACGCTGGAGCAGTTGAAGCTTGACCGAAATACGATTGTGATTTTGACAAGCGATAACGGCGGAGTCGATTTCCAAACCGGCAAGTCGGCGGGTGCTCCACCGACCAGCAACGCTCCTTTCCGCTCTGGCAAAGGAACTTTGTATGAAGGCGGTATTCGCGTACCGCTGATGTTTCGTTGGCCTGACGTCACTCAGGCCAATAAGGTTTGTGATGAGCCCGTGCTGTCGCAGGATTTCTATCCAACTCTGGCTGCGGGAATCGGCGTTCCGTCAGATAAGGTTCCGCAAAACGACGGCGTCAACCTAATGCGACTGCTTAAGGGCGAACAGCAGAAGCTAGAGCCACGAAAACTGTTCTGGCACTATCCTCACTACTATCCGCGAATGACTCCCGCGAGCGCCATTCGTGATGGGAGTTGGAAGTTGATCCACTATTACGAAGATGATCGTGTTGAGCTGTTCGATCTCAAGAATGATAAAAGCGAACAAACCGACATGTCAGCCAAACAGCCGACAAGAGCGAACGCAATGAAGCGCCACTTAGACCAATGGCGAGAATCCATTGGAGCCAATTCGCCAACGCCCAATCCCAACTGGAAACGATAGGTTGTCTTCAGGCAGAGGAATGAGCGACTGTGTTTTGTTTCAAGTGTTTTTTTATGGAAGTTGCGTTTTTGCTGGGTTCCAGGACTGTTTGGTTTTGACCATCGTATTGAGGATCACTAACAGCTTGCGCATGCATGCCGTGAGCACAACCTTGGGAAGTTTACCTTGAGCCGCCAAGCGATCTGCGAATGCTTTGATCACGGGATTGTGGCGGCGAGCCGACAACGCCGCCATGTACAACACGCTGCGCACGGCACGCCGACCGCCAAAGATGGCTCGTTTGCCACGCAGGGTTCCACTGTCATGATTGAACGGAGCCACACCGACCAGAGACGCAATCTTTTGACGATTCAACTCGCCCAACTCAGGCACCTCGGCGATCAACGTCACCGCGGTCACTTCACCAACCCCCGGCGTACTTTGCAACAATTCCGACTTGCCTCGCCACCCGTCGTCCGACTTGATCAGCTTGGCGATCTCGTTGTCGATCGAGCGAAGCTCTTTGGTCAACTGGTCCAGAACCTTCTGCAAGCTCTTGCGGACTGGCTTGGCCGCGGCGGTTTCGTTCAGCCGTTCGCAGCTCGACCAGCTGCCGGCGGCGCGTCACCAATTGGTCCAGTTCGTCCTGTTTTTTGTGGGTTTGAGCCACCGTTCGCGGACGAACTTGATCGCCAAAACGAGCGATGACTCGAGCGTCGATGCGGTCGGTTTTGGCGAGGATGCCAAGAGCTTTGGCAAAGTCACGAACCTGTCTCGGATTGACGACGGCCACGAGATGACCAGCTTGCACCAGTTCGCAGACCAAGCTCTTTTCGTACCCGCCCGTGGCTTCGATGACGATCAGGCATGTCTCTTGCGAAGGAAGCTTGGCGATCAACTGCTGATATCCATCGGCATGGTTGGCAACGGTTTCGTGGAACGACGCGGGCCAATCCGCGACATCCAGCTTGGCTTTGGCAACGTCGATTCCGATGATGCAGTTGAAAGTCATGTTGGAGGTATCCCTTCCTTGCGAATACGAGCTCGAAGTTTTGTGGTTTCGGCTCTGGCGACTGTTCGGGCTCTCGTCCAAAAACGACTGACGATCCTGCTCATTCACGGCCTCAAGCATGTCGGGTCGGAGGGCTATCGATCTGCCAGCCGCCGTCGAGTTTGTGTCTGCGAAGCGTAGTGGAGCAGACACAAACTCGACACTGGTTCCTTCAACGGTATTCTCCACAATGGGATTGCGATTAAACATACAAGGGCAGAAGAATAACAGCCTTTCATTCCTCTGCCCGTATTCCTTTGCCTACCCGAAACTGTCTAATATTGATCGAACCGTGGTGGAAGCATGCACATGAAACCTTTCACACTATTAATCCTATTGACGGTCAGCCCGCAGCTCACGTTTGCGAAGGAACCCGTAGCCGTGCCCGTGAAGCACAGGGCAATGCTGGTTGAGCACTGTGGGAAATGCCACGGGGCGAAACTTCAAAAGGGCAAGTTTCGGATCGACAATCTGTCGTTTTCGATTGCCGACAACGAGACGGCTGAGTACTGGCAAAAAGTGCTCGATGCGTTGAACGCGGGGGAGATGCCGCCAGAGGATGAGAAACAGCTCACTCCCGAAGCGAAAGCGGACTTGCTGGATGATCTTGCCAACGTCATGGTCGATGCGCGACGACGGTTGGCGGATCAAGGCGGCGCGATCACGATGCGGCGGCTAAATCGTAGGGAGTATGCGAATTCACTTCGCGATCTGCTAGGCGCTAAAATCAACGTCAGTGAATTGCCCGCCGACACGAGTTCCACCGCGTTTGACACTTCGTCGTCGAGCTTGATCATGTCGAGTGATCAGTTCGAACAGTATTTGGCTTTGGGGCGCGAAGCGCTCAAAGAGGCCTTCGCCCGCGAAGCCAATCGGGACGCGGAGTACTACAAGCGTTTCGAGGCGGAAGAGGGCACGCTAGAGCGAGTTCGAAAAGGTATGCATCGGCGGATGGAAGGCCATCGGCAATACAACAAATGGAAGAATCGAATCGACGAACTCGTGCGGCTGCCTGAAAATACCAAGGCCGCGGCGCGAATGCGGAAATTGAACGAAGGACGGCCCAAACACGCTTTCTATCATTGGTGGAAGGAGATGCCGGGGGCTCCCGATCCGAAGGAATTTGGATTCACCGACGGCAATCACGCTTCGCACATCGGTGTCGGACAGTGGAATGCCGTTCCCTATATGTCCTGGTTCCTTGTTCAGCCGGAAAACAAGACCGGCGCGTGGCTGAGCATCGGTGACAACGCGGTCAATCCTTGGTTCACGTTTTGGGCGGATCGGGCTCCGGCGGGCGACTATGTGATTCGCATCAGAATCGCGGCGGCCAAGCAAGTGGACTCGCATCGCAAGTTTGTCGAGTTCGGTCGACGCAGCCAGGCGTTCATTCACCTCAGCACCCACGAAGTTAGGGGCACGCTGGAAAAGCCGCAGGTCATCGAGATCCCGACGACGATTACAACGGGCGGCGATCTGAACTTCTTCGTGCGGGAACGCGGCACGTTCGATTCGGGCCAGCAATCGGCTTACAAACACAACCTCGGCAAAAAGGAAAACGGTCTCGGCCCGGATTTCGCGCTCTGGGTTGACTGGGCGGAAATTCAAAAGCTGCCAGAGTCAAGTTTCGTAACGCCGCCTGGAGTCGTGGCATTGAAAGAAGTTAAGATCGATCTTCGGGGCGCGCTGCAGCGATTCGCGATTGAAGCGTGTCGCGGCAAGTCGTTGCCGGGCGCGTTTCTCGATCGCCTCGTAAAGATCTACGAGACTCGTCGCAAAGTGGGTGACGATCATCAGGCTGCGTTGATCGAAACCGTCGCGGTGATTCTGGCATCGCCGCGTTTTCTGTATCTGGCCGAACCGGGTAAGGGTTCGCTGCCGCATGCGGAACTGGCGACTCGCCTTTCGTTTTTCCTGCGAGGCGCGCCGCCCGACCCAACGCTGCGGAAACTCGCGGCCAGCGGAGAACTGGCGAAGTCAGAAGTGCTCGCGACACAGACGGATCGCCTGCTGAGTGAACCGGAATTCCTATCCGGTTTCGTCGCTCCGTTCACACATCAGTGGCTAGGCATGGAGCGTTTGGATTTCTTTAAGTTCAACATCCGGCGATATCCTGATTTCGACAATTCGACGAAGGAAGCGGCCCGTCAGGAAGTTTACGAATCCATTGCATACGTTCTGCGAAAGAATGAAAGCCTGACCAACCTGCTGCGTGCGGACTATGTGGTCGTGAATAGTTTGCTGGCGAACTACTATGGCATCGGGGGCGTTGTGGGTGACGAATATCGGCGAGTGGAGATTCCCAGGAATTCGCCACGTGGCGGACTGCTCGGGATGGCGGCGATTCTTGCGATGGGCGGCAACGGTGAGCAGTCAAACCCGGTCGAACGCGGCGCGTGGGTGCTTCGCAAACTCGTCAACGATCCGCCGCCGCCCGCTCCAGCAAACGTCCCGCAAATTAACCGCCTGAGCGACCAACTGCTGACGACGCGGGAACGCCTCAGCCTGCATCAGGAACAACCGCAGTGTGCGAGTTGTCACCGAAAGATCGATCCGATCGGGTTCGGGCTGGAGAACTTCGATGCTGCTGGACGGTGGCGGACAGAAGATCATTACGAATATCGCGGGAAACGCAAGACATGGAAGATTGATGCAGCGGCCGCGTTTCACGATGGCCCGAAATTCTCCGACTACTTCGAGCTTCGCGACTTGATCGCCGAGCATGAAGAAGCGTTCGCGACGGGATTTGCCGAAGCCCTCGTTTCCTACGCGCTGGGCCGACCGGCTGGATTCAGCGATCGTGAATTGATCGAAAACATGGTCAAACGCGCGAAGCAGAAGAACTATGCGGCGCGTGAATTTGTTCACACGCTAATCCAGAGTAAACCGTTTCAATCAAAGTAAGAAACTCGTAGCTGAATTCGTGAGAATTCAGTCTGCCATCAAAACTCTGCTGAATTCTCACGAATCCAGCTACAATGAAAGAACCCATGAACTCCCGCCGCCAATTTCTCAGGTCCGGCTCGGCTTTGATCGCTCTGCCGTTTCTCGAATCGTTTGGTTTTCGCCGGTTTGCATCCGCCGCCAATAAGACACCTGCGCCGCCGAAGAGAATGGTCTTTCTTGGCATGGGCTACGGCGTGACGGAAGAGTCGTGGTTTCCTAGCGAAGATCAGCCGGGGCCAGATTATGAATTACCGCCCGGACTGAGGGCCCTCGAACGACACCGCGCCGACTTCACGATCGTCCAGCGACTAACCAACCGATGGTCGAGAGAAGGGCATGCCGGCAGCACCTTCTGGCTGACGGGCGCGAATCAGTTCGAGGGAGGCGCGACGTTTCGCAACACCATCTCCGCCGATCAGGTAGCGGCGGCTCAGTTCGGTCGGTTCACCCGATTTCCGTCCATTCAACTCAACGGCGCAGACCCGGATATGGGGCAAGCTGGGCATGGGCCGGGACTGTCGATGGCGTGGGATCGGCGAGGCAAGCCGGTCGCTGGCCTGAACAGTCCACTCGCTTTGTTTCACCGGCTCTTCTCTCCAGATAACACGCCCCTGAAAGAACGCCGGCAATTGCTGGAACAGAAACGCAGTGTGCTCGACGCGGTTCTGGCAGATGCGCGTGACCTGCAACGCGGCCTCGCGACGCGCGACGTGAAGAAGCTGGACGAATACTTCGATAGCATCCGCGATATCGAAACGCGGCTGGTTCGGGACGAGGACTGGCAGAGCGTGCCGATTCCCAAAGCGCCGATCGCCGCGCCGCCGGCCAGTCCGGTGGGGCGAGCGGAGATCGAAGTCATGTATGACCTGATGATCGCCGCGATGCAAACCGACAGCACTCGCGTGCTGACCTATCGCCAGCCGATATCAACCCTGCTGACCAGTCTCGGAATCCAAGTTGCAGCTCACGACATGAGCCACTACACGCCCGGCGAACGCAAGGACGCCTCGCAGCGCCGCGACGTCGCTCTGTCCGAATTGCTGGCCGGATTCCTCGACCGGTTGAAGGCGACGGAGGAAGCGGATGGTTCGAGTCTGTTCGATCACGTGAGTCTCGTCTTTGGCAGCAACCTGCGAACGGTCCACCAAACGGAGAACTGCCCAACGATCCTGAGCGGACGCGGTGCCGGCGTAAAACTGGGACACAACCTCGTGATGCCAAAGGACACACCGCTGTGCAACGCCTGGCTAACGCTGCTGCATGGCGTCGGCGTCCAGGTGAATCGGCACGGAGACAGTACCGGTTTGCTGAAAGAAATCATCGCGTAAGCGAATTTGTACGCACGACCTGTCGGAGTACGAATTCCACGCTCTCGTCGGCGAACGAAAGGCCATCCAGCTACCTGAACGACGGCTCTACAAGATCCGGTGGGACAGTTCAAAGTAGGTATTTCGCTTGCCCACACGATTTCTGACAAAGCCTTGTCTAGATAGAAAATGAAACACCAATGAAGCAAATTCCTGCTTTTTGTCTGTCGTTGATCTTAAGCGGTTTGGGTTGTTTCGCGCAGTCCGAACTGCATGCGGCGTTACATGAAGGTCAGTATCAGAAGAACTTAACTCACGTCGGTTCCAAAACAGGCGACAAGATTACATACACGCTCTACTTACCACCGGCATACAGCGAGAAGAATGGACCATATCCGATCATCTTTTTTCTACACGGCGCTGGCGGCGGAAACGCCTCGGCCGAAGTGCTCAAAAGTTATGAAGCAGCTAGAAAGGCGGGGCATATCGGCGATTGCATCATCGTCTTTCCGGAAAAGTACGCAGGTACCGTGTGGCGTGACGGAGCCAAGGGCAAGATGCCGGAAACGAATATACTCAAGGAACTTCTCCCGTTTTTGGAGAGTAAGTATGCCATATCGAAAGATCGACGCCAGCGGACCGTAATGGGGTTCTCGATGGGAGCGGCGGGAGCGATCTACTGGGGTGCCAAATACTCGAAACTCTTCTCGGTCGTCGTGGCTTTGGATTCTGGTGGCGGCACGAGCGTTAACGATTCCAAGGCTCGGAACTATGTGCCGCAGTACAAAGAGAATCGCGATGCCTTGCAAAAGACGCCCGTCAACATTCGCATCGTTCAGGGAGCCTTAAACACGAGGGGCTTTCGAGCAACGTTGGATGAATTGAACATTTCCTATGAGTTCGAGCAACTCTCAAAAGACATCGAAGATTATCCCAAAGGATCTCGCTGCATAAACAAACGCGATCCCACGAAGAAGATGTTGCACAATCCCGCATGCCTCACCGAAGGCTCGTGGGGCCGTAACACATGGTCTTTTATCGGCAAGAGTGTGGGGAAAGCTGCTAATCCTCAGCAGTGACTTGCTTCTATTCTCCTTGCCTCTCCGTCCGAATGATCCTCTTGGAAAACTGACCGTGCGCCTTTGCTCGCATCTCGGCTAGCATCAGCCGATTGATCAATACGCCGCGCTCGTCAGTCCCTTCGACCATTGCTTGAACAACTTTCTTCTTCAGGCTGGGATTGAAGTCGGCGAACATTCGCAAGGGATGAATCCTCACCGGTCCGATCCCTCGCATGGGATCAACGTTTGGGTGCTTGGATGCGCGCGGTAGAGGACGCCAGTGGTCGTATTGTGGCAACACCATCTCGTCGAACGTTCTCGCCAAGTCACTCATCCGTTTGTTGGTCATGATGTGTGGGTAACGGCCTGATTCGTAGAGCAGATAGAAGGCTTTCATGGTGAAGTTCATGTGAGCACGATCTTCACCTCGTACCTGCCCTTTGCCGCGCGGAGTGTTCGTGTCGTAATCCTTGGCGTTTGGATTGACGCAATTCGGTTGGTAACCCCACGCTCGATACCACTTCGTCGGGTCGTCCAGATGCTGACCGTCGTGGCCCGGTGCGTAGAATTGGAATGTGTTAAACCAACTGTTCAAGATCTTTTCGGCGCAGGAATCGATCGTGGCCGCGGACTTCTTATCGCCCAGGAGTTCCGCCGCATGAGCGGCAAAGCCGGCACACGATGTCGCCGCAACGAAACGATTGATGCCGGCGCGTCGCTCTTTCGGGCGAGGCTCAGGGTTGTCTCGCAAAAAGACGGAAAGTGCTTCGTCGCCTCGGATAACATCGCGTTTGCGCCGCCAGGCTTCCAGTTCAGCGAGATATCGATCTTTGTCTCGATGGAAATCGGTGTAGTTTTCCCAGATATAGTCGGCCTGGAAGTTGTAGAGTTTGTGGTCTCGGTAGTCGGCGTAGTTCAACGCCAGTTCCCGAATGTAACGCAACGCGCGCTGTCGGTAGGCGCGGCCGAGCTTACAGGGATCGCCATCGGTGACCTCTTCGTTCCAGATCTCTGGATGTAACGCAACGCAGTAGGCCGCTAGCGACGGCGTGATCATTCGAGCGTTGGCTGGATCCGAGGTGCGGGATATCTCGTCGCGAACATATTCACCCAGCGAATTGAAGTGCCTACCGTCAAGGTCTTCCTCGGAACGAAATCCGCCTTCGGGAAATACGCAGAAGTCGTGCAGGTTCAAGTAACGGTTGAATGCGCCTCCGAACCGGACGCCGTACTTCGTTCCATCAACTTCAAAACCGTTCCGAATCAGGATGGCTGGGTCGGCGATCCGCAGGAGATGATCCAGGACGTCCCGACGTCGAGTGAGGAGAAAAATGCGAGCCGGGATCGCCCACTCCGGCAGCGAAAAGAGCGGATCGGCCCGAGCGCCGAAACCGTGCGGGTTGTAGCTCGCCACGTGTTTGGCCATCGCCTCGATTTCGGGGGGGGACAAAGGCTTGCTCAAATCGGTCGACAACGCCTTGACCAGCGCGCGATCATCTTTGATTTGGCTTCCGGGAAAGCCGGGCGTATTGGGTCGGCCATGAGGATGTCGCGGAGCCAATGGAAAGGCGTTCAACCGGGCGCGATCTTCGTCGGACAGCGTCCCTTTGCGAAGTTGGCTCCAGATCGATCGTTGTCGGGCGAAGACACTCAGACGCGGCCGCTGGGCCAAACCTCGAATCGTATAACTCCCCTTTCTCCCGCAAGTGTACCAGTCGATGCGTTCTCCGGTTCGAGTTATCAATAGGGTTTCCGGGCCGAGTTCCTGAGCGACTCGGGCAATGTACATCATATAATCCGGAGTCCGAAACGGATTGATTCCACTCCCGTCGTCTCGCTTCGTCCTGCGATTCCCGTGACGTCCTAAAAGAAAGACTTTGCCATCCACGGCGAATCCAGCATGCGCCCTTGCATCGATCAGGTTTACCGTCAGGGCGGCGGCCTCTCCGTCAGCCAAGGTCAATCCTTCCAGGTCATACAGCGTGTAATCTGGTTGGTCTGCAATCGCGAATCGAGCTAGGGCTGGAAATGGGGCTCCGGCGTTCTCAAGCGATCCCACATTGGAAAGAGCTTGGCGATATCGGAAATCTGTATATCCTCGGATGGTGAATTGCGGTTCTCGTCGTTCATCGAGTGTCTTTACCAACGGCAGCTTTCGCGCGATCGCATCCAGCCCCGCCGGACGATACGGCTTGATTTCAATGGATGCATTGTCCAGGTTGTTGCGGCCTCGATAGCGAGCCGTGATTCCGATCCGATGTCCGATATGAGGCTGCCCCTCTTCGGCGGTGAACCGGAACGACTGTTGAAACAGCTCTTCGCTCCGCGCGGTGTTGACCGCGGTTCCCAATGGCAATCGTTTTCCGTCTTCATCGATCCCGTAAACGTCCAAGTAATAGGTCGCATCACCGCCGTTCATGCTCTCCACGATGATGGAAACGGTGTACTGTTTCCCGGCTTCGATCTGGGTCGCGCTCAGAGTGGTCGCATTGATATAGCCGTCACTGCTAATCTGTAGTACGAATCGATTCGTCGCACGGTTGAGGCTAGAAGCGACCGGATGTTTCTTCCAGCCACCCGCCTGACGGAATGACCGAGATCGTTCAAGCCGCTCGAACATGTCGCGAGTCGAAACCACCTCGGCCCGAGCATCTTTCCGCCCGCCCACGACCCATCCGTCAAGTTTGCCGGTTTCGAGGTCGCCATTGGGAAACTCCCCAGCCACAGCCATCGAAGTTCCCAGGACCACTAGCCCAAAACAACCTGCAAGGCAATGTTTCAACATTTGGATACGCAATCCTTGCCTCGCGAAATGTTTCTTCGGGTATTTGCTTCGTTCTTGTAGCCCGGCGGTTTGCGCACGAAAAATCACTCACGGTCGCGATATCGGCGGCTTGCTTCATCCAGGATGCGGCGCTCGTCGGGCGTTAGGCTGTCTTCGCCTTGTTCGTGGATCTTGGTCAGGATCTGGTCGACTTGAGTATCCAAATTGGCGCTTGGTGTTGGCTCATCGTAGATCTTTAGCTTCGGCTTTCGCTGAAACAGATTGAAACCAGTGCCTTTCGGTTTCGACGGTCTCGGCGCAGACGGCGCGCCTCGAGATCTCCCAAAGTTGAACCACGTGGAAACTCGCCAGCCGTTTTGATGGTAGAGCAGCCCGAAGGCAACTCCGCCAAGGTGTGCGGCATTGGCGACTCCCGAGTTCCCGCTAATGAAACCGCACACATCCATGACTACGTACAATACCATTACCCAACGTAGCTCGACCGGGATAACCATAAAGAGCAACATCTTGAGCCGTGGAAAGTGAATGGTTGCCAACATCGTCACAGCCATGACACCGCCAGAGGCTCCATAGACTCCAGCTAAACGGCGGTGGTCTGCCAAGCCTTTGATCTCAGCTGGAGTGAGTTCATTGTTGGCAACGCGTCGTGCGACTTCTTCATCTAAGATTTGCTGGCCTTGTGATTCATCGATTTCACCGCGTTCAACACGTTCTCTTGTGTCTTCGATCAGTTCTTGCATCTCAAAGACAGCCGATGGCGTCGACAAGGCCATGGGCAGTTGTACGGCGATGTGACATAGTCCGCTGACCACAACAGCGGCAATAAAGAAGCACAGAGATTCGTGCTTTCCGTAGATCGGCTCAACCAAGCGGCCCAACATCCACAAGACCAGCATGTTAAAGAAGATATGCTGGACGTTAGCGTGGCAGAAGCCGTACGTCACGAGACGCCAGGCTTGTAATGACCGTAGATGATTGAAATGAAGGTTCAACCAGTCCGTGATTCCACCGCCAAGTTGCCCTGTGCGATCGAAGTAAGCCGCGTCCCACGTCATATATTGCAGGACGAACACAACAACATTGATGATCAGAAGCAGTTTGATCGCCGAATCGGCATTGGCGGGCATGTATCCACCGCCACCACCGTCGAACTCATCTTCGCGAGCGTAGTCGCGGCTGTGGATTCCCATCGTTCGCACGCTCCGCGTGTTTATTCTGAACCCAATTTGCGTGTCTTGTCGGCAAGAAAACTCGTTTCGACCGACTTACAAAAACGTGACCTTTGATGAACACGCATTGCGTGTTCGGCCTACTCCTTCAGGAACTGGCCTCGTGATTGTTCGAAACTACGGTCGGCTGCTGACGCTGACCGCCGGTTTTGGAAGCGTCTCGGTGAGTTGCAGGTTCTCATCCTTTAGCTTCTCGTATCGCTCGTATGCCGCTTTCAATTCGCGACGCAAGCGGTCGACATTGGCAAGTTCCTCGTTTCGAACTTCTTCGGCGTCCTCGATCGCTTTCACCAAACCGTCGACTTTGTCTTGCGGCAGCACTCCACGATTTGCTTCCATTTCAGGAAGGCCACCATTCAATTCACCCTCGCGACGTTGCAATTGCTGATTAGCATCGGTGTTGAGCTTTTGTTGATACGCCAGATTCAATCGTCGACTGGCAAGACGCTCGTCGGCCAGTGCGAATTGGACTTCGACGTTGGTGAAGTTCTTGCGGACTTCGACGGGAATCGTATCGCGAACACGCCAACCGGCACCGTATCGCCAGCCAGCGGACTCCGCTTGTCGAGCTCCGTTCGGATCATTGGGATCAGCGGGACGCGGTCGCCATGTTGGTTCGAGTGCCGCGCGTTCATCCTCAACCGTGGCGACTCGAAACGGTCCAACGTAAACCATGCCCGAGCCATCCGCTTTGGGTTGGAACAGGTAAAGGACCTGTTCTTGCGAAAGCTCTTGTCGCGAACCGATGTTGATGATGACACCGTTGTTATCGGACTGGCCAACAGCGACGTCGTCCCAAACTCGACCCCAGTCAAAGTTGACTCGATCAAGCTCGTTGATGGCGGCGCGATAAGCGCGTTCCTTGCCGACAAGCGCTTCGGCATTTTTCGCGTATGTGTCCTTCAACTTCTCGTTGGCCATGTTGTAGCTATTGCGAACTTGAAGGGCTCGACCAGTCCAAACAATTGCCAATACCGCCAAGATGGCACATAGACAACCGAGTAACTTTCCAAGGATATGCATGACAATTCCTCACCGTGGGCAGCCAATGGCTGGATCTATGTCGGTGCCGAAATGACTTGATGAGCACGCGAAGGACGTGCCCTATTGGTTGTTCAAATATTGTACTCGAAAGGACGCGCGAAGCGTGCGCATATCGGTGCAATCTCACGAGTTAACTAAATACTAGTCGGTCAATCATAAGTCAGGCTGGACAACAGGGTCAAGTAGCCAGTTCGATCCGAGGCAGCTCGCGAACGATTCGTACCGATGATTCGGATTAGGACGATTTGTCGGCTTTCGGCCACATTCCGATCGAATCGGTTGATCTCGTCCCAACGAGGCCAGCGGATACAACGATTTCCTCGGTATTTGAACGCTCGACAGTAACGACACCGCCAAATTGTGAGTTTTAGTCGCGTTTGGAGACCTGCCAGTAATCGCGTTGGGAGACGTAGCATAGAAAGATTGGGGCGTTGCCTTTTTTAGGCCCAAAAGGCGTGCCTATGTCAGCCCAGGACGCAGTCCTGGGAAGGCGATTACCAGAAACACAAAGCCCCATCGGGGCGGCGCTATCTTCTCGGCTTTGTAGGGCCGCCCCGTTGGGGGCTCGATTGATACGTTGTTAAGCGTCCCAGGGCTTCGCCCTGGGCTGACATAGGAACGGCCCTTTGGGCCTGAGAACTCAAGGTCTAAAGGAAAAAACCAAATCTTTGGGTGAACGCACCCAAAGATTGTTTCCGCCGATGTCTTGTTTTCGAATGTGGCATAAACCGATACTATTTTAATGGAGCTTTGGGAGATGCATTCATGAAGTCACCAAATCAACTCGGATGTCGCGAGTTTCGTAGCCAACTTAGCATGAATCGCCGCAGTTTCTTGAAAGCGGGCGGATTGGGCGTTGCTGGTCTCACATTGGCCGACTTGCTGAAGCTGGAGACTCCGGCTGGCCCATCGGCGAAGAGCGCGAACAATGTCATCATTCTTTGGATGCGAGGCGGTCCGTCTCAACACGAGACCTGGGATCCGAAGATGGAGGCTCCGGCCGAGTACCGCGGTCACTTCGGAGCCACGAAGACGAAAGTGCCCGGCATCGACATTGTCGACATGATGCCGCAGTGTGCTCAGGTCATGGACAAGTGGTCGATCATCCGCAGCCTGCACCATACGAACGCCGGGCACTCGGCAGGTGACCAAATTTTGTTCACCGGACACCCACCGGGACCGCAACCTGATGTCAACGTTCATCCAAGTTGTGGGTCGATCGTTTCCGAACAGCTCGATCATCTGACGCCAGAACTGCCCGCGTATGTCATGATCCCGAGACAGTTGCCGGGATCCGATTCCGCGTATCTCGGTGTTGCTCACAAGCCATTTGAAACTTTGGTCGATCCGGCGAACGAGGGCCCCTTTAAGCTGCAGAACTTTTCATTGGTCGAGGGCATCAGTCGACCGCGATTCGATTCTCGAAAGTCATTGCTGCAGGGCTTTGATCAGTTCCGTCAAGACTTGGACTCCAGCGGTCAACTGGAAGCGATCAGCGAATTCCATCAACGAGCCTACAACATCTTGAGTTCTGATCGTGCGCGAAAGGCTTTCGACCTGGACTCGGAACCGAAGAAACTTCGTGAGCGGTACGGTTTCCAACCCAAGTACAATCCCAATGATCCTCGCCGGTGCAGTGCCAGCGCGTTTAGCCAACGAATTTTGTTGGCGCGGCGTTTGGTCGAGGCGGGCGTGCGGTTGGTTACGGTGGATTGTCGTTGGTGGGATACGCACGTCGAAGGCGTCGACTCGATGAAGAATGGTTTCTTGCCCCGATGGGATCAGAGCTATTCGGCATTGATCGAGGACCTGGATCAACGCGGCTTGCTCGAGACAACCATGGTTGTCGCTTGGGGCGAGTTCGGTCGCACGCCTCGCCTGAACAAGACCAACGGTCGCGACCATTACCCGAACGTCTTCAGTGCAGCCTTGGCAGGTGGCCCCGTGAAAGGCGGCCGTGTTGTTGGCTCGTCGGATTCGAAAGGGGCTTATCCGCTCGACAATCCCAAGTCACCGCAAGATGTCTTGGCCACAGTCTATCGCCACTTGGGAATCGACACGCATAAACACTACCTGGATCGTTCGGGGCGCCCGATCATCACGTTGCCCTTCGGCAAGCCGATCGAAGAACTGAGTTAGGATCGTCCTGGAAATAAGTGGCGTAAGCTTCCAGCTTGCGATTCGGGATTTCCGCAAGCTGAAAGCTTACGCCACTTTCAAACTCGACAGTAAATTCCAGGACGGTCATTAGCCCATCAAGTCTTGATGCACGGGTTTATTTGGTGGGCTTCGCTATATTTGGTGGGCTTCGCTAGAAGTCCTTTGTGTGCCGTGAGGGATGGGACTTCTGGCGAAGTCCACTACGCTAAAATCTAGCTCTCACGGCCCCACGACAACGCGTTCAATTTGTTTCGCAGAAGACTCATGAATCCGTTGAAGATATCTCATCCGATTCTGAATCGACGAATCGTGCTCGTAGGGTCCAAAAACTCCGCCGAACTCAAACGCTTTAAAACGCTGGGTTTAGGCGACCTTTGGGTCTCACAGATCGCACGCTTGATGTCAATCCGCAGTCGCCAGACACTGGCCGATTTCGGCGCCGAACATGTCTTTTCTGCTCCAGCCATGGCACATCATGCTGGCTGCCCTCTGCGGTCTTGTGAACCAGCGTCAGCAAGAGATCATTGAGTTTCAGAACGCCCAGATCGAGGCCCTGCTGAAGCAACTCGGAAAAAAGCGACTGCTGCTCGACGATGACCAGCGTCGACTGCTCGCCATGAAGGCTCATGCCGTCGGTCGCAAGGCTCTGCGGGAAATCACGACCCTCTTCACGCCTGACACGATCCTCCGATGGCACCGGGAACTCGTCGCGAAGAAGTTTGATTCCAGTGACAAGCGGAAGCCAGGACGACCACGCATCCGACAGGTTATCGTGGATGCCATCGTGCGCTTCGCCAGAGAGAATCCGTCGTGGGGATACGATCGCATTCAGGGTGCACTGAAGAACCTGAAATACCACATCTC
>PBMZ01000100.1 GCA_002722955.1 Planctomycetaceae bacterium | reverse complement strand
CAGACTTCCGTGGGATTCAATGTGCAACGATACATGTAGCTTTTGTTGCCTAGTGCATCCGAAACCTGATTCCAGGTTAACTGCCAATCGCGAGTAGGCTTGTCATCGATCGTCAATAGCGTTGTTGCCGAGAGCCGAGTGGCATCGATCTTCCTGTTTCCGGAACTCGCCGTGGTGTGATAACCGCGAACTTGAGTCAACTTCACATCGACCTTGCCAATTCTTTGACTAATGGGCAGTCCATCGGGCGTCCAAGTCTTCTGGGGCTTTTGCAACTGCGTCGGCAAGGGGATAGTGAACTCACCTACCTGCGAGTCATCACGGTCGAAAACGCGTAATTTAAACGTTTTGTCTTTCAATCGGATTCGCGGCAGTGTGCTGCAAACTATGATCTGACTGTATTGTGGGCCCACAGGTTGTGCTGGACGCTGGAGTCCGTGGCTTGTGGAAGAAGACGGGCCTCTCGCATAGCGTCGCGCACCACTGTCCCTCATTCCAACACCGTTTGCGTCGATGATCTCCGAGTGTGACCACCATTCGAAGTCGAGCAGCACACCCGTGAGCGGATCCCGTCGTACCATCCAAATCGCGACGTTTTCATCTGACGAGTTGAAACTGCATCGACGATTTTGGACTCGCCGATTGAAATCACGATACTTCAGATCATACCGGTGCTGCCGACCAAAAGTGACGGCTTGAATGCACAGCTCAGTCCCATCAACTAAGTCGACTTTGGCAACTGGCTTGGGTAAGGGCACGGGAGCGTAAACCGCGGGCACGCCCGGTGCCATCATTGTATTGGCGTTATTTTGAGCGACATATTGCTGACGCTCTTCCTCGGCAAATTGCAAGAAAACGAAGAAGATACCGAAGGCAACAATGGGCAGAATCAGTAGTGGCAGGCCCGCACGAAATTCTCGCCAAACGCGCCCGATGAATCCATTTTCAGTAGCCATTTTACGTCCCTTGTTGCGACAGTGGTCTGATTAAGGATAGCCTCTTCGCGAGCCAAATCAATCTCGACGTTTTCGCATTTACCGCGAACGGCGTGAATCCGAAAAACAGGCTCCGATTCCGAATGGTAACTCACGCGTCAGCGAGAGACTCGCACCCATTGGGGCACCGTATCTCACCGACGAAGCTGTGTCTCTAGACAGAACGGAAACTCTTCGACATAGTTCAAATCGATCGATAAAATGTGGTTGGAGTAAACACTGATGGACGGTGGCGGAGTCTTACAGAGCATTCGCGAACTTCTTGTGAAAGAAAACATCGAGTTTCGCGAATTGCATCACGAACCCACTCGGACATCAGAAGACTCCGCTCGAGCCAGGGGCGAGGACTTACGAATCGGCGGCAAAGCGTTGTTGATGAAGATTGCAAAACAGTTTTCATTATTCGTGCTGCCAGCGGATCGTCGAGTCGACTCGTTCTTGATCAGAAGTCGATTGGGGACTCGCAAAATGCGATTCGCCAACGCGGATGAATTGTTTGATTTAACCAAATCTGTCAACGATCGGGATCAACAACTAACGGGGCTTGTTCCTGGCTCGGTTCCACCATTTGGCCAGCCGGTCTTGCCATTTGATTTGTATGTCGATTCCGGCATCTGTGAAAACGAGAGAATCGCTTTCAACGCCGGTTCGTTGACGGATTCGGTGATCATGAAAGTCGAGGATTACTTGCGAATCGCTCGCCCCTTAGATGTGTTTTCATTCTCTGCGAAGCCTGATGAGGCGTAGCGGGCCTAATCGTACCGCTGCGTCACTTAGAAAGATTGGTTCTTCACTGAATACCGGAGTGGCTGGGGTCGAGTCTTCGATCCCCCAGACCGGTCATCCCACTGGGGCTCGAAGACTCGTCCCCAGCCACCCCCACAATTCGGTGAGAACAAAAAGATTTCGCAATTTCAGTTGGACATTTCGATTTGACGAGACCTCAATAATGTTTCGCACACTCACACTGATTCTTGTCGTTGTTTTGATGATTTCCACAGCGTCTGCCGAACAACGTAAAGGCAAGAGCCTCTTTGATGGTAAAACACTAAAAGGCTGGGAAGGTAACGAAAAATTCTTCCGAGTCGAAAAAGGGGCAATTATTGGGGGTTCGCTAAAGAAGAGAATTCCGAATAACGAGTTCCTCTGTACCAAAGAAAAGTACCAAAACTTCGAACTCCGTCTGAAAGCGAAGCTAGTCGGCGAGGGAAAAAACGCTGGTATCCAATTCCGCTCGAAGCGGATTCCGAATCATCACGAGGTCATCGGTTTCCAATGCGATATTGGCGCGATGAAAGATCGTCTCATCTGGGGCTCGTTGTACGATGAGTCTCGGCGCCGGAAATTCCTCGCCCAAGGCGATGCGAAGAAGCTGGCGAAAGCCGTCAAGACCGACGATTGGAATGAATTCGTGATTCGCTGCGAGGGACCTCGCATTCGAATTTGGGTCAACGGATTTCAGACTGTTGACCACACGGAAAAGGAAGAGAACATTGCGAACAGCGGGATCATCGGCCTTCAAATCCACAGTGGGCCACCTGCCGAGGCGATGTATAAGGACATTCAAATTCGCAAACTGAATTAGTACTTGTCGATCTCCGCAAGCGTGCGTTTTTACAACGTGCGTCTTTACATAGGCAACCAGTCATGCTGACGAATTATCAAGCGTTTCAAATCGCCTTCTCGCTCCGATGTGTGTCACTCAAAGGCATCCTCAGCCTTTGCGTATTGCTGCTAGTTGCCTCTTCAGGCAACACAGCCGAAGAGCCCAACGACGATGCGGCGCTGCTCGACGCGGCACGGGAGAGTTATCAGCGTGGTCGTTATGCCGAAGCCTTAGATGCTTTCGAGGAACTTCAAGCAGAAACAGGCCTGAAATCGACTGCCATCGTTTGGAGGTCTCGCGTTCAACGATCCATCGGCCAATGGACAGACGCGACCAAAACTCTTCAGGAAGCAGTCAAAAGCGACTCGGAAAATGCAGGGCTCCAAGCAGAATTGGCCCTGTGTCTCTTCGAGCAAGGTCAATTCGATGCTGCCGCTGCCGCCGTCTTAGCCGCCCTGAAGAAGAACCCGCGCGAGTTGCGAGCCATGTGGGTGCAAAGCGAATTGCTTCGAGAAAGCGGCAAACTGAAAGAAGCCGCCGAGGCCTATCGAACTTTCGTGCGATACTACAACGCCGAACAACCAGAGGACGCCGAATCGCTCATGTGGGTCGCGCGAGGTTCGGCGCAATACGCTCGATGGAACAGCGTTTCCCAAATCTTTAAGTTCATCATCAACACGCTATGCCCCGATGCCCTCAAGGCCGACAAGAATCATTGGCAAGCTCGCTACTTCGCCGGCCAGTTGCTGCTCGAGAAATTCAATCGAGCACAAGCGATCCCAGAACTGAAAAAAGCGTTGGCGATCAATCCGTCAGCCGCTGAAGTCTACGTCGCACTGGGTGAGGCCGCGAGACAACAATTCCAATGGGAAGAAGCCGAGAAGCAAGCCGACGAAGCACTCAAGATTAATTCAAAGTTACCATCAGCGCTGCGACTGAAAGCGGACGTTTTGCTCAGCGATGGTCAGTTCAGCAAAGCCATCGAGCTTCTGACCACGGCCTTGGAAGTGAACCCAAAGGATCAAGAAACGCTTCGCATGATCGCCGCCGCGCACTTACTAAGTGATCTGAAAACGCTGGACGACCGAAAATCCGCGGCATATCAGCAATTGCAAGAACTCATCACCAACATCGATGCTATCGAAAACATCGAAATCGAAAAGCCCTGCAAGGCTGCTGGCTTCATCATCCAAGCCGCTGACGGAAACCCAGCACCTGGCATTTTTCTAACAGTTGTTGGCGAGCGATTGGCATCTCGGAAAAAGTTTCAAGCCGCCGAACTCATGTATCGCCGAGCCATCGATGTCATGCCGCAACTGGCGTTGCCGAAGACATCGTTGGGCATGCTCTTCATGCAAACTGGCCGGACAGAAGACGCTACGAATCTGTTGGAAAAGGCGTTCGAAGCCGACCCATTTCATGTTCGTGTCAGCAACATGCGCAAGGTTCTAAAAGTGCTGGCCAACTATCACGTGATCAACACGGACCACTTCTCGATCCATGTCGACTCGCAAAGCGATCGCCTGCTTGGCGAGTACATGGCCGAGTACCTCGAGGAACAATACGACGATTTGGTCAAGCAATTCGGCTACGAACCCAAGCAGCGAACTCATTTCGAAATCTATCATCGCGGCAAGGGGCTCTCGGCTCACAAATGGTTCAGTGCCCGCATGGTGGGCTTGCCCTGGATTCAAACTATCGGAGCATCAACGGGCGTCATCGTAGCGCTGGCGTCACCAACGGCGACGTCGCCACCGTACAACTGGGCTCGCGTGCTAAAACATGAGTACGTGCATGTCATCACTTTGCAGCAAACGCACTTCAACATCCCTCATTGGTTCACCGAAGCGTTAGCGGTCACGTCCGAAGGCTACGAGCGACCACAAATCTGGAACGAACTCCTGGCCACTCGAGTTCCACAGGGACGCATCCGCGGTCTCGATGACCTAACCCAAGGTTTCGTACGCCCCGAGTCACCCAATGATTGGCAATTCGCTTACTGCCAAAGTCGTCTTTGTGCGCAATACATGATCGAGAAATACGGCGAGAAAACGATTGCTCAGATGCTCGATTGCTATCGTCGAGGTCTTTCAACTCGGCAGGCGATCAAGGAAGTCTACAAGGTCGATCAAGACGAGTTCGAAGCTGGCTACATCAAGTTCATGGAGGACATCGTTGCCGAGTTAAAGGGCATTAACGTGAGGCCTCGCAAGAAACCGTCAGAGATCGAAAAGGCCTATCGCGACAATCCAGAAGACGCCACGAAAGCTGGCGAGTTCGCATATCTCCGCCACCTTCAAAAGCGTCGTCGAGAAGCCCGGGAACTTGCCGAAGAGGCACTCGAGAAGAATCCCAAAGAGCCGCTCGCGAATGTCGTGATGGCTCGACTAGAAATCTTGGGGCGAGACGTCATTTCGGCCATCGGCTATTTGAACAAGGCTTACGATCGAGAAAAACCACATCCCGCCGTGCTTGACCTTCTGGGGCAAGTTTACGTCTACATTAAAGACTACAAGAACGCCCAGGAAGTTTACGAGTTAGGTCGTGAACACTTTCCCAACGACCTGAAATGGCTCAAGGGTGCGGTACTGGTTTATTTGCGAACTGATCAACTGGACAAGTTGGAAAGTTCACTCAAAGTCCTGATCGCACGTGATGCCGATCATGCCAGTGGCAGAAAGAAGCTGGCCGAGATCTCGTTGAACCGCGACGAATTCCAAGCCGCCGTAGATTACGCGCAAGACGCCATTTACATCGACGTCAATGATGCCGAAACGCATCATATTTTCGGCGACGCTCTTGCTGGCCTGAAGAACTACAAGAAGTCCATCCGAGAATTAAAGGTTGCTTTGCAACTAGCCGAAGAAGGAAAACCCGGAATTCAGCTCAGCTTGGCAAAGACACTTGCCGCCAACAGCGACAAGGACGATGCCCGCGCACTCGTCGAATCGCTTCAGAAGAACGACGACACTAAAGAAGCCGCGAGCAAGCTACTCGAACAACTCAACGGCGCAAAGTAATCGCTGGCCATTGGTAACTCGGCGTGAGTTTTGATGTTGTGCTCTTTAGCCTCGAAGAGGCGGTACAGCAATAGCCTCGACCGTGAGGTCGGGGACTTTGCAGAAGATTCGCGAGGTCCGAAGGACCGTCACAAAGGCTGTGCCGGTCCTTCGGACCTCCTCAGACAACATGCACCTTTTCCCCCGACTTCATCTGTGCCGCCTCTTCGAGGCTAAGCCGTCCAACGACATGAAAAAACGCATCAAAACGCAGGCGGAGAGACGCTCGACACTTAAGCAAGGTGCTCTCAAACAAAGAATTCTCGGCTTTTCTCGAATTCCGATTTGACTGGCCTCATTTGTGACCTAGGTTTCAATCGATAATCCCACCATTCCGTGCATAGATTGCATGGACAATTCGCGCCAAAGGTCAATCCCACCAAGGGATGCATTCCATTGACCTTCCCGGCTGCGAAAGCACAGCCGAAGTGAAACAATGATTTATCGAAGACTATCACCGAAGAGAGTGGAAAAGAGATGGGGGGCCGCGCTGGTCGAAATGGCCCTCGTGCTGCCAATTTTCTTTGCTGTTGTCCTAGGCATCATCGAATTTGGTCGAGCGATGATGGTCGGCCAATTAGCCACAAATGCCGCTCGAGAAGGGGCGCGACTGGCAATCCTAGACGGCACAACAAACAACGAAGTCGAGACCTTCATTGAAGACTTCTTAAATGAAACAACTGGCGTTTCAAGCGGTGCCATCACTGTCACCATCACGGTGACTCCCGCACCCGGCAACGACGACAACGGCGACGAAGTCTCCAACGCATCTCCGCGCGACCTCTGCACAGTGAAAGTCGAGATCCCGTTCGACGAGGTCAACTTCATTCCGGGTAGCTATCTTGGCGGCAAGAAACTCGTCGGCCAAAGCTCAATGCGCCACGAATAGCGATTACGCGCTTAGAAACGTCATCAGCCTGCGCGTTCTTATGCCATCGTTACACAAGACGACGTACACGGTGTTCGGCTTCCGTTGGCGACAAATTTCGATAGCCTAAGCCCCCCAGCGTCGTTTCATCTGTTCGGCATCCCCAAAACAACAGATCGTCAACTTCCAAGGTCGACCTGTCTACTTGCTAGAAAATGGTACGTCGATTCAGGATCTGTTCTAAAGTTTCCAGAATGAGGAAACAGACTTGCCTTGGCATTTCACGAATCTGCTTCGTTGGACTTTCCCGTCTCAATAGTGGATAGTCAGCGAAACTGATCCGAAACTCACGCGGTTGAGCAACCAATGCAGATCGATCAATCTCGGCTACGGCTACTTCCATCCGTCAATGATGCGCTGAATCATACAAGCGTCGCGATTTTGATTGATGGCTATGGCCGAAAGCAAGTTTTGAATTGGATTCGCGAAGAACTGGAAGGCCTTCGCGTTCTCTTGATCGCTTCGGATTCCGAGAACCTCGTCGACAAAGCCGCGGCGTTAGAAGCGTTGGCAGAACAAGTTAACGGGCGAGCCAAACTGCACGAGTCTGCAAAAATTGGACGCATCATCAATGCGACCGGAGTCGTATTGCACACGGGTCTGGGACGAGCACCTCTTTCGCAACAGGCTCGATCAATGCTTGCCGAGTGTTCCGGCGCTGGCAACATCGAAATCGATTTGGACACGGGCGAGCGACGTTATCGCGGCTTTCAACTGACCGAGTCGCTACGTTCTCTGACGGGCGCTGAAGATGCTCTCGTCGTCAACAACAACGCGGCAGCCACGCTACTCACTTTACAATCACTCTGCGCAGGACGAGAAGTCATCATTTCTCGCGGTCAGTTGATCGAGATCGGCGGCTCATTTCGCTTGCCCGAGATCTTTGAGCTTTCAGGAGCCATCCTGCGAGAAGTCGGAACCACGAATCGCACGAAGCTTTCGGATTATGAAGCGGCAATTGGCGAAAATACAGCAGCGATCATGCACGTTCACCCCTCGAATTATCGAGTGGTGGGGTTTTCCGAGACGCCTGGCATCGATCAGTTGGCGCCGTTAGCTCGAGAGCGACAAGTCATCTCGATTGACGATATTGGAAGCGGAGCGCTTGTCGAGATGTCGCAATTCGGACTTCCGGTCGAGCCAACTTTCCAAAACAGTACGGAGTGTGGTGCTGACGTTATTCTGGGGAGCGGCGACAAACTGCTGGGTGGGCCACAGTGCGGAATCGTTGTCGGCAACCATCAATACATCGAACAAGTCCGAAACCACCCGCTGGCGCGAGCCGTCCGAGTTGGAAAGCTGACACTGTCAGCATTGGCCGGAACCCTAGATCCCTACCTTCGCGACGCGGCGGAGAAAGAAGTGCCAACGTTGCAAATGCTGGCCGCGACATTGGACGAACTTACCGAACGAGCGGCATCCATCGTCACCGATTTTGAAGCGAGCGATGACTTGACGATGACCGTCAAACAAGAAACAGCCTTTGTTGGCGGCGGCTCTTTGCCGGCGGTTGAGATGCCAACCGCTGTCATTGCACTGACGCACTCGAGTCTATCTCCCGAGTCACTCGCACACCGGCTGAGAATAGGGACGATTCGCGTTTACGCTCGGATTCATCAAGACCAGGTGATGATTGATTTGCGCAGCGTACACGCCGAAGATGACTCAAAAATCGGGCTCGCTTTGCGGCTCTTGGCCAAGTAGTAAACACCACGACCGAGTGTAGGAATCGCGATGAACAAAACTTACGCAGCATTGCTACTGGTTTTGGTTTTCGGTTTTGGCATTCACGCCGAAGAAAGAAATCCACAAGTTGTTCGAGCGAAACATGGCGTTGTCGTTGGCGTTTCCCAACCCGGAAGCGAAGCCGGTCTCAAGATGCTTCAACGCGGCGGCAATTCTGTCGATGCTGCCGTGGCAACAGCACTGGCAATGGCGGTCACGGTACCAGAGGCAGGAAACATTGGTGGTGGCGGCTTCATGATGATCTTGCCCGGACCTGGAAAGCCGCCGGTCTGCATCGAATATCGAGAAACCGCACCGGCTGCTGCTACCGAGAACATGTTTCCACTCAATCACACTCGCTTTGGCCATCGCGTGGTTGGCGTTCCAGGAACGTTGCGAGGACTCGAGCTAGCCCACAAGAAATACGGCAAGTTGCCATGGAAACAGCTCGTCGTGCCAGCAGTGCAACTTGCCCGTGATGGCTTTGAAATCGATGCATTCACAGCCAAGTCTCTGAACAAAGTCCTCGCAGGTTCAGCAACAAAAAGATTCGCCGAGTTTCAACGAGTCTTCGGCAAAGAGGACAAGAAACCGTGGGCCAAGGGCGATCGATTAATCCAACCTGACCTGGCAAAAACATTCCAGTTGATTGCCGACCAAGGTGCCGATGCGTTTTATCGCGGACGAATCGCTGGCTGGATTGCCGAAGAAATGCAAGCCGGTGGCGGATTGATCACAAAGCAAGATCTGGCCAACTACGAAGCCAAGCTGCGGCGTCCAATCAAAACTTCATACCGAGGCTATGATGTTTTCGGTGCCGCACTTCCAAGTTCCGGTGGAACAACGATGGGACTAATGCTGAATATGCTCGAAAACTTCGAGCTACGCAAACAGAACCGTTGGTCTCCAGCAACCGCGCACATCATGATCGAAGTCATGCGACGAGCATACCTGGACCGCGCGAGACATCTTGGGGACGCGGACTTTGTCAAGATTCCCGAGCAACTCTATTCCAAGCAGTACGCGCAGCAGTTGGCAAAAAGCATCGATCTAAACAAAGAGACTCGAAGTGAATATTTGGCCAGAGACATTCCATTGGCTGACGAAAGCCCAAGCACGACTCATTTCAGCGTCGCCGACTCTTCCGGAATGGCAGTCTCGAATACGTACACGTTGGAATTCAGCTACGGTTCGCGGGTCGTTGTTCGAGGTGCCGGCTTCTTATTGAACAACGAGATGGGTGACTTCAATTGGAAACGCGGGCACACTGACCGCAAAGGAAGAATCGGAACGAAAGCGAACTTGATTCAACCTGGCAAACGCATGCTTAGCTCGCAGACGCCGACGCTTGTCACGAAAGACGGAAAGTTTTACATGGCAACGGGCTCGCCCGGTGGCCGCACGATTATTAACACGGCATTGGGCGTTGTCCTGAATCGACTGGAGTTTGGAATGAGTCTCAAGGACGCCGTTGCCGCACCGCGACTTCATCATCAGTGGTTTCCCGATGTGGCGAGATTCGAAGATGTCGAAGAAGCCAAGTTCGCACCACTAGTCCAGCAAATCAAAGCCCGCGGTCATCAATTGAACGACAAAGCATACATTCAAGGCGATGCTCACTCGATCGGCGTCGACGAAAAGACCGGACGGTTGATCGGAGTCGCCGATGACCGACGATCAGGGTTTGCTGCCGGGTATTGATCGTCACGCTTATGGGTTCAGGAAACTAAGCCACCGAGGACACAGAGACCACGGAGATTCTGTCTCGGTGTCCTCAGTGGCCGACACAACACCCCTTGCTCAATTCGAAGGTGCCTTCGGGGTCGGTCGCTTTGTGCACGGATGCTTAAACGGCGTCTTTGCCCAAGCTCCCTTCGCCGCATGTTTCAACGCTGCGTACTTCTTCATCAAGTCAATCACGGCGTCGTCACTCTTCTCAACTTGCAACTCGAGCCAATAGCCATCAACGCCAGCCTTCGCTATTCGAATGCCTGCTGCAAGCCGACCGCGATGATCTCCGCCGACACAATCGGCTGCGACGAGAGCTGACATCAGCCGATCGGTTACTGTGCCTTTGGTCTCTTCGTAAGCCTTCGCCATCGCGACGACAACGTTGCGTCCCGTCAGTGTGTTGCCTTGGCAAGCATAGAAGCGACCACTCATCGCTCCCCAGTAGATTCCACTTGAGTCGGCGTTGGCCGGATTACGATTGGCGGCTCGACCTTTCATGTCGATAATGGCTAGCTGACGTTTGTCTCGACGTTCGTCGTTCTTGAGCAGCATGCCCAGCACCTCTTCAGAACCGTGCCCGGCTTGAAGCAAATCCAACGCCTTCTCGCCCCAGGTTGGATTGTGCCAGTGCTGGGTGCAAAACGCACCGACACCAGCTCGGACGTATGGAACAACTTTGCCAACGGCGGGATACTTACTGGCGACAGCAGCCCCGCAGACACCCGTTTCTGGATCAACGGCCACAATGGAAAAAGTCCGGCTGACACCGTAGTCACTCTTCTCCTGAGCAGTTAGGTTCGAGGTTAGCAACAGCACGGCTATCATCGCCGACAACGAAATCGCTTTGCTATGAGAGGCTAAGTTCACTTGCTCATCTCCATTCGTTCTATAGCAAACTCAATTGAATAAATCAGATGCGTGCAATGCTACCCAGAAGGTGGTGCAAGTGAAACACAGCGGACTGCATGGAGCAGTCGGCATCCGGACGATGTCGGTTAAAGCCTAGCCGCAACGTCAAGACGTGCGTGCTAAGAACCAACAAAAAAAGGCGGCACCCTCAATAAAGGATGCCGCCTGCAAACGGTCTTGATTATCGCGGTTTACTGATCCGAATCGATCAGCTGTTGAAGCACAGCACCATTGGTACTGTGCATACGAGCGTAAACGCCAGCGTCGATACTCTCGTTGATTGGTCGAGAGCTACCGTCGCAGAATGCGAAGTTGGCTTGGTTCGGGTGAGCTGATCCAGCTCGGGACAAGCTACCCGGGTTTGCCGAGCGGTTGCTGTTGATTTTCGAGCTCTTCGGCGGCGTACCAACTGCCAAATTGTAGGTTGCTGCCAATTGCAAGGAGCCAGAGCCAGCAATCAATGTTGTTACAGGATTCACGCTTCCGTCGGTCATTACGATACCCATGGCAATGTCGCCGGTTCGTGAGGACAACCAGTTGCGAGCTTGTTCGCTTTCGCCAAACATGATCGTGTTGGTTTGGCCGTCGCCGTTGGCGATGTAATCGAGTGACATGGCCAATCCGCCGTCGCCATCAACGATATTCCCCGTCGAGGAATCCGTGACTGAACCGCTACGCCAGAAAACACCAGTGGCACGAGCAATACCAATGTCAGCAGCGTTGGCTCCACCAGCGCCATTCCAGTTAATGCGTGTGCCGTTATGGTTTCGGTTATTGGCTCCCCAGTGGTTGTATCGCATGTAGCCAGCGTTGGCGATGTAGCTCAAGCCTGCATTGATATTAAAGTTGTTGACGTCCACGGGGCATGCGAACACCTTTAAGATCGGAACACGTAAGGCACCAGATACGGGATCAACGAACTGATCCGATCCGGCCTCGACAGCACGAAATGCCGCAGCGCCATCAACGTAGGGCAGCAAATCGACAGGCCAACCGTAATGAACGTAGATATTACTCGAGTTGGGATCCGTGAAGTCCGGCGACCCTGCAGCGAGCGAACCATCTGGAACTTGGTGCATACGGCTCAGCAAGGGAAGCCGACCGTTATTATTCGACGCAAAGTTTTGCGCGGCCAGTGAGATTTGTTTCATGTTGTTCTGACACTCAACGCGGCGAGCCGCTTGGCGAGCGCTCTGAACGGCGGGGGTAATCAACGCAATCAGCGTGGCGATGATCGACACCACAACCAACAACTCAATCAGCGTAAAACCAGCACGCTTCTTAAGTTGCCTTGGAGTTCGGCGACGTACGTTCATGATTTGTTCTCCTGAGATTTTTGAGAGCTCAAATTATCAAAATGAATAAGGAATATCGGACCGAAGTGCTCGCTTTGAGCGACTGACAAGTCGCTCAAAACCAAGTGATGAATTATTACGGTTCATGCATGGGCTCCTCCATTATGGCTTAATGCAGCCCATTAAAGGAATAGAACTAGAGCAAATTTCGGCCCAACTTGTGTAAACCAGAGCCGGATAATGGTCGAAATGTCGTCATTAAACCTGTCAAAGCCGCCGGTTCTTTCCTAAATCACTTTAGTGCAACGAGTTATGACGTGGGTTGCCAAGGTGGATTTCATTCAAGATTCTTGAAGTTGCCCTCAACGTCTTAGTAGGTCAATTCGTCCCCTAGCAGTATTGAACACCATTGTCGTGTCTCGATGCAGATCGAAATTCGGCTTTTCTTAGATTGAGCCGTCATTCGATGACTTGTCGATGAATGATCAGATCGTTGAATTTGAACGTATCCAGTAATCCGTTGCCATTAAAGTCTTCACCAGCATCCAGAATACCATTGCTGTTGATGTCTTCTCGTTGGTTACGGAAGCTAAACACCGCTGCATTCACATTGCGATTGAAACTTCCGGGAGTAAATCGAGTTTGCGGGACAACCAACCCAGGTACCGTCGGACTGGGAATCTTGATACTTGGATGAGGCTCGAAGGCCAACGTCCGATCAATTACAAAGAACCCGCGTCGATCCTTCATGTCTTCCAATTTCGCACCAATCTGTACGTGGCCAGTCGCGCTATCGACATGTGCCTCGAAGAAGCCAACTTGAACGTACGCATAGAAGACGTTACTGCGAGTCGTCGTGTTGTTATAGATCTTCGAAAGCAAGCGATGACGCGTGTAGATATCCGTCTTCGGTGCCGCTGTCGATCGAGTATGTTGACCCCACGTGCCAAGTTGGAACGCCTGCCGTGGATCCTGTTGAGTCGTCACAAGCTGGTCTGCTTCAACGTCACCATGATGAACTCGCAAAATCGTATCGTTGATGCTGTTTTCACCCCGCCGCATGAAGTTCAGCGGACGGTAAGGCCGCGATTCTGGCGTGCCAGGCAAATAAAGGCTCGAAACTGGATCGTAACCGTCGCGTGAATGAATGAATTCGATCCACCAATCGCGAGCAGCCTCGATGCTGTCCGGCAAGTACGAAGTTTGTAAAGCTTGTGGGAATAGCCGCGGCGTCAGCGGAGTGAAGTTATCAAACACGCCATTACTGTTCGTGTCCTCGCCCGCATCAAAAACGCCGTTTCGATTCGTGTCTTCATTGAATACATCGTATTCGTCCAAGAGCGCGGCCAGGACTTCGGGGTACTTGACCCCATTCAAATTCAAGAGGCCCGTGTCTCGATACCAACCCAAAGCATCCAACACGCCATTGCCAGTCGCCGCGGACGGAAAGTCTTCGGCGGCATCAAGAATGCCGTTTTGGTTGGCGTCTTCACTAGACATTGCAGCAAAGCGATGCTGACGAGATGGAAGACCGAAGAACGAGAACAGTCGATACCAGCGGTTGCCGAACTGACCCGTCGTGTCGGCATCCAACCTTCCGTTGCCGTTTAAGTCTTCATTGGGCTCCAACGTTCCGTTGTTGTTGACATCTTCATCACCAGGATGAAGGAACTTGCGAACGCCGGCAGTGTGAATTCCAGCCAGGTTTTGACCTGATTCCAAATGCCAACGATTAGCGAGTCGCGGACCATACAGAGGCACGGACAGCACTTCGATTGGCGACGCAAAGTCACGATCAAAATGATGCTGCGACGTTGTGAATGGTGTCGATGAACCACCTCCGCCAGCAACGTTATCCAAGCCAAAACTATTTCGGCGACGGTCGCCGCCTTGCTCGCTACCAGTTCCCATGCGTCGCTGCAACGGTTGATGACGCTCGCGACTGGCCATGATCTTGCTGTTGGTACTAGGAGTCGTCGGTCGAGTTGGCGCGACACTAACATCGAGACCAGCAATCAGTCCCGTATCTCCAGTGCCATCAGCAGCCGGCGTCTCGAAGTAGAACGAATCGTTCGTGTAACCAGTTCGGAATCGACCGGGGTGATAAACGCGAATTCCCAAGTCATTACCTGGCGAGGTTCCCGTGGTCTGACCGAACCACACATCGTTGTAACCTTGAAACGCAGTACTCAGGTCACGGTCATGATCACTTGAACCGTTTGGCGGATCAGGATTCGAGGAGTCGAGACTCACTTGATACCCAATGCGATCGACTTCGATCCACGGATTATCCAGGGATTCGTTTCCATGTGGGCCTTGATTGGCTCCCGTGCTGACAACAGGAGCGCCACGTTCGGGATGCAACCGCCGTCTCAAGACGAACGTCAATCGCACGTCGTTGAAGTTGGGCATGTCACTAAGATTACCACCAAGCCGCGGCAAATTGGCAACATCTAAAGTGTCCTCATTAAGCAACTCGCCAATTCGTTTGACCCGTGCGCCATCGCCATACAATCGGTATGCCGACATGGCCGTTCCAATTTCTGGCGGTGGCTCATGAATTCGATAAGCGGTAACACTGCTCAAATCAGGAGCAGTCGCCGACAATTCAGGAACGCCGGAAGCCGTTTCGGGGTGAATCAAATCCAAGTTCAGGCGACTGTTGTTAGCCGGGCCGTCTTTAGGAATGATGCGATAGCTGGGCACCGTCCAACTCGTCGGTGCTGTCGTGCCCGTGCTTGTCAAATCAACCCGCAAGTTGCTGTAAATTCGAGCTGAACTTGAGGTACCAGGAACAACGCGGCTACCACCATCATGACCGCCGATGGTGATAATCTCGCCACCGTCGACATCGCCATAGTTCAAAGTCAGCCGCCGTTCTTTCGGGTTAGCCGTGGCCGTCGACGACGGATCCAATGTTGGAATCACTTGGATTTGCCACTGATCGTTGTTCCATTGAACTCGATATGGGCTAGCATTCCGAAGCTCAACAAACGTGAAGTAGCGAACTTCCGAATCATCGTGGTACGTTCCCACGTGATCGACATAGTCAATGACGCCATTACCATTCGAGTCCTCGCCCGTGTCGAGAATACCGTTTTGGTTGGCATCCTCTGAGCCATAAGCACCCGCCGTTGCCACTGCCAACACTTCACTTAAGGCAAGCTCTTGCCCTTCGACGCCATACACAACGCCACGCTCGTTCGCATCTTCCGGATAAGCTGGGTTGTAGACACCGCTGAAGTTTGCAGGATTCGTGAATGGTGGATCCTCGGAGAAATCAAATGGGTCGTCATCACAGATCCAGCCGTTGGACAGATCCTTGTCATACTCAAACTTCGTTACAACGTTGTCCGAGTCCATCGCATCGACGGTGTTAACTGCGAACTGAGCCATCTCGCGAAGTTGCTCGTCCGTGTAAATGGGCCGCAAGCTTGGTGTTGTCGCCGCCGTCGTTCGAGCATTGCTGGTGGTCAAATAATCAATCGTGTCATCGCCGCCACAGAACATGTACAACGTGACGAAGATGTCTCGCGCCAATCGCTGTCGGTCGTAACGAGCCCACCACTCGCGAGCCAACGCTCGCTCGGCGGCCGTTAGCGACGGATCAGCAATCATCGTGTAGCGAGGTCGCCCGTTCACAATGTTTGTACCAGGCGAAGGTACCCACGCAAGATTACTCACACGCGTTCCAGGCAAGTCCGCCCCGGCATGATCCGTCACCTTGCGGATGACCAATGGAAGGCCGCCGTCTTCAGTACCGAAGTTGGGGCTCGCCGAGTTCGTATTGATTTGATACGTCAAGATATGATTGAAGCTAAGCATTCGCTGCCGCAAAGCATCGGCGCTGCTGCCGTTGTCGCGAGCAAACATGGCCATCAAGTTTTGAAGCTCAACGCGGAATGCTTGAGAACCCGCAGGCACGGCGCCATTGGTCGGCGGAAACGATAACAAGGCCTCACCATCAGGATTCGTCGCACCCAGTGGAGTGAATTCCCAGGCTCGAGCCGCCGTATCTAAGATGCCGTTGCCGTTAATATCTTCGCCGGCATCCAGAATACCGTTGTTGTTGACATCTTCATGTAGACCTTGCCAGGCCAGTCCGTAGTTCTTCAAATCCCAACTGCTTGTTGTCAGGCGTCGTTTGATTTCTTTGGCTCGATTGTTCAACAACAAGTTGTATGGCATTAAGTTGCCAAGCCGCGAGACCGCGCCAGACTTCGCAATGTCCGATTCGCTTGCCGAAAGGAAGAACAATTCAGATGGGTCCAAAATACTGTCGGGAGCATTGACCGCCGTGAACCTTGGATCATGTACCATCTCGGCCGGGTCATCATCTAAGCCGATCGAATCGTCGATACCAGCTCCAGCCGACGATTGCATCAAGTCAGCACCGTGAGTCGTCAGGCCCCACAAGATAGAACCACGGTTTTGGAAGCCGTAATACTGTCGCCAGACGTCTTGAGTTCCCGACGGGGTAAACAAACGCTGCTGCCAAATGTTTGTGCCGCCAGTTTGCCGCTGGAAGTCGACTCCGGTGCCGCGAAAATCAAGCGGATGACCAAACGGCAGATAACCCGTCGCCGCTTCGCCTTCGTTGGCGTTCCGGTTATCGTCGTGAATCGTTAGGACGCCGTTTCCGTCAAGGTCCTCGCCCGGATCAAGCACGCCGTTGAAGTTAAAGTCTTCGATTGAAAAGCCAGCTCGCGGGAAGTTCAAATCACTACTGCCAACAGTGCCCAACAAAATGTTGTACAGCCGAGCAAGCTCGCCATAGCGTCCGACAAAAGCACCGGTCAAGGAGCCGTTTGCTTGGTATTCTCCACGACCAACCATGGCAAAGAACCACTCCATATTCGCGGCCAACTGCCACGACGTCGGGGCCGAGCCCAGGTTGCCAAAATGCTGCGTGAAGCTAAACACGTTAAATGGCAAGTCCGTATCCAACAGGCCATTGCCGTTGATGTCTTCACCAGCATCCAGCAAACCGTTTTGATTCACGTCTTCGTTCAACAGGTTGGCGTTCAGAATCCACTGAGGGTTGATCTCCCAAGGCCCAAGCCCTTGATTGGATTGCGAAAGAAAGTCGCCGTTGCCGATCGGTCCAGTGGCCAAATTCAAATTGCCGTTCAGGTTGCCATTCGAGTTCACGTTGACCGAGCCATCGGCGTCCATCATCGTGATCGCAACCATCGGAATGTAGAATTTGCCGTCACCTCGCTGGCGATAAGGCAAGTCCAAGTCCATCCAGACGGCTTCTTTGACACCGTCACCGTCAGCATCCGCGTCGAATGCGTACTTCGGCACGAATGACGATCCGAAATTCCGCCAAGTCAACGAACCGTCGGTCACGTTGTTGCCGATGGCGACACTGGACCATGATGGCGGCGAACCCGTGTTTGTCGTACCGGCGCTAATGCATTGGAAAAACCAAGTCGTCAAAGCACTATCAACAAGCAGCGTGTCTTCACCAGTGTCCAACACACCATTGCTGTTCGAGTCTTCGCTGACAACGACCCACTGACCGTCTTGGTAGTAAGTACCAGGACGCCATGGCGCCAAATCCCAAACACCTTGTTGAGCTAAGAAATCGACAACGCCGTTGCCGTTGCGGTCTTCTGCGGGATCAAACACGCCGTTGCCATTTTCATCGAACTCGCCAAACGGAAACGGGCCACTCAGCCCCAGCGCGGCTGCTTGTGCGGACGTCGAAACAAACCTTGGTCCCAAGACAACACCCGTCGCCGGATCGATGTCCTGATGAAACATGTGCGGTCGCATGACTTGAGCCACCGTCTTCGCACTTTGATCCCACGACTTTTGAGTGACCATTTGCCCGCCGATCGTTGTGTCGACGTCCCGCAAGTATTGCGGACGATGGTACGATGGGATGATCACGCGAATCGGTTGCCCGTACGAATCCAATGACCAACCCAAATAAGCTAAGAACGGGTTGTTGATGTCAGGATAGGTATACGGTACGTCTGGGAACGGATAGTTCTGGGCCGCAAACCCAGCTCCACCGGGCTTCGCGGCGGGCGAGTCGTTAATCTCCAAAAAGCTGGCGGCGTTCTGTGGATCGGAAACATCCGCGGTCACCGCGTTCGCCGGGTCGCTTGTGAAGTTTTGATCGATTGTCAGCAGCTCAAGAACACCGTTGCCATTCGTGTCCTCGCCGGGATCCAACACACCATTGCCATTCGCATCTTCGTTGATCCACTCCAGGTACGGCGCGACGTTGACACCCTTGCCTGAATAAGGCTGGACATCTCGTCCGATCAAACTCGCCATCAGCGATGAACGGCCGCCCCAAAGTGCGCTGTTTGGCTTTCCATAATCCAAAACACCGTTGGCATTGACGTCTTCGCCTGGGTCGAGGACCCCGTTGCCGTTCAAGTCTTCACTCGACGGCGCTCCCATAATGACTTGCTCGAGAATCGAATCGAACAGCGCATTCACGTTCATGTCGTTGTCGGAGACGACTTTCTCGGCTTCCGTATAGTTTTCGGCATTACTCTTCGACTGCAAGCTAAACGTCATAAACGTAAAGCCGAGCAAAGCCAACAAACCCAGCAGCGAGATCACGACGACCAACGTTGAACCTCGACGATGCGTGCGTTTCAGATCGGCATGCCAGTTTGTCAAGAACTGAAGAGACCGTTTCCAAATGGACTCGGGTACTTCAACACGGTTTTGTCGTTTTCGATTTTTCATCGCATTTCCTCTGACTTGGCTAGGCCGTGGCCCGGACCGGCTCAAGTAGGAGGGGACTGAAGTAAGTAACTGGAGCAACCCGACGCGTTAGCGAAGGGCACTCCACGTGTCCGCGTTCATCATTTATCAATAAACGAATGCACAATCGTCATTTGCCGCATCTGATCGCTAGCCTCATCATCGAAACGAATCGTGATGCGAATAGCTCGAAGCGGTTGAAAAGAGTCATCCGTATTGGGGAAAAGTAACTCGGAAACATCATCAACTGTGCCGTTCAAATCGTCATCCACCAAAGCAGCTCCAGGCAGCCCGTCCGGTCCTAGTGAAATAGGTCGGTATGGTGGAGCTTCCAACGTGCCGTCTCCATCCAAATCCACCTGCGAGTGCCATGTGTCATAGACTCGATTGACGGGATCTGTAGGGGCGGCTGGCAATGGGTTCGGACCGAACGCCAGATTGAAATGGAACGGACTTGCGTAGTTGTAGTAGCCCGGATCGATGACACCGTTGCCGTTCAGGTCTTCACCTGGGTCCAACGTTCCGTTGTTATTGCCAATCGTGTCTTCCGTTTCTGAATGGCCGACGTCGTAAAAGCCACCCAGGAAATCGTCCCAAATCTTGACATCAAACGAATGAACATTCGTCATCATGATGTCTTCCGCCCGCCGCGAACTGGTGTCGCCGAAAAACTGCGTCACGACGGATTGGTTGTTCAAGGTCAAAGCAGTACTGGTCATCGGCGTCGCTGTGTTATCGAACGGGTAACCGAAATTGGCCGCCACAGTAGCCCCGCGATAGCTGGTTTCCTCGTGAGTGAAGCGTCCAATGAAACGCCGAGTTGCCGGCGTGCTGCCAACAAACTCACGTGGCTGACCGGACAACGGGCTCCCCGCGATGTAATGCGTATGGCCAAAGCGATATGCAGGAACACCCAGTGGCGTGCTCGAAAAACCTGGCTCTCGATAGTGATTAAACAGCGACTTTGAGCTATGAAAGCGAATGCCTCGAGTCGGTGACGCAGCCGTTGGGGCATGAAATGCCGAGTAATCGAAATCGCGCCAGAATGAACCATTGTACGGGTTGGTGATTCCAGCTGGAGCAAAGTAGTCAAACTGCGGAGCTGGAATCTCATTTCGTGGCTGGGCTTCGTCACCAAGTGGTTGTCGAATCAACTGCACGCGGCGATACAGAGTGCCATTGCGAAGGAAGTAGCAAACCTCGGCTTCCGTTGATGTCCCAGAAGCGTTGCCCGGGACGCCATCGTCCGAATCCGGCTGATTTTCGTTAACGGTCAGGTCAATGTATGCGTCCCAGGTTACTGTTCCATCTGTAATACCGGACCCAGTCGGCCAAGGATCTAGTTCTATGAGGCTCGATACTCCCGCTCCCGTACACACGTAGACATAGCCATTGCCCTTCGTCGGGCACATGAAATTGCCAACCTGGTATGAAGTTCCCGGTTCCCAAGGCGAAAACGCGCGGCCATAGAAGGGCGACGTATCCTCGTTCTGCTGAGTAATCGTCGACCGCATCGTGAATTGCAGCACATCGTCGGTGTCGTCACCCACCTCGTTCTCTGAATAGGTGAAGTAGCCTTGCCGATTATCCAAGTCGCCGCCCAGCATCCTGGGGTCGTCTCCAAAGTTCCCTGATTGCTCGTTTGGAGCAAACGGAATCATGTTGCGGAACGTGCGTTTGGACAGGTCGCCTTTGATAACGATGGTCAAGGTTCGGCTGCGTTGATCGTTCTGAGTGATCCCGCGTTGGCGTCCCAATGTGCTGGTGGCCAGACCGAAGATCTCGCCAAACATCAACATGATCAGGATCACTAAGGTCACCGAAACCAACATCTCCACCAACGTGAAACCGCCACGTCGCTGTTGACGCCCACTTCGACCAAATTGTGTTTTTGTGGATTTCATTACAGTGAACCCAATGGAAAGACTTCGATGATTCCCCGCATGAAGATGGCCCCGCCAAGCGGAGCTGCTGGCGCCGACGTCGGTCCACCTGATGCCGTCGCGTTTATGTTCAAACTGGTTGCTCGCGCCGACCGATCGATCGTGATCGTCGCCGTTGTGCCTGACGTCTCGTCGATATTGGTGATGCGATACCAATAGGCATTCTCGGCATCGAAGACGTAGCCACCCTTCT
>PBMZ01000099.1 GCA_002722955.1 Planctomycetaceae bacterium | reverse complement strand
CGACAAACCAGTTGCTGGTTTGCTACAAGACTTGGATCAACGCGGCTTGCTCGATTCGACGCTGGTCGTTTGGGGTGGAGAAATCGGACGGTTGCCGATTGCTCAATTGCCATCATCCAAGGACGCCAGCAAAGCGGGACGCGACCACAACAAGAATGCGATCTGCACGTGGATGGCCGGCGGCGGTATCAAAGCGGGCACCATTCATGGAGCCACCGATGAAATGGGCTTCGCCTCGGTTGAAAATCGAGTCAGTGTTGCGGACTTTCACGCCACGATCCTGAATCAGCTAGGGCTGCACCATCACGAGTTGTTTTATGAGCGGAACGGCTTGGAGGAAAGATTGACGGGCGTCGAAGAGCCCCGCATTGTGAATGAGATTCTTGCGTAAGCCGCATCATGCCCGAACAAAAAATCCAAGTCAGCCGCGCGAAAGTTGGCCTGTTGTGTTTGATCTGCTTAACATCGGCCGCGGCTATCTTTTTCTTTGCCCCGCACAGTGATCAAACCGACATCTGGCAAGCCGCCTTCACTCGGGTGGGCCTAGTGCTGGGTGCCTTCTGGATCGCGCTGCCTTCCGGAAAACGTCCAGCGGCATGGGCCAACGTCTCACCAACGACGTTCTTTGGGATGCTGATGGGAGTCTTCGTCCTCGGCCGTTACCCACGCGCCGGCATCGTGATCATCATCGTTGTCGCGGTCCTGAGCTTCGTTCTTCGCCCACGCCCGAAAAAGCGGCCGGGTGAGGGATAAGACAAGACATTCCGATCTGAATGGTTGTCGCTACATCAAGCCGAGTTTTGAGAGTTGCTGGCGAATCGCAATGATTTCCGGACGGTTCATCCGAAGAGCCGAAACGGTTGCTCGTCCGATGGATGTCTTGCCTCGAATTCTTTGTGTTTGTGTCCAGCGAAAGTGGCTGCTCCATTCATCCTTTCGGGGATTGAATACTGGCACGAGTGTCCCGGTCTGTGGATCCCTTACCCGTTGCCGAACTGCCTTTGAGAGGGAGCAAGTCACACATGCAAGCGCCAAGTTTGCTAAATTGGTCGGTCCATCTGCCGCTCTCGGAACGACATGATCGACATGAAATGTTGCTTCCTGAGACTCTTGCGGAAGCTAGCAATACTCGCACGATTCCATTGCACGTTGGCGCACTTGAGCAACCAACCTGACTGGAATGTGGCTGCTAGTCATCTTGCACTTTATTCATGGCAGGACGTGCCTTTAATCTCATCAAAGACATTATATCAGCCAGCTCGGTTAACGCTTCGGCTCACGCTTTTCCCGTTTCGATAACTTGCCATCTTGGTCCAATTGATCGAGTAAATCCTGAGGCCGATCATGCAGGACTGTCGGCATCTGGAATTCTTTCCAATCTCTAGGAAGATCAAGTTCTAAGAGAACAGAGGCCATACATAAACGCTCGTTAGTGCTAAGGAATTCGGTAAATCTACAACAATTCCGCGATCGGTTCACCATCTGTGAGGATGGGGATCGGGCGGCCTGAGTTGTCCAGGTAGGCTTGTTCGGTGTCGATGCCGAATTTGTGGTACAGAGTTGCCAGTAGGCAATTGCTGTTCATTACCCGGCTGATGGGTTCCTCGGCGCGGGAGTTGGTGGCTCCGACAACTTGCCCCATCTTTAGACCGCCTCCCGACAGAAAGATGCTCATCGAGCGTGACCAGTGGTCGCGACCGGGCCGCTTGGTTTTCTTGTCTTGGTGACGAATCTTTGGAGTCCGCCCGAACTCGCCACAGAAGATGAAGAGTACGTTTTCGTTCAAGCCTCGGGCATAGAGGTCTTCGATCAATGCTGGTACAGCTACATCAAATGTCGGCATGCGTTCCCGATAAGCCCGAAACGTGTGAGTGTTGACCGAGTGATCGTCCCAGTTGCTGACTCGGCCGGCCTCTTTGCTAAGCCGGTAGCTTGCCTGGAGTTGCACGAAACGCACGCCTGACTCGACCAATCGTCGTGCTAACAAGAGACCCTGGCCCCATGACGTCCTGCCATAGCGGTCGCGTAGTTCATCCGGTTCTTTGGACAGAGTGAAGGCTTCCGCCGTGCGAGGACTGGTCAACATCGCGATGGCTCGCTCGTTGAATTTGTCCAGTGCACTCATCGTCCCCTTGGCGTCAAGCTCGCGGCGGAATCGATCGAAGCGCCCAAGCAACCGCTTACGGGTGTTGAGATCTTCGAGAGCCGCTTGCGTCACGGTTAAGTCGCTGACATTGAACTTCTCGCTATTCGGATCACCGCGAAACATGAATGGGCTGGCAGCGGCTCCCAAGTAAGCCGGTCCACCACCGTAGAACTTTGTGTTGGCGACTGTTAACGGAATGTCCTTGGCTTGATGCTGCAACTGATCGGCCACGACGGTGGCGATCTCGGGGTACTCGGCATCGGCGGGGTTGGCTGCTTTGGGCGTGTAGCCTGACAGAAAACGATTCGTTCCGCCGGAATGCTCGTTCCGGTTGTGATGCAGACTGCGAACAATGCTGAACTTGTCAGCCATCTTCGCCAAGTTCGGCAGCAACTCGGTGATCTCAATGCCAGGCACATTTGTCTCGATCGGTTCGAACTCGCCACGATACTCGGCCGGAGCTTTCGGTTTTAAGTCGAAGGTTTCCAATTGACTCGGGCCACCATTGGCCCACATTAGAATGACCGAGAAATCCTTATTCCCCTGCCCAGCTTCAGCAGCAGCAATCAATTGCGTCAACGCTGGATTCAACCCAGCCGACAACGCCCCCATACTGAGCCCGCCAATCTTAAGGAAAGATCGGCGATCCATTGGTCCAGAGCAATTGACTAGATTCTTCATTGGAGCTTCTATTCATCATTTGTGATTGAAGGCGACCAAGGCTGCACGCCCATCAACGCACGTAGTAAAACTCTTTCGTATTCATCAACGCCCAAAGCAAATTGCCGTATGCTTTCTTGGCATCGGCTTCTTCACCAAGATACTTGATGGCTTCGTCGGTCTCCCATTTTTCGGGATTTCGCGACAGAACCGTCAGGAACATTTCGGTGACTCGCTCGGAATGCGGCCTCTTGTCTTTCGCCAAGCGGGCGGCCAGACCATTGTTACCGGTCATCTTGCTGGTCACGAAGCTATTGTTCATGACGAACAACGATTGCGAGAGGCTCGGAGACGGACTGCGTTCGCACTCGCATGCACTTTCACGCGGCGGACGGCCGAAGATTCTTAGAAACTCGTTCGAGTAGCCTTCGTCTGGCAATTGGACGGCTCGAGTTCCCGTCGGTAAACCGCTGTAGCGTGTCGACACTTCCGTCGCTTGATCGATTGCGTCCAACAGTACTTCGGCGGAAAGCCGTTGAGGGTAGAAGCGGGCATGACCCACGTAATCCATCTCGTTCCATTGATCGGCGTTGGCACTTAACTGGTACGTGTTGCTGCTACAAATCAATCGGATCGTCGACTTCATGTCGAATCGGTTTTCGATGAACTGCTCGGCCAACCAATCCAATAACTCCTGATTCGACGCGGGATTGGTGACTCTCAAATCATCCATGGGATCGACGATACCGCGACCGAAGAAGTGAGCCCACATGCGGTTGACGAAGGCTTTGGCAAAGTAAGGGTTGTCCGAAGCTGTCATCCAATCGACAAGATTCTGCCGCGGGTCAGCGTATTCGGGAATCTCAAGGCCTTGACTGCCAAGCCCGTGTGGCAAGACAACCAAACCTGTGGCCGGGTTCTTTACGCTTCCACTGGCTTTGATGAAGACAGCTTCGTTCGAGCGACGCTCGGCAACCCCGCTTCCCCCTTTGCGGTCCCCCCGTCCGAAGAACGCCGCCAAGCCGTAATAGTCGTTTTGGCTATAACTTTCGAAAGGATGATGGTGGCACCGAGCACATCCGATGCGCAGACCAAGAAACACTTGTGCCGTGTCGTCGACATAGCGATCCAAGTACCTAACCTCGGCGTACCATTGAGCGGGCGGGTTGGCTGCCACATTTCCGGTGGCTGTGATGATGTCGCGGACGATGTCATCGTATGGCCGATTGCTGGCGATCGAGTTTCGCATCCAACGATGAAAGGCCGTCGTTCCGTAAGTGCGATCGTTTTGACCTCGGCGTTTGATCCTGAGTACGTCGCACCACTTTTGTGCGAAGTGATCAGCGTAACCGGGCGAATCGAGCAATCGATTGATCAGCCGTTGCCGCTTGTCTTTCGAGTCGTCTGCCGAGTAGATCTTAACTTCCTCGCGAGTCGGAATGCGGCCTGAAATCTTGACCGTCGTCCTACGCAAGAACGTCGCATCGTCACTCGGTTCCGATGGCGGGATACGCAATCGTTTGAGCTTCTCGATCACGAATTCGTCGATCTTGTTGGCTCGTTGAAATTCAGCCAGTCGCTGGTCGACTTCGGAAGTTTTCTCAGCCGGGCTGAGCACCTGGCACACCACCGCTTGTCCCTGATACTGGGCTACGACAGCAGCTTGGCCCGTACGGTTTTGCGAAGCAAGTTTTCCGTGCTCGTCGATGAGGACGATCGATGGGTCATTCGACTTGAACTTGGTCAATCGAGTGACATCGCGATGCTTTCCGTTCGAGTAGACAGCCGTGACTTTCAAATTCGATTTCGAACCTCGCGCGAGTTCGATCTGTGAGGGCTCGACATGCAAGCTTTCGATTCTGGGCGCGTCGTCCTTGCCCCACGGTGTTTCGTTGCTGATCCATCGAAGTAACAGTTGGTACTCCGGGGCGCTTGTCTTCATCCGCAAGCCGCCGCCGTGTGGAACGGCCATTATCGGTTTCAGTAGCAACAGCGATCGTTTCGAGTTTCCTTGGAACAAACGTCGGCCTCGAGAACCATGCACGATCTCTTGATAGTCCAACTGAGGCTCATAGCCAAACAACGAGAGTTTGAAGCCACCTCGGCCCGTCGATTTGCCATGACAACCCCCACCATTGCAGCCCAGTTTGGTGAAGATCGGGACGATGTCGTTGGTGAAATCAATCTCCGAGATCAGTTCTGACGCGCGTACTGCGGTTGTCGGCAGCAAGATTGAACTAAGCGCCAGGAAAGCAAGCGGACGGAGTCGGCGAATCGGTAAGCTCATGGGATCGACCGTGCGACGATAATCGGAGTGAAACTAGGCGGGCCAGAGTAACCGGAGAAATCAACGATCACTTATATCAGTCTACCCGGAAGCGAGCCCAGAGGATACTGCACTTGGCAATTCTGCCACCGTCGCATTGTTATCCTAGCGGCTTAGCGAGACCGCGGGTTTGTCCAGTTGATCTAAGAACTGGTCACGAAATTCGAAGAACTTGCTGTCGGCGTTTTGTTGAGCTTTCATGGTGGCCGTGCCGAATTTCATGGCTTGCCCCAGTTGCTGCTCGATGTTGCCCACACCCAGTTTGCCAACGGTCTCGACAATCTTCGAGATTCTGGGGTCTTCGCGGATTCGGGCTTCCAACTCGGGATCGGCTTCGTTCGCGCTAGAGATCTCTCGGACTTGGTGCACGAGTGCCCAACGACCGTCTGGCATCTTGGCATGAAAACTTGAGGTGACGGCCACTGACTTGCTGGCCAGATTCTGCTCAACTCGAGTCACTCGGAAACCGCGAGCCTTCTCGGACTCGGCCACTTTGGCGGCTTTACTCAACCAAGAATCGCTGGCCTTCTTTGGTTTAGCCTTGCCGTCCAAAAGTCCCTTGCCTCCCAACAAACCAGAGCCACCCAATAATCCTTCGACGGATTTTAGTTGTCCTTGAAGCAACTCACCGAACACTTGTTCAAGATTTGGAGCTTCGACATCGACACCGGTTTGAAAAATCGTATCACCGGTGCCCTGAAAATCGATCGGCTTGCGCAATTGATACTCGACAATCGCAACTCGAGCTGCCCACTGCGCGTCGCTTTCCGAAGCCGGCGGAATGCGATCGCTTAAGTCAACCTTTTGTTTCGGATCGATGTCTTCCTTGATGAACTGTTTTCGCAAATCGCTAACGGAAGTGGTTTCGGGTGAGCCGAAACGTTCCGACCATGCCACCAAAGCAAGCTGCTTCCGATCAGGCGGCTGCACATAGAATCGCCGAATTCGCGGCTTGGCAATCTCGACCATCAAGAATTGAGTTTCCGCTTCTTCGACCTTGCGACCGGCTTCTCGTTCCAGACGCTTCAATTCGTCATCGAGATAAAGGACAAGCTCTCGGTCATCTTTGCGGGCTTCTTTCCAGCCGAGTATGCGTTGCTTGAATTGTTCGGCCTGTTTTCCTTTGCGAGCTTCAGCGGCTTTGGCCTCTGCTGCGAACATCTCGGGATACGTCTTTTCGAGCCACGCTCGCGACAGGGCAACTCGCAACGCGCCATTGGGTTGCTGTGAAAGCACGGATCCGCGCAATCGCTCGCCCGATTCCAAGAACACGAAGTCGACGCCGTACTTCGTCATTCCAATCTTTCGCTGAGCGGCACAGTCCGTCGCGGTCGCTATCATCACAGTCGCGGCGCACAAAAAGGAGTATAGAGATTTTGCTTTCATGACTATTGAACGTAACGCATAACGACCGCCGTGTCACTGGATGATTCGCAGCGAGGGATTCGCAGACTTCAATGATTCCAATTCCGGCCCCTTCACCACGGCTCCGGCAAGGTGCAATTCTTGCAATCGCGGCAGTTCACCCAATTGAGAAAAGTAAGCGACATCCGTGTTCTTGAGCGTCAATTGCACCAAGTGTTCCAGCGGCGCCAGCAAGCGTGCATCATTAAAGTTCGAGTTGCTGAGATCGAGCCGCTGTAGATTCTCGAGCACCTACAAAGCCACTTCCGGCATACAGCGATCTAAGTCGTCGATAAAGACCACCATCCGCTCGTTCGCTTTGGTGATTGTTTCCGAGACCCAACTTTGCAGCGAATTCTCGAATTGATTCAAGTACGCTTTCTCGGGGTGCGCCAAGTCGCTTATGCCCTTGGCAATTTCGGATGGTTTCGTTTCCAGCTTCACTCCCAAGGCACTGACACTGACCGCATCCATCGCGTGAACGAAGCTGCGGCCGAGGAACATACCGAATCGCTTGACTGCGGATTCGATGCGGCCCTTTGTTGGCTGCCCCAGATTTGTGCTTGCAAGAATGACTTCGGCCACAAGACCTCGCCAGACGTCTTGCTTGTCGTTGTACTTCCAGGGATAGAACCAAACTGGGCGAACTTTCTTTCCAAGAAGTTGGTCGTCCTTGCTTTGGACGCCGTGTGGGTTCCATTCCGTCAACAACGTCTCGCGCCAACGCATGGCCGTGGTCTTGCCAGTGCCCCAATCTCCATAGATGGCCACAGACAACGGAGTTTCCGTGTTGGGATGCCGCAAGATGTCGTACACCGGCCCCAAGTTCGCGGACAAGTTAAAACATTCATAGATGGCAGCTTCCGTGCTAGCCGGTTCGTCGCTTAGAACCGTCATCACAGGAGGTTCTAAAGCAAAGGATCGATAAGCGTCGGTGTCGATGTCTTTTCGAGTGTCTCTGTTCGCCACGAGTTGTCTTAGATAAAGAGCGGCAATTGCAACTCGGCCCACATTTATGCGTATAGAGACATCGTTACACTAACCTGCGCGACAATCACCTGAACGCAGCCATGTTTCCCAGGGCTTCGCCCGGGCTGACATAGGTCCGGCCCTTTTGGGCCTGAGGAATTACTGTGGCACTCGCTTCAGCGGAAAGAAGACTCAACCCGTAATTCCTCGGGCGGCGTCTTGCTTGGGTCGTTCTTGTAGATCTCGAAAGTGCCGACTTTCAGTTGCTTCAAACGTTTGCCAAAGACCACTCGATGACCGGCACTCCAGGCGTTTCCCAAGTGCTCGTAGCGGCCCGTGTGCTCAACCGCCAGCGCGCTGATTTGCGGTATCGACCAACTGGATAAACCATCCGGCGTTTCGGCAGCCGCATCAACAAGGAATCCTGACGTGAAGTCAAACCGCTTTGCTTTCATGTCAAGGTGGTGGTAGACCGTGATGCCTTCCGTGTCTTCGAAGAGATTCGCCTGGGACAGTTTCTCATAGGCTGCCTTGATCGCGGCCTCCATCTTCGGACCGATTTCGTCGATCGAGCAACTCGAGCGAACGCCCATCATCTTGAGCGGGCCCACTGATTCATAACCGCGAATGTTGACCAGTGATTCTACATTGCCAGTTTCGATGCGTTCCTTGAGCATCTTCAGACCGCGTTCGTAGTCCATACCCAGCATCGTCTTGGTCATCTCGACCAGGAAGAAAAGGAAGAAGGGCATCGACCCATCCAAGTGCCAGGTCACTTTCGTGCCGCTCGTTGTTGGCTCGAATTCGAACTTGACCGCTGAGACGGCTTTCCACGGCTTCGTAAAGCGAATCTCGTTTTCGATCAAGTGACCCGGGTCAAGCCGTAGATGTTCGATCTCACCAACACCAACAATTTCGCCACTCCACGAATACTTCGAGCCAACGGACTTCGAATCCTCAGAGATAACGACTTCTGCGTCCGGCTCGGCACACAACCACGGCGACCACTTCGGCCACGTTGTGAAATCCGATACGTATTGGAACGCGTCGTCTGGCGACGCGTCGATTTCAATCGATCGATCAACGTGGTACTTGGGCATGATTGTTCTCCACGGCGGTGATGATTGCCGAATGGTTATGTTGTTAAGAATTCGCGAAGCTTGCCGGCCAGCTGTTCGGCCGCGTCCTCGAACACGTAATGTCCGGCCTCGGGGATTCGCAGCGTTTCGGCCTGAGGGAATCGTTGTTCGAACTCATCAAGAAACTCGGTCGTAAAGCACCAGTCTTTCTCGCCCCAGACGAACAGCATGGGCGAGTCTTCAAACTGCTTCAAGCCTTCCTCAACTCGCACCAATTCTGAATAGCTCGGATGCGATGCGTCGAGCGGGATGTCCTCGACAAATCGATGAGTCGCAATGCGGTTGCCCCAACTGTTGTAAGGAGCCAAGTAACCAGCTCGAATGGCCGGAGTGATTCGCTGCCGATTCTCAACAGCCATCGTCTGAGCGGCTCTGGCGAATCCGTTCAACCCGCGAACTGCCAGCGACCCGAAGATGGGAATCCGACAAACGGCAATTCGCAACGGAATTCTCTTCGACCGAAATGCCGCAGTGTTCATCAGACAAAACCGAGCAAATCGTTCCGGGTTGCGACCAGCGACTCCCATGCCAATCGCACCGCCCCAATCATGAGCGATCAATGTGATATTGCTGACATCAAGATGCTTGATCAACTCTTCAAGGTTCCCGATATGCTGCTCCAGCTGGTAGTCGTAGTCGGCCGGCTTATCGGAAAACCCACAACCCATATGATCCACCGCAATGACGCGGTGCGTCTTCGAGAATTCTTTGATCAAGTTTCGCCAAGCGAAACTCCACGTCGGGTTGCCGTGCACCATCAGCAGGACATCGCCGGTGCCCTCGTCGATATAGTGCATGCGTTGCCCACCGACCTCGAACCAATGCGGCTCGAACGGATACTCGTTCTCAAATCGGTCACGGCAAATGCCGTTAGTAATGGACTCGACCAAGGATGCGATTCCAAGTGGTTGGGCTCGCGACACCCAACACGCTTTTTGGGCAAAGTAACACGGGTTGAATTCGGAGATTCATATTATGCAATTCCCACCAGATGTGAAGCAACGAGCCGTGAAATCGCCACGCGTTGGTACTGTAATCGTGACTCTCGTATCATGCTGATGCACACCCTTTGTTTGAGATTCGACCTTATGGACGACAAACAAGTACTGACTGAACTACCGCCAACGGGACTCGAGCTTCTCGATTATGTCGTCATTGCCATCTACATGGCGGCCGTGCTCGGAGCGGGTTGGTATTTCTCTCGCAAGCATGAAGTGAAGGAAGATTACTTCGTTGGTGGACGGCGGTTGCCGTGGCTTGCGGTGGGGCTGAGTATTATCGCGACGATGCTTTCTACGGTGACTTACTTAGCCGCGCCGGGGGAGGTGATTCAGCATGGGTTGGCACTTTCCATCGGTTGGCTCGCCATGCCGATTGCGTTTGTTGTCGTCAACTTCTTGTGGGTTCCATTTTTTATGCGGCTGGGGGTGACCAGCATTTACGAGTACCTCGAACGACGATTCGGCGTGGTGGCTCGATCGCTGGCTGTGGTGTTGTTCGTGTTTATCTTGCGGATGTTCTGGATGGCGACCATCGTGCTAACGGCGTCGCGCGCGGTGGCTCAGATTACTCATGACAGTATGGGGCGAGTGTTCTCGTCGGGAATGACGCTGGATGAATGGACTCTGGTGATGCTGTTTTCTGTCGGCATCTTTGCCACGCTCTACACAATGTTGGGAGGTATCGAAGCGGTGGTTTGGACGGACGTCGCTCAAGCCATCGTGTTGTTTGGTGGAGTCGTGCTGACGCTGATTTTTGTGGGTTATCACACCGGCACGGGACCAGTTACTTGGTGGAGCACGGTAACGTCGAGTGACTCGGGGCATCAGTTTCCGAGTTGGATCAGCTTCGACATCACGAGCCGCAACGTTGTGTTGTTCACGGTTTTGTCGTCGGTGTTTTGGTATAGCTGCACCTTCATTGGCGATCAGGTCGCGGTGCAACGGTATCTAACAACTCCGTCAGTCAAAGCCGCCGTGCGTGGCAACGTCGTCAACTTTGTTGGTGATTTCTTGCTGATGATCATGCTGGCAATGTGTGGTATGGCGTTGTTGACGTACTACTTGGACCCGCAATTTCAGACCGAGATATTCAACGGCATCAGCGACCCTCGCAATGAGAAAGTGGCTGACAAAGTCTTTCCGCACTTTATCGCTTACGGTTTGCCAGCGGGCATCTCAGGACTTGTCGTTGCTGCCCTGTTCGCCGTAGCGATGTCGAGCTTGGATTCTGGCATTAACTCGGTGGCCGCCGTGTTGACGGTTGATGTTTTCGAGCGATTCAAGTGGACCAAGCCTCAAGAGAATAGTTTAGGGTTACCTCGGATCATGACCTTGATCGTTGGGTTGGCGAGCACCGCCGTTGCCTTCGCCATGTCTAGTATCCCCGAGAATTACAACATCATCGGTATCACCGCGAGAACCTTTAATTGTGCATTGGGACCCATCGGAGCGATGTTTGTCGTCGGCATGTTTCAGCGGCGAACGGGACAGCCCGCCGTGGTCATCGGGGCCTTTTGTGGTTTGCTGGTTGCCTTGGCTTCCGCATGGTGGGTTGAGATGATCTGGTTCCTGGGCCTGACCGATTTCGCCACCGTCAAAGAAGCCACCGAGAATATCTCGGGACCGAGCCCCTTTCTGATCACACCGATGGCAGCAACGTCGACGTTTGTGATTGCTTGGCTACTGGGTTATATGTTGCCAGCATCCGATCGCGCGGAGGCAAACTTGTGGCGTGCGGTTGTGAAGCCGTAACAGGCTCTTAGTTTAACCCGTAGCCGCAGGCGAGGTCGCAACGCCTCGCCTGCGGCTACGGGTTAAACGATTTTGGTCATTCAAATTCTATACGCACAAATTCTACGGACGAACAAATGCAACTACGTGAACTTGGATCAAGTGGCCTTTTGGTGTCGCCAATCTGTTTGGGCAGCATGACGTTCGGAACACCTGTGGGCGAGGCTGATGCGATTCGGCTGGTTCACGAAGCGATGGATTTGGGGATTAACTTTGTGGACACGGCCAACGTCTATGAAGGCTACGACCGATACCTCGGCAGCCCCGGTGGCACGGCTGAGGAGATTGTGGGCAAGGCACTCAAGGATCGCCGCGACTATGCTGTACTGGCGACCAAAGTGTGTGCTCCCGTCGGGCTTGGGCCGCAGGATCGTGGTCTCTCGGCAAGTCACATTCTGCGGGAACTCGACAATAGTCTGAAGCGGTTGCAGACGGACTACATTGACTTGTACATCATCCATTGGCCGGACAAGCACACTCCACTGGAAACGACAATGGCCGCACTGAACCAAGCCGTGCAAAGCGGCAAGGTGCGTTATATCGGTGCCTCGAACCACAGCGCCGCGCAGCTTTGCGAAATGCTGTGGCTGGCTGACAAGAACGGTTGGCCGAAAGTGGTGTCGTCGCAGATTCCGTTTAGTTTCTTACGGCGTGAGTTCCACAACGATTTACCGTTCTGCGAGAAGCACAGCATCGGCGTCACACCCTATCAAGCGCTTCAAGGAGGCCTCTTAACCGGCAAGTACCACCGAGGCGAAAGCGCCCCCGCCCACTCGCGCGCGGCCGAAAAACCCGCCTGGATGTGGGAGTTCACCGACGAGGTGTTCGACCGCGTGGAAGGCATGGCCGCTTGTGCGGCAGAGATTGGCGTGCCGATGGCTCAATACACGCTGGCTTGGACATTGGCCCAGACAGCAATGAGCTCGCTGGTGGTCGGAGCGAAACGCATCGAACAAGTGCAAGATGCGATCGCGTCCCTCGATGTGGAGATCCCGGCGGAGCACTACGAGAAGCTTGATACAGTGAGCCCGCCGCCTTGGCAGCAACCGGATCCGATTCGAAGTTAATGTTAGTGGCCCTGCGACTCCGATCGCAGAAGCTTCATAACGGATTCGGATTGTCGATCCTCGCGAGCGGAGTCGCGAGGCCACGATGAGTGACCACACAAGAGAAAAGCGGGACATGCCTCACTCCAATATGCAGCAGCAGTGACTTGCCGCGCGTGGGCGGAAACGCCATGATCGGGGTTTGAGGTTTGTGGCGCTTAGCAAACCTTCCGATTCTTAGCACTTGATTAGCAGCAAGGGTATTGGAATGGCTCAACCGGCGTTCGTAGCGGCTCGTTTATCGATCATGATGTTCATCCAGTTCTTTATCTGGGGTTCATGGTACGTAACTGGGCCTCGATACCTGGGAACGATTGGCTTTGGCGGCACCGATTTCGGATTGATGTATTCGGTCGGCCCGATCGCCGCGATTCTCTCGCCCTTCTTTGTGGGCATGATCGCCGACCGGTTCTTTGCGACAGAACGCGTTCTTGGCATTTTGCAAATCGCCGGTGGCGCCGCGATGTTGGTCGCCGCTTCAATGATGGCGGGTGGCTCGTCACCAGACACGATCAATTACATGTTCTTTGCCCATATGTTGTGCTACATGCCGACGCTAGCCCTGACGAATTCGCTGGCTTTGAACACGATGACGGATCCTGAAAAGCAGTTCCCTGTGATTCGCGTGTTTGGAACAATCGGCTGGATCGCTGCTGGTTTTGCGTTGGACTTGCTCGGCTGGGGTGCATCCATCGAGATGTTCTACTTAGCGGGCGGAGCTGCCGTCTTATTGGGCATCTTCAGCTTTACGTTGCCTCACACACCGCCGCCGCAAGCAGGAAAATCTGTGTCCGCGCGGGAATTGTTGGGACTCGACGCGTTTGTCTTGCTGAAGAACAAATCGTTCCTGACGTTTATGGTCAGCTCGTTCTTGATTTGTATTCCGTTGGCGTTTTATTACCAAATGGCGGAACGAGCCGCTGGTGCCGCTGGCGTCGAGAATACTCCGACAAAGATGGCTTTCGGGCAAGTTTCCGAAATCGTCTTCATGCTGTTGATGCCGCTATTCTTCAAGCGATTAGGCGTCAAGTGGATGTTGCTCGTCGGTATGTTTGCCTGGGTTTTGCGATACGTGCTGTTCGCGTTTGGAACGCCTTCGGAAATGACGGCGATGATTCTGGCTGGAATTATTCTGCACGGAATTTGTTACGACTTCTTCTTCGTGACCGGACAGATTTATACCGACAAGTTTGCTCCGGAATCGATTCGCTCGCAGGCGCAAGGCATGCTTGTGCTGTTTACTCTTGGTCTTGGAATGTTAATTGGCGCACAAGTTGCTGGTCAGATTGAGACAGCCAACACTCCGAAAGCTGCCACTGATTTGAACACCACGGTCGAAGAGATCGGTAAACAAATCGGGGAAGCCGAAGCCGAGTTGGCCAAACTTGAGGGAACGGATGACAACCAGGATTTAAGCAATCGAATCAAGGAGTTGAAATCCGAACAACAGTCCACGCAAATTGCGGCCTTGAAGGCTATTGACTGGAAGAGCATTTGGATCGTACCCGCCGTTGGCGCGGCCGTGATCATGGTGCTGTTCGGATTGCTGTTTAAGGACGACTCTTCAGATTCGTCCAAACCAGAATCTGACAGCGAGGGAGAAAAGCCAGCTGAGCAGCCAGCGGGAGAGTAATCGGTAACCGATTCTCATTGAATCCTCTATCTCTTCTCGAATGCATTTCCTAAGCTAGTGGCCCGTGTAGCTCAGCCACTAGCCCATTGTCGTCGTTTCGTGTGTATGCGGCGGTCATTGTTGGTTGCGTCACTACCAAGACAACCAAGCTTCAGCTGCGCGCTCAACCAAATTCTCGGGCCAAATAACTCGCCCGACTTGCGCACGCGGTCTACGTATTGCGCGACGAATTACCCAATTAGTTATCACTCACTGAAAGTGTCTGGGAGTTGTTAGATGTCCTCGGATCGATCCCACGCTTGGACTGTATTAGGAATGAGCACACTTGCCTTTTCGATTTGCTTCGCGGCGTGGCTGATGTATGGGGTTCTGATTACGTACTTGGTGGAAAACCAAGTTGTTGATTTCAACAAATCTCAAATTGGCTGGTTGATCGGAATCCCAATTCTGACCGGAGCTGTCATGCGATTACCGGTGGGAATCGCCACGGACAAATACGGCGGCCGCATCGTCTTTACGGTCGTGATCCTGTTGTCGGCCGTGCCTCTTTTCCTGACTTCGTATGTCAGCACGTTTGAAGGTTTCCTGATTGCTGGATTGGGCTTTGGTTTGGCAGGGGCCAGCTTTGCAGTTGGGGTGGCTTACGTTTCGGTTTGGTTCGACAAGGAACGCATCGGCACGGCGTTGGGAATCTTCGGAGCCGGAAACGCCGGAGCGGCCGTGACAAGTATCTTCGGCCCGGTGTTGCTGAAGTGGTTGACCGAAGACGGAGCCAAGCCGGAGGGCTGGCGAGCCATGCCGCAGATTTACGCTGCGATCTTGGTCGCCACAGCGATCGCGTTTTTCTTGACGGTCAAGACAAAGCTTCCCGAGGCCAGCCTATCGAAATCCATGGGCGAGCGATTGGCTCCCATGAAAGTCCTGCGAGTTTGGCGATTCGGCCTGTATTACTTCTTGGTGTTCGGTGCCTTCGTCGCGTTGGCTCAATGGATGATTCCGTACTACGTGAATGCTTACTCAGTGAGCGTCGCGACCGCGGGCTTATTGGCCTCGATCTTCAGTTTGCCTTCCGGCGTGATTCGAGCACTGGGCGGTTGGATGTCTGACCGCTGGGGAGCTCGAACAGTCATGTACTGGGTGTTCGGCTTCACCGGTGTCAGTTGCCTTTACATGTGCGTTCCACAAATGCTGGTCCAATCACCAGGCCAAGGTGTAATGGCCACAGCATCTGGCACGGTGACCGAAGTCACTGATAGCAAAATCGTGGTCGGTGAAAATGAATATGAACTCAAGCCCAAGGTCGACCTTGATCGCGACGAGATCGATGCCGGCAACCAAGTGTTGCCGAAGCTGATCGCCACATGGCAAGAGCCCGCAGTCAAAGTGGGTGACGAAGTCAAAAAGAAACAACTACTGGCCAACGGCGTGACCGTCTTGTACTACCAAGCAAACATCGGACTGTTCACATTCGCACTGTTTGTCGTCGGCATCGCGTTGGGCATTGGCAAGGCCGCCGTCTACAAGCACATCCCTGTGTACTTCCCGGACTCGGTGGGCGTCACTGGTGGCATCGTCGGTGTGTTGGGTGGTCTGGGCGGTGTGTTCTGCCCGATCATCTTTGGCTACTTGCTAAGAACGACCGGGCTTTGGGCCAGTTGTTGGTTGTTCCTGACACTACTGACATTCATCTGCTTCGTTTGGATGCACGTTGTCATCAATCGCATGATTAAGGCCAAGGCACCGGAAGTTGCCGAGTTGGTGGATGATTCGAATTAAGAATCCAACGTGACAAGGAATGTAGCTACGCTCGCCGGAGCGTGGAGCAGAATTGGCGCTTTTCCACCGTCTGGCGACAGTAGCTACGTTTCATTTGTCGAAATGCTTCGATCAGCTTGCCGCAAAATTGCCTCGCATGAGTGACGTTGCGCGCTGTAGCTCGTAGAATCTGGTGAGTCCCGAAAGTTGCTTTCGCGAGTATCAATTCACACCACGAGGATGAGCACATGTCACGGTTTCTCGGCGCGGTTTTGGCTGTCGGTTTACTGGTTACTTTGGGGCTAACAAGTCTCGCATCGGCAGACGCCGGCCGAGTATATCCCGATGGCGAAACACCCAAGGACAAGCGACTCGCGCCGCAAAAGGATCTCAACGGATACTTCCCGTTCAAAGCACCCAAGTCCCTAAACGAATGGGAGCAGCGAGCGGATCAACTAAGGCTGCGTATTCTGGTGTCCTCGGGCCTCTGGCCGATGCCTCGAAAGACGCCTGCAAACGCTGTCATTCACAGCCGATTCGAACGCGATGGCATCACCATCGACAAGGTCTATCTGGAAAGCTATCCCGGTCATTTCATAACCGGTTTGTTGTTCAAGCCCAAGGGCAAGAAGGGGCCGTTTCCGGGCGTGTTGAGCCCTCACGGTCACGGCGGCCGACTGCAGGATCACGGACCGGATCGAATTCGACAGTACATCGTCGAGGGAGCCGAGCGCTTCGAAGACTGCGGCCGATTTCCGAAGATCTCCCGCTGCGTCGGTCTGGCTCGCATGGGATGTGTTGTCTTCATTTATGACATGTTGGGTTACGCCGACAGCACTCAGATTTCCCGTCATCTAGCACATGGTTTTGCTGTGCAACGTCCAGAAATGGACAAGCCGGACAAATGGGGCTTTTACAGCACGCAAGCAGAGCTCCGGATGCAAAGCATCTTGGGTGTTCAAGTCTACAATTCCATCCGAGCACTCGACTGGTTGGCGTCGCTTGAAGATGTCGACGAATCACGACTTGCTGTCACTGGCGGCAGCGGTGGCGGTACGCAAACGATTCTGTTGGGAGCCATCGATCCAAGACCTGTTGCCAGCTTTCCTCAAGGCATGGTCTCGACATCCATGCAAGGTGGCTGCACGTGTGAAAACGCCACTTGCCTGCGAATTGGCACGGGCAATGTTGAGTTAGCAGGCCTGTTCGCACCGCGACCGCTTGCCATGACGGGCGCCAACGACTGGACGCGTGAGATCGGCACCAAAGGATATCCGCAGTTGCAAGAACTCTATACTGTTTATGGCAACGTCAACAACGTCTATTCCAAATCACTGCTCCACTTTGGGCACAACTACAACTATGTCACGCGAGCCATCATGTATCGCTGGTTCAACAAACACCTGGAGTTGGGACACAAAGAACCGATTGTCGAAGCGCACTACAAACCACTCACCAGCGAAGAGCTGAGCATTTGGAGCGGCCATGAGAAACCTGAAGGCGGCGACAAACACGAACTCGCGTTGACGAAGTATATGGATGACGAATCCAATCATCTGCTAGAACAGTTAACGCCAAAAGACTTCAATTCACTGGCCAAGTATCGCGAGGTTGTAGGCGGCGCGTTTGAAACGCTTTTGAATCGGCGATTGGACGATGTCGGTCGCATCGAGCGCGAGAAAGTCGACAAGCAAGTTCGCGGCGGCTATCTGGAATTCAAAGACAAACTGTTCATCGTCGAACATAGCGAAGAACTTCCGGTTGTCTCGCTGTTCCCGAAATCGCGCGACTGGAATCATGAAGTGGTCATCTGGATCGACGGCGATGGCAAGTCTGGCTTATATGCCGACAACGGCGATTTAAGGCCTGAAGTCCGTGCCTTAGTCGATGGCGGCACGTCTGTACTAACGGCCGATTTGCTGTATCAAGGCGACTTCCTGAAGGACGATCAACCGCTGATACAAACGCCAAAAGTCAAAGAGAAGCGAGAGTTCGCAGGCTACACATTTGGGTATAATGAGACTGTTTTTGCTCATCGAGTCCACGACATCTTGTCTTTAATCTCGTTCGTTGCCAACGACGAACACGGCACCGAGAAGATTCACCTTGTCGGCACAAATGGCGGCGGAGCACTTGTCGCTGCCGCGCGAGCGCAAGCGGGGAAAACAGTCCACACGGCTGTCGTCGACACTGAGGGCTTTCGTTTCACATCGCTGAAATCATTTCGAGACGTCCGCTTCTTGCCGGGAGCCGTCAAGTACGGCGATATCCCAGGCTTGCTCTCTCTATCGGCACCGCATGCGTTGGTTCTCGCTGGCGAGAAAGGCGACGTTCCCGCAATCGTTTCAGCCACCTACAAAGCCAGCGGCAAGCAAGGTGCAGTGCGATCAACCAAAGGAAAACTCATCGAGGCCGTCAAACAGTTGATTCGTTAGCCGCGTCCAAAGTCGCCAACCCAGATTTGATTCGACAACGTGCACTCATCAAGAACAGCGCCACAAAGACGGCAGTATAGTATTCCTTGAGTTCGTCCGATCCGAAGAGCTTCAGCGTTGTCGCTCCCGTCACTTCGATCAATTGTTCGCTGAGCCACAGCAGAAGTACAATTGCCGATGTCGTCAGCAATGCGCGAGTTGGCAAATACCAATGAAGCCGTGACGGCGAGGATACCTTGCCTTTGATCATTTGGATCAGCGGCCAGACGAAGCCAGTGATGATGATCCAGGCCTCGACCAGAGCCCTGGGCTTTTGGTCCAGCCAGGATGAAATGTTGTGAAGGTTCGTTTCGCCTTGATCATTGATCTCGCGGAGTGGCTCGGGCGTCTCCCAACCGAACCATTGTTGGCCCCAACTGATTTCCTCGCCAGCGAAGTAAATGGCCGCTAATGTCCAAAGGCGAATGTAAAAGCTGAGCGTTCGACTTCCTTGCAATTTACCCTGAAAGCTAATGGAGAGTCCGGCAAGAATTCCCGGTAACAAGATCACCACAGTCCCGTGCTCGACAATCCCTGATTCCTTGGCCAATATCGCGGCCGCTAAATCGTCGTTGATCAGCCAAGCTTCCACCAGACAAATCAGCATCAGTGGCGACGCACCGTGCGAAAGCCAATTCGGCAAATCATTCGGTGCACCAAGAGATTGAGGCTCAGAGGGAAGTGGGGGCGAGTCAGTCACGTAGTCTCGAACGTGTTGCTTTCGTGAGAAGTTCATGGCAACCCGACACGTGAGCGAGGGACTGCTCACGTGTCGGGTTGCCATGGTGGTCCGAACAAACACGTGGAACGTGCGCGAACTCTATCGGTCGCGGTGTTGAAACGTCAAGTTACCCTTTTCACCGTCTTGATCAGACAAGTAGAATAGAGTTAACGGCGGCGTTGTCAAACGATGGCGATGCGCGACCGCTTGGCTTAAGAGATCGTCGTAATTCGAGACACGGAATAGAACATTGAGCGAGTACGTTGAACCATTAGGGATGCGGCTTTTGATTCGCAAAGACGAAGCCCGCCAAGAAACACGGGGTGGCATCGTGCTTCCCGACCAGGCCGAGATTCCAACTATCACGGGCCGTGTGGTTGAGATCAGCGTGCAGATCGAAAATGACGAAGACTTTCCGATCAAGAAGTACGACAAGGTGTTGTTTCATCCGAAAAACGCCATCCCGGTCGATTTCGAATCGGACAACTTGTTGTATGTCGTTGATGTCGATGATGTGGTTGCCGTGTTCCGTCGTGATAGCGCAATCGTCTCGAAGCTTGAGTCAGCCGATGACGACACCGACATGGACCTCGAAACCGACGACTTTGAGGAATAGCCCAAAGTAGCCATCACTCCCTGAGTGATGAGCGTACAGGGTAAGTACAATTTGACCTAAAGAATTGTGCTAAACGAGTCGCCGGGCTCATCGCTCGGGGAGTGATGGCTACTTTGGTCGCAGACTGAGATCGCCAGCCCAGACCTCGACCAATTCACCGTCATCGCGGCGCAGTTTTGCTTGGCCATGTGCACCGAATCCCTCAAGCACACCGGTTTCCATTTGCTCGCCATCGCCGATCGCGACGCTTTCATTGACGTACAAGCAGTGGCTCGTCCATTGTTCACGAATGGATTCGAAGCCACCGTCGTTCCAGCGAGATAGCCAGCCCGCCAGCCGCAGCAGCAGCGCATCCAGAACATCTTCAACACGTTTTGATTCGTTAATCTCGATCAAGATCGACGTGGCGGGACGATCGATGTTGTCGGCATCTGTCTTCGATAGATTCACATTCAGACCAATTCCGACGATCAACGAACGTCCGGGAGCGACGCGGTTCTCACACGTTTCTGTCAGAATGCCACAAATTTTGCGATCTCCGACCCAGACATCGTTGGGCCATTTGGTTTGGGCGCGGATGTCGATTGACTCAAGGTAATCAACCACCGCTAAGGCCACAGCCATCGCGATCGAAGTTGCCGTTGATTGGTCCATTGGCATCTTGGCCACGTAAGAGAATGTCAAGTTCTTGCCTGCCGGAGCCACCCACTTCCGATCCATTCGACCGCGACCAGCCGTTTGATCGTAAGTGGCCAAGACATAGCCTTCCGGGATTCTTTGCCCTTCGGCGATCCACTGGATCAGTGTCGCATTCGTCGATTCCAGCTGCTCGTGCCAGTCTGGTTGCAAAAACTCCATTGAATCTCCAAGGTCGCTTTCGGTATTATTCCCCCGCTTGGACAACTCGCATCATTCGTCCAAGCAGCAGCATGATGCTGTTGTTGAATTGCTTCAACCTGGATGGAGACTTTGACGGAAGGAACCGATCATGTCATCCAATTCGAGTAGCCCTGCACGCGCCATCTTAACGTTTGTTGCCTTGGTGACGATCCCAACATTCGCCGTATTTGGGATTCCCCAATTCGTGCCAATGACCAACACAGCTCCCGAGCCCTCGGAGCGCACCAGTCCCCCATTCGGCCAGTCCGATGGCCACTTTGAGCCGGCTCGCTTCAGTCCCAATGACGGCTTTCGCGTGGGACCCAATGCGCATGTAACAACAGTTCCAACCTTTGACGACGACAAGATTTCTCATCATCCCACTGTGACGTGGACTGACCCCTTCAGTACGGAATTATCGTCTGTCGACGAGGGCGTCGAAACGAGAACAGACTCGACCGCAACTTGGCAAACCATCGATCAGCAACTTCGAGGCCATGGGATCGAGAAGTACCAAATCAACACAACCAGCGAACCCGGTACGTTTCGCTTCGAGTGCCTATTGCCATCGCGAACAGATGCAAGATTGATGCGACGCTTCGAGGCCACCGCCGATGATCCATTCACGGCTGCCAAAAATGTTCTTGCCCAAATCGAATCTTGGGTCAAACAACAAGAGACTGAGTAACACGTGTGACAAGCAGCGGGACGCTTTTGACATCAGAAATGCTCACCAATCACCCACAATTCGAACTTCACCACCGCGGTGAATTGATTGCGCGCACGCAACAAAAGACGCAAGTTGCCGCTGCGCACTCGTGGGCGTTCTTTGTCAGAAATTCGTCCGAGCAACTCAGCGTTCCCATCGGCAAGGCATCGCGGTTTGTGAGATCACCGAAGCTGGCGCGAATCGAGGCGACGCTGTTGGTCTCGGACAGCGCCATTCCGATCCGAAAACTTGTCCAATTGGCAACACTCGCCGATGTCGCGGAAGCTCGCCAATTGGTCGCTGAATTGAATCAATCGTATGACGCATCCGGCAGCGCTTTTCGGATTGAAGAAGTTGCGACGGGAGTACAACTCTTGACCAGGCCACAATTTGCGCACTGGCTTGACAAACTGCATCATCGACAGTCGACTCTGAAGTTGTCGCCGCCCGCCATGGAAACACTGGCGATCGTCGCGTATCGACAACCCATCACAAGAGCTGATATCGAAGCGATTCGAGGCGTGCAGTGCTCCGAGATGCTCAAACATTTGATGGAGCGAAACGTTGTCCGGATTGGCGGAGAGGACGATTCGCTGGGCCGGCCGTATTTGTACGTGACGACAAAGCAATTCTTAGAACTGCACGGACTAAATTCACTCGACGATTTGCCGATGTCCGATCGCCTGAAGGCAAGAACGCCTGAGCAACAAGAATTGTTCCCAGAAGAATCCGAAGAACCAGAGTCTATCGCCATCCAGGAACACGATCCGGTCAGCCCAACCGAAGATGTCATCGACGAGGATGACGATGATCTGGAAACGCTTGCCCCGGCCGCTTGAGCTCCAGCGATAATTGAAAACGCGCACGATTCAAGTTAATGAGGTTGCACTGAAGCTTTCCCTGGCTGATAATCGATGCAGAAGCTTCACCCATCGTGCACTTGGCAATTCTAAGTCTCATTAGCAACAAGTCGCGCCGCTCGTGCCAATTTAAGATTCACATCAGGCCTGTCGATGTCGGCGGAATCATCGATTCAACCTAGCTCGATCGTCCACGAGTTCGTATCACTCTGCGAAGAGGGTACGTCGACTCCCGATGTTTTCGACTTTGCTCAACGCCAACCACAGGCCACTCCGCAACAGCTGGCAGCGATTGTGATGTGCGACGTTCGCAGTCGCCACATGCGCGGTAAGCCCATCCGAGTCGAAGAATACTTGACTCGTATTTCCTCACTGAACGAGGAACGCGATCTACGCTCTCAAGTCATCGTTTATGACTTGCAACTGGCTATTCAGCATCAAAGATTTAGTGAAAATTCATCTATTGATTCTTATCTGTCGCGTTTTCCCGATGTCGAGGAAGTCGCGAGTCTCGTCAATCAGTCACGACCCGCTCCATCCGATGAAGTCGCTCGCCACTTCGGCTCCCCGTCTGCTAGCTCATTGGACGAGACAGTCATCAAACCAAGAGGCGACGATGACCTGGAAGCGACCGTTTGTGCCGATCCGGGCGAGTATTCGCAAACTTGGCCTCAGCAAGAACTCGTGCTTGAGTTCTTACGCTCGTCCACGAATGGCGGCGAGGTCTCGTTGATTTCCATCGGTGAGTGTCCGCTGTTTCGTTCGTTGCCCAAGTTCATTTGTGAGCGCATCGACGAACAGCTCAAGGCCGTGCATTTCCAACCCGGCGATCATTTGATGGAGCAGGCCGGTCCTGGCAATTCACTGATGATGATTTCGTCCGGCGTCGTCGAAATCAGCGCCGAGGACGAACACGGAGTTCATCACTTCATCGCTCGCGCTGGCCGCGGCGAGGTGATTGGCGAGATGGCCTTGCTGGCCGATGAACCGCGAAGCGCGAACGTCGTCGCTGTCAGTCCTGTCGAGGTCAAAGTGTTGGCGGCCGAGACCTTTCACCGGCTCGCGCGTGAGTTTCCCTCGCTGAGTGTTGTCTTGACGCAACTGGTCGCGCAACGACTTGGTGGGCTGGGCCGTGATGTCTTGGCAGGAAAGATTCTTGGCGGCTATCGGATCAAACGGCGTTTGGGCCGTGGTGGTATGGCCATCGTCTACGAGGCCAATGCGATCGACAACGATGACCGCGTGGCTCTTAAAATGATGAATCATCGGTTGGTCTACGATGAGAAAGCGCTCAAGTTGTTCCAAACGGAAGCGGATATCATCGAGGCTTTCAATCATCCCAACATCGTTGGCATGCAAAGCCGCTTCGAGGCGTTTCACACATACTTTATCGTGATGCAATTTTGCGATGGATTCTCACTGGAAGAGATCCTGAAAAAGCACGGCCCGATTTCCGAAGACGAATTCCGCAAAATCATTGGTCAAACGGCGTCTGCTTTGGCGTACGCACATGAACGCGGCGTGATTCATCGCGACATCAAACCGGCGAACGTGATGTTGAATCGAGACGGTTCGATAAGGCTGATGGACTTCGGCTTGGCCAAGCCCGTCGAAGATGCGGACCGTTCCAAGCGCACTGAAGCCGTCGTTGGAACGATTCGATACATGCCGCCCGAGCAACTCGATGGAGCACAGCCAACGCGTGAGATTGATTACTTCGCACTGGGCTGCACTGCGTACAAGCTGTTAACCGGCAAACCGCTGTACGCCGAAAGCACTCGCGAAGGCATGCGTCGTCGGCACGAGAAAGACGAGTTGCCTGGACTTGGCGAATTGGTCCCCGATTTGAGCCCGGAAACGGCCGCTCCGTTCGAAAACATCTTTCGACACGACCCGAAACAACGCAAGCTTGACCTATTGGCACTAGCCGAATGGGCGGCACCGTTAACTCCAGCGTGGCTTAGCGAATGCGACGCGGAAGATGACTTTGACCAAGACTGCACGGTAGCTTTGTAACTCATCGCAAGCTTCTTACATTCGCATCCTTTCTCGTAGTTCGAAGCATGAATCGCTCACTGCATTATAGTTTCGCGTTGATTGCAGTTTTCTCGGCGATACAAGTCTCGGCCGAAGACGCACCCAGCGGCAAGCAGGTCAAAAGTGGAGCCTCAATCGCTTTGCTGACAGAGTGGCCCGCCATCGCTAAGGCGCCCAAGAGTGATCTGGCAACGATCGAATGTTGGATCAAACCAGATGTCGCCGCGATTGACCGGCCTCGCTCATTTGTCATAACACTTTCAAATCGAGGTGGAAGAGACTCTGCCGGACTCTCGATCACATTCTTTGCGGGCAAGATTCGCGCTTCTGTTTTTGGCACAAGATTAACTGCACCAAAAGCATCAATCCCCGACAAATGGACTCACGTGGCATTAACGATCAACACCAAAACGATCAACAAGCAAGCCAAACTTTGGATCGACGGAAAACTGGTGGCGGAAACGTTAGTGCTGGAACGCTGGCCGCAAACTTTCGAGGTTGCTCAAATGCTGTCAGATCGTTGGAACCAAGGTCGAGTTTACTCGGGCACCCTTGGTGACGTACGATTCTCGAAAGTGATTCGTTACGAGAAATCGTTTAAGCCGCCGAATGATTTGCCAGCCGATCGCCAGACATCGTTTTCTATCAAGGCTGGTGAGTTGAAAAAGTAATGGAGTGTTTCCATGGATGATGCTTCTTTTGCGTTCCTCGAAGAGCTGTTGACAACACCGAGCCCCTCGGGATTCGAACGAGAAATACAAGACGTCGTTCGCAAGTTCGCGGGCGAGTTTGCGGATGTTGTCGAAACTGACTGGCACGGCAATGTTGTTGCCGGCGTCAACACCGAGGCGACGCCTCGCATCATGCTGGCTGGCCACTGCGACCAGATCGCGCTGATGGTCAAACACATCGATGACAACGGATATCTCTGGGTCGGCCAAATTGGCGGCTGGGACGTTCAAATGTTGATCGGCCAAGACATGGTCGTCTGGACGAAGAACGGACCCATCAACGGCGTGATTGCTCGCAAGGCAATCCACTTATTGACTCCTGAAGAACGCAAGAAGGTGCCGGAAGTCAAAGACCTCTGGATCGACATCGGCGCCAAAGACGGCAACGAGGCTCGCGAACTGGTTCAGCCCGGCGATCCAGCCACCTTGAAGTTGGGAGTGCGGCGATTATTGAACGGCTTGGCTTGTGCACCCGGTATGGACAATCGTGTCGGCGTGTGGGTTGTCATGAACGCCTTAAAGCAAGCAGCCGCCGAGAATCCAAAGGCCGCGGTGTTTGCGGTCTCAACCGTTCAAGAAGAAGTGGGCTTGCGCGGCGTGAAGACAAGCGCCTTCAGCCTTGACCCGCAAATCGGCATCGCCGTCGATGTGACTCACGCGACCGACTGTCCCACAATCGACGTGAAAGAACACGGCATTATCAATATCGGCAACGGGCCCGCAGTCTTTCGTGGTCCGAACGTCAACCCAGTTGTCTTCGAGCGGCTATCGAGCATTAGCGAAGAACACGAGATCCCAATTCAACGCAACGGGCTGCAACGCCCCGCCTCGAACGATGGAAACGCAATGCAAGTCAATCGCGGTGGAGTCGCCACCGGGTTGGTGACGATCCCCAATCGATACATGCACAGTCCGGTTGAGGTAATCTCGTTGGATGACTTAGAGAACGCGGCAAAATTGATTGCCAAGTTCTGCGTGTCAGTCGACGAGAACAGTGATTTCACTCCCTAAAGCTATCGTGGCGGTGGCTTCCAGCCGCCGAAAAAACCTCAGCCAGCGATGTCCTCATGACAGAACCTCGACTGTTGATCACGATTTGCACTTATAACGAGTGCGAAAACGTCCCCAAACTCATCCCCGAGATTCACGAGTTTGCGCCGGACGCCGATGTCTTGGTCATCGATGACAACTCGCCCGACGGGACCGGCGAGATCGCCGACCGCATGTCCGAGGAAGACAAACGAATCCATGTCCTGCACCGCGAAGGAAAGCTCGGCCTGGGAACCGCCACGACCGCGGGATTTCAATACGCGATCGACAACGGCTACGATCAGCTACTCAACATGGATGCCGACTTCAGTCATCACCCGCGTTATCTGCCCGCATTGCGCGATTGCATGTCGCGGGTGGAAGTAGCAATCGGCTCGCGCTATGTTCCCGGTGGCGGTGTCGAGGGTTGGAATTTTCGACGCCACTTCATGAGTCAAGGTATCAACTTCTACGCGCGCACACTGCTCCGTTTAAAAACACGCGACAACAGCGGAGCGTTTCGCTGCTTTAACGTCGAGAAACTCAAACGCCTCGACTTCTCGAAGATCCGCGCCAAGGGCTACGCCTTTCAAGAAGAGATCCTCTATCTCTGCCGTCGCATCGGTTGTCAATTCGAAGAGACACCAATCATTTTCGAGGATCGCCGCTTCGGCACTTCGAAGATCAATAACAAAGAGTGTTTCATCGCGCTCTGGGTGATCTTTCGGCTGGGCATCGACAATCTGCTAAGACGGCCGATCGAGCGAATCGCGGACAACACAGCCACTTCCGAGTCCGATTCTTGATGCGGACGTCAATTCGACCGTAAACTGCAATTGTTCCGACACAACAATGCTGCGAACGTCACCAGTCTCACGCTTCGAAGATGTGATCTTTCGTTTAACCCGTAGCCGCAGGCCAGGATTCTTGTAACTCTCCTCGCCTGCGGCTACGGGTTAAACGATCAAGATTCTGTATATCACAACAGATCACCCATGGCCCAATACCGCAAACGACGATCGCTGCGAGTGCCCATCACGCTGAGTGTCAGCTTGATGGTTATCAACATCACCTTGATGGTGTGTTGGATCGTTTTGTTGGCGCAATTGAACGCATGGAGCCCGCTAACAATCGGCACGGTCGCCTTCGCTTTGATGTTGGTCGGGTTGATCCTTTACCTGGTTTTCTCAATCAAAGAAGTCCGGCTGCACCATCGTCAGGCCAATTTCATCGACAGCGTCACTCACGAGTTGAAGACTCCGATCGCGTCACTGAAATTGTATCTGGAAACGTTGCAAATGCGGGCCGTCGACAATGAGCAGCGTGACGAGTTCTACTCGGTGATGAATTCCGAGCTGCAAAGGCTCGATCATCTGATCAACCAGCTATTGGAAGTGGCCCGCTTAGACGCCATCGGCGAACAAGCAGACTCGGAAGACATTGAGCTCGAGCCGTTATTGCTGGATTGTGCCAAGACCGCGTGTGCTCATCACAAGGGTGTCGCGATTGACGTGTTTCAATTCGACATCGAATCTGCGGTCATACCGGCCAAGCGACTGTTGCTCGAAATGATCTTCGTCAATTTGATGGAGAACGCACTCAAGTACGGGGCCGAAAATCCAAGTGTCGAAGTGCAAGTGCACGTCAAGGATCGCAGTCGCGTGATCACTCGTATCACCGATAATGGCGAGGGCGTCCCCGTGGACATGCGAAAGAAAATCTTCCACATGTTTTACCGCGGCGGTAGCGAGTTGGAACGAAAACAAAAAGGGACTGGCATCGGTCTCTACATCGTGCGTACACTAGTCAGATTGTTGAAAGGCAAAGTCAGCGTTCACGAAAGAGTGGACGCGTCGGGCAGCATCTTTGAAGTGGAACTCCCCGGAAAGGCGATCCCATGCGAATCTTAGTCGTCGAAGACGAAGACGCATTGCGCAATGGATTGCGATTCAACTTCGAGCAAGAAGGCTACAAAGTGGCAACCGCCGGCGATGGTCCGTCAGCCATCGAACAATTTCGTTCCGCCGAGCCGCCCATCGATTTGGTTGTGCTCGATCTCATGTTGCCAGGAATGAGCGGTTACGAGATCTGTCGAATGATCCGCGACCGTGACTTGCACGTGCCGATTCTTGCCTTGAGTGCACGAACGCTGAGCGAGGACAAAGCGCAAGCCTTTGATTGCGGCACCGATCAATACATGACCAAACCGTTCGACTTACCCGAGTTGCTGAGTCGCGTTCGTAATCTGTTGGAGCGATCATCGTTACGCTCGACCTTAGCCGCCGATTCGGACTCGACAACCGTGGCGATCGAAAAATTCGACTTCGATGATGGTCGCGTGGTCGTTGACTTTACCACGTTTGAGATTAACGTTGACGGTAGTCGCAACAGTCTGACGACCATGGAAGTTCAACTGTTGAAGTATTTCATTCAAAACGAGGGCCGCGTGCTATCACGCTCGCAGATTCTGACGGACGTGTGGGAAGAGTCCGCGGATGTGACCACTCGTTCGATCGACAATTTTGTGTTGCGGCTACGAAAGCAAATTGAACCAAACCCGGCCGAGCCGAAACATATTCTTTCGGTCAGAGGTACCGGATATCGATTCGTTGCCAAACCTGAATAATCACCAAAGGATTCCTGATGAACACCACTCGACGTGAATTCCTACAAACGGCCGCTGCCGCAACCGTGTTAACTCCATCACTGGCCGCCTTGGCCAATGAAAAGCCTGCAAAAGCTGGCTCAAAGATGCGGTTGGGTCTGGTGACTTACAACTGGGGCAAAGGCTGGGACATCCCAACGATCATCAAGAACTGCAGTGTCACAGGCTTTGAAGGTGTTGAACTGCGAAGCACTCACAAACATGGCGTCGAGATCAACATCGACAAGAAACGCCGCGCGAAAGTCGCCGCGATCTTCGCCGATTCCGACGTCGAGCTGGTCGGATTGGGAAGTGCGTGCGAGTACCATTCCGCCGACCCAGCAGTTGTCAAAAAGAACATCGAGGAAACCAAAGCATTCATCAAGCTGTGCCACGACGTCGGCGGCACGGGTGTGAAAGTTCGGCCGAATGGGTTGCCCAAAGATGTTCCTGAAGAAAAGACGCTGGAACAAATTGGCAAATCACTGAACGAAGTGGCCAAATTCGGCAACAACTTCGGCGTGCAAATTCGACTCGAGGTACACGGTCGCGGCACAGCCGAGATTCCTCGCATCCAGAAGATCATGGAAGTTGCCGACAACAAGAACACGGTGCTGTGCTGGAATTGCAATCCGACCGATTTGAAAGGTGACGGACTTGAGAAAAACTTCCAGTCCGTTCAAGACCGCGTCGGCATCAACCACATTCACGACTTGCGGGACGATCGGTATCCGTGGAAGCAATTCTTCGGTTTGCTCAAGGCGGCTGATTTCGAAGGTTGGACACTGATTGAAGAGGGCAGAGTTCCCAAAGACATCGTCGGAGCCATGCGAGAAAACCGGCCGATCTGGGAGAAGTTAGCAGGAGCGTAGATCAAGTAGAAAAGCCCAGACATTCGAAAATGTCTGGGCTGCAACGCTTATCAAAACTCGAGAGTAATTACTCGTCGCGATCCTTGATACTGCGGCTGAGTTCTCGGAATGCGTGAGTTAGTTCTTCGACTTGCGCCTCGAGTGCACGAACTCGGCGGTGAAGGCGCTCGATTTCATTGCCTTCTCCTTCATGTTCTTCCTTCAATCGAGCTTCCTCATGCTCGGCCTCTTTCCATAAATCGCGGGCAAGCTCTTCTTCACCGGCAGCCTTGAGATTCTCTGCCGCCGCTCGCAAGTGGTGGATTCGCGCGTGTCGATGATCGCGTTCATCGTGTTCGTGCTCATGTCGTTCACGTTCGTGATGCTCGCGTTCGTCGTGATCACGCTCGCCGTGTTCTCGATCGTGTTCGCCACGGCTGATGGCGATTAGACCTTCGTGAAACTCACGAATGTGTTCGTGAATCTCACGCCGTCGTGCATCAGTCTTCGCTCTTTCCAATCCTCGATGAAAATTGGCAATCCGCTCGTGAATCGCTCGATTGCGCTTCATCGTCGCCGCGTGCATAACTTCGATCGCGGCGATGATTTCTTTCCGCTGGCCATCAGACTTGGCCTCCTTCAAGGCCGCTTGCAGGTCTTCGATTTCCTTTGTGAAGTGCAAGAATTGTCGAGCTGCCTGTGGTGAGATTTCTCCATGTTCTTCATCGCGCTCGCGGTCTCTTTCGCGTTCTTCGCCGCGTTCACGCTCTTCATCCTCTTCGCGTTCACGCTCATCCTCTTCTCGTTTGCGTTTAAGTTCTCGTTCCTCGGCACGCTCATGATCGTCCGCATCTTCACGTTCACGGTCTTCGTCCGCTTCTCGTTTACGTTCGAACTCTCGCCCCTCAGCGCGTTCACGATCCTCGTTGGCATCGTCCTCGTCACGTTCACGATCTGCCTCGACTTCGCGTTTGCGCGCTCGGCGGGCTTTCCGCTCCGAGACTTCTTCGGACTCTACGTCGCGAGTCTCTTCGTCCGGTGCGCTCTCAGCTTCGTTGGTTTCTTGGTTGGATCTGGATTCCTGCTCTTCGTCGGCTGGCACGGCAACGTACGTGAATAGAGCTAACGAAAAACAAAAAGCGGCTAATAGAATTCGCTGAAGCATTTTGACTCTCCCGGAGGTTGGAAAAGAGATTCATCAGACCGATCAACGCCATTCTGGATCCTCAAACGGGCGATTACAAGCTGATGATTGAATTCCATCGATCGAAACGTGCGACGTTGTGTGCCCGTCACTTGACGACGAGCAAGCGGTAGCATCATACTCCTTCGATTGATTCTTGTAGACAGGAGAAGTTGTGTCTCGGACGGCGTTGATCACTGGCATCTCAGGCCAAGATGGCTCGTATCTTACTGAGCTACTGCATGAAAAAGGCTATCGGGTTCACGGCACGGTTGCCTGTAAGGCTCCTGGTATTGGTGAGACGCCGCCGCATTTGCACTATTGCGATCTTGGCGACGGAGGAAACTTGGACACGATCCTGGATGAAGTTCAGCCGGACGAAGTGTACAACTTGGCGGCACAAAGTCACGTGCGACTCTCGTTCGACTTGCCTGTCTACACAGCTGATGTGACAGGAGTCGGCACGCTGCGAGTCCTCGAAGCCATTCGCAAACACCAGCGACGCCACAACCGAAACGTTCGCTTTTACCAAGCTGCGTCGAGCGAGATGTTTGGTGAAGTCAGCGAGTCACCGCAACGCGAGACGACTCCGTTTCATCCCCGAAGTCCTTACTCTTGCGCAAAGGTCTTCGCGTTCTGGCAAACGGTGAACTACCGCGAGTCGTACGACATGTTTGCCACGAATGGCATTCTGTTCAATCACGAATCACCTCGTCGTGGTGAAGCCTTCGTCACGCGAAAAATCACGATTGCTGCCGCGCGGATTAAGTTGGGACTACAGAAGTCATTGAAGCTGGGGAATCTCGAAGCTCGGCGCGACTGGGGATTTGCCGGAGACTATGTCGAAGCAATGTGGCTGATGCTGCAACATGATGAGCCGTTGGACTTAGTCATCGGAACAGGCGAGACGCATTCGGTTCGCGAGTTTCTTGAAGAAGTCTTCGCTTACCACGACCTTGATTATCACGACTTCGTCGAATTTGATGCAGCCCTGCAGCGGCCCGCCGAAGTCAGCTTGCTGTGTGCGGACGCTTCTAAGGCACACAAGGTTTTGGGTTGGGAGCCCAAGGTCAGCTTTACGCAGCTGGCACATATGATGGCCGAGGCTGATTTGGAAGCCCAACAAGTTCATGGCGGCTGAAATTCAGTGATGCGAATCTGAGATTCAACGTCCCGCAAAGCTTCATTCAATCAGCACAATCGCTACACCCCGCGCTCCGGGAACATTGATCGACTGCAACGCTCAGGCTTTGAGCCGTGCCTGCAATTGAGGCACGATTCCGCAAGCTAAGTTTCGTGGAGGCGAAAGTTGTACGCGCACGCTCCGCGCGTTCATCATTTGAAGCGTTCTTGCCACAGGCAGAAATATGTTAACTGACGAACTCCCTCTTCCAGACATTGCGGTCAAAACTTGCCATCCAATGGATTCTTCGCGAGTCCTCTTGGGATTGCTGATGCTCTCCGAGCAAGCGGTCGAAACACAAGACGCTGCGCTGGAATCCGAAACACTCGACAATGTCGTGTCGAAGGGTGTCTTCCGCAGTCTATTCTCGGCGCTACACTTTCGCGATGTCTCGACCGTTCGCCATGCTCGCCGCGTTGCCATGTTGTCAGTGGGAATGGCGCAGCACTTGGGGTGGGATGGAAGACAGTTAAAGGTCTTGGAAGTTGCTGCGCTACTTCACGACATCGGAAAACTTGGAGTTCCGGACAGTATTCTCTACAAGCCTGGATCGCTCAGCCCGGACGAGACCGAATTGATGGCATTGCATTGCGGCATCGGTATTGATGTGCTGCAAGCTTGCCGCGTCGACCAAGGTGTGTTGGAGATGATCGCGCAATCCAATACCCACTTCTCAGCCAACCGACAACTCAGTCGCCGGCTTGGAAACACTCTAAACCAAGGCGCCCGCATTCTTGCCATCGCCGACGCATATGATTCGCTCGCCACAGATCAAGTCTATCGTGAAGCCAAGCCACACGTTGAAATCATGTCGATCTTGATGGATAGCGCGGGCAGTCAATTCGACGGTAACATCGTTTCGGCGATGGCTCGATGGATGGAACAAAGCGGAGTGCCATTTCAGCCCGACACCGAAATGAACATCGCACCGAGAAACTCAACGCGTCTGTCCGAAGAGTTAGAAGCCAGCTCGCTTTGCCACATCTTCTCTTACTTGTACTTGCTTGAGCGTTTGTACGACGGGTTCTACCTGATTAACTCTGATGGCCGCTTCGTTGTTTGGAATGGTGGAGCTCAAGAGCTCTTCGGTTACGACGCACAAGAACTCCTTCAACAACGCTGGGCCGACGGAGCGTTGGCTTACCGCGACAAATATGACGAAGAGAAGCCGATCGACCAATTGCCGCTGGCCAGCGTCGTGCGAACGGGACGGCCGCAAACATCCCAGATGAAAGTCCAACAGAAAGATGGCGGTTGGTTATTCGTCGAACTTCAAACCGTACCGATCGTCGATCATCAAGGAGAACTGAAGGGTGTCGCCGAAATCTTTCGTGACATCGAACGCGGTGGACGACGCAGCGGCGAGTATCGCGAACTGAAATTGGCCGCCAGTCGAGACGCACTGACAAACGTTGCCAATCGTGGCGAGTTGGAAACGCAGCTTGCCGTCGCCTTGGCCGAGTACTCAAAGCATCCAAAAGCCGATCCATTTAGTGTCATCTTTCTCGATGTTGATCACTTCAAGAGTGTCAACGACACGCACGGGCACGCCGTTGGCGATCAAGTCCTGATCGGCATGGCCAAGCTGTTGCAACACGAGATGTATTCCGGCGAGTTAGTAGCCCGCTACGGCGGCGAAGAGTTCGTCGTGATTTGCCCCGACACTCCGATGTCGCAAGCGCTCTCTCGAGCCGAACGATTAAGGCTTGCGGTGGCGAATGCCAAGCTGTCGGAAGTTGACGATCTGAAGGTTACGTCTTCCTTTGGAGTCACCGTTGTCGAGCCTGGCGATTCCGTGGAGAGCATTCTTCGTCGAGCTGACAAAGCCTTGTATCTCTCGAAAGAAAATGGTCGGAACCAAACGACATCGTTGACAAACGAACAGTTCAATACGGACGTCGTTCCCGAGAAAAAATCGGAACCGACGGATAACCGCTGCGTCACAGAATCGTTCTTGGCCTGCATTGCCGCAGACATGATCGTGTACAAGCTTGGCGGCTTCGTCCAGGGCCAAAAGGCGAAGCTCTTGGATGTCAACGACAATTGCGCACGATTCCGAATTGGGAAACGCCGGTTGCTGTCGCGGTTCACTTCGAAGCGACGGCCCGTTGACGTTAAGATCACATTCGGCGACAGCTCGCAATCCAAACGTGGTCGCCCCCTTGTTCAAGTCGACGTGGAAATTCGGCCCGTAGGAAGAGTGGGAGCGGAAAAATTTCAGCTCAACGCTCGCGAGGCACTGAAGAGCTTGAAGAGTTACTTCGCCGCAGAAAAATGCGAGTCGTAATCAGCGTCGCTTCAGGTATTCATTGATCAGCCCATTGGTTGACGAATCGTGGCTGGTGACTTCGCTGTTGTCGGACAACTCAGGGAGAATCTTGCCAGCGAGCTTCTTGCCCAATTCGACGCCGAATTGATCGTACGAGTTGACGTTCCAGATGATTCCTTGCACGAAGATTTTGTGCTCGTACATCGCGATCAACGCACCCAATGTTTTGGGGTCGAGCTTCTGATAGAGGATTGAGGTCGTCGGCCGATTGCCTTCGAAGATGCAGTGAGGCAGCAGCTCTTCCAACTCATCGCCGCTCTTCCCTTGCTCGGTCAGTGCTTCCCGAGTCTCTTCGTCATTGCGGCCTTTCATCAATGCTTCTGTCTGAGCGAAGAAGTTGGCCAGCAATTTGTCGTGATGATCGCCGACGGGGTTTTGTGATTCGACGGCTGCCAAGAAATCCACCGGTACCAGTTTCTTGCCCTGATGGATGAGCTGATAAAAGGCATGCTGGCCATTCGTGCCAGGCTCACCCCAAACAATCGACCCGGTTGTGTAGTCGACGGATGTGTTGTTTCGAGAAACGTATTTGCCGTTGCTCTCCATGTCTCCTTGCTGCAAGTACGCAGGCAATCGATGCAGGTACTGGTCATACGGCAAGACGGCGTGTGTCTCGGCGCCGAAGAAATTGTTGTACCAAATTCCTAGCAGCGCCAGCATCACCGGAATATTTTCGCGAAGCGGCGCGGTGCGGAAATGCTCGTCCATTTCGTGCGCACCGATGAGAAGTTCCTCGAAGCCATCCATGCCGATGGCCAAAGCGATCGAAAGTCCAATCGCCGACCAAAGCGAATAACGACCGCCGACCCAGTCCCAAAACTCGAACATGTTGTCCGTGTCGATGCCGAACTTCTTGACTTCCGTTGCGTTCGTCGAGAGTGCGACAACGTGCTTGGCAACGGCGTCTTCTTCGGCTTCTTGTAGCAACCAATCGCGCGCGGTGTGCGCGTTCGTCATGGTCTCCTGAGTTGTAAACGTCTTCGAAGCCACCAAGAACAACGTTGTCTGCGGATTCAATTCTCGAAGCACTTCCGAGATGTGCGTGCTATCAACGTTCGACACAAAGTGGCAGCGTAGGTCGCGTTTGCTGAATGGCTTCAGTGCTTCGGTGACCATCACGGGACCTAAATCGGACCCGCCGATGCCGATGTTGACGACATCACGAATCGCCTCGCCAGTGTAGCCGGTCCACTGGCCGCTGCGGACTGACTCGGTGAACGTGCGCATCTTCCCCAGCACTTCATTCACCTGAGGCATGACGTCTTTGCCGTCGACTTGTATCTCTCGGTTCGATCGATTGCGCAACGCTACATGCAGGACGGCGCGGCCTTCGGTGCAATTGACCTTCTCGCCATTGAACAACTTGTCGCGCCACCCACTTATGCCAGCTTCTTTCGCCAGAGCGATTAAACGATCAAGCGTTTCACCAGTCGCGCGATGTTTGGACAAGTCCACAAGCATGTCGCCATGTCGCAGCGAAAACTTCTCGAAACGATCGGGATCGTCAGCAAAAAGCTCTCGCATGTGTACTGCAGCGATCTCTGCGTAGTGGTCTTCCAGAGCCTTCCAAGCAGCGGTTTCGTTGATTTGCGTCATGGCGGGTTGCTCAATGCTGATTATCTCGTTTAACGCCCAGCCGAAGGCGCCGGCGACCAAAAAACTCTAAGTGCCTAGTACCTAATAGTATGCTCTGCGTCTTGGTCGATGGTGCCTTCGACTCGGCGTTAAACCAGGATTATTCACGCTTGCGTTTGCTCCGCGAGTGTAGCGTGTTTTGAATGGATGTTGGACGCTGGAAAGGGATTTTGGTTGGGGTGGCGCCCCCTTTCCCCATGGTGATGATCGGCCAAATTCTCTCAAACCAAGCCAGACCTTGGGCAACGATCGATGCCTCGATATCATCATTGCTGTCTGCTTCGCACCTACAGCAAAGAGAGACTCCGATGCGCCGGCTGCCTTTGTTGACCATACTCATGATTGCGACCCTGAATGGTGTCAGCACTGCTCAAGAACGCGCAGGGGTCGAGTTCTTCGAGAAACGCATTCGTCCCATTTTGGTGAATGAGTGCTATTCGTGTCACTCGTCCCGCGCTAAGTCGCTTAAAGGCGGATTGCGGTTGGACTCGCGAGCGGCCATGCGCAAAGGTGGCGAAACCGGCGCGGCTGTTGTTCCGAAAGACGTCGATGGCAGCTTGCTGATCGAGGCGCTGCGGCACGAGTCGTTGGAGATGCCGCCTGGCAAGAAGCTGCCGAAGCGAGTGATCGAGGACTTCATTCAATGGATCAAGATTGGTGCACCCGATCCTCGCGACAAGCCGGATACCAAACCGCTCGAAAGTGATAACGCTGCCGCCAAAGAGCACTGGGCCTTTCAACCAATCCGCGTCCCAAGCGTGCCGAAGTTCGAAGGCAGCGGGTCACTGAAGTCCGACGTCGATCGTTTCATTCAACATCGATTGAATGAGGCCAAGTTGTCGATGGCAGCGCCCGCTGATCGAGTGACCCTGGCACGTCGGGCTTACTTTGATTTAATCGGGCTGCCGCCGACACCCGCTGAGGTCAAAGAGTTTGTCGACGATGACTCGCCCGACGCGTTTGCCAAGCTGGTCGATCGCTTGCTCGAGTCTCCACACTACGGCGAGCGATGGGGACGGCTGTGGCTCGATGTCGCTCGCTATGCTGACAACAAGGGCTATGTCTTTTTCGAGGACAAAAACTTCCACTGGGCGTGGACTTATCGAGACTACGTTGTCCGCGCGTTTAATGAAGATGTGCCCTTCGATCAATTCGTGCTCGAACAAATCGCCGCCGACCAACTTCCATTGGACAAGGACAAACGGGCCTTGGCGGCGATGGGCTTTTTGACGCTCGGTGCGCGGTTCATGAACAACACGCACGACGTCGTTGATGACCGGATTGATGTGGTGACGCGCGGGCTGATGGGGCTAACGGTCAGTTGTGCTCGCTGCCACGATCATAAGTACGATCCGGTTTTGCAAAGCGACTACTACGGATTGTACGGCGTCTTTCGCAGCTCGATCGAACCATTCGTGCCGCCAGAATTTGCACCGTCGCCAACAACGCCCGAGTACCAAAAGTTCGCCGCCGGACTAAAGGAACGCATCGATAAGCTCGGCAAATTCCTGGACGAACAGAGGACGATGATCACCAACGAATCGCGATCGCGGGCCGCCGAATATTTGATGGCCGTGCATGCGAAGCGCAACCATCCGATCACCGAAAACTTTATGTTGCTCACGGACAAGGGAGCGCTCAACCCGGCGATGATCCATCGTTGGGAAGTATTCCTGAAGCGAGCCCGCCGCGCGAAGGATCCCGTCTGGAGCTTATGGGAGGCCTTCTCGGATTTGGAAAACGAGGACTTCACGGAACAAGCCAAGTCGCTTTATCAGCGATTGCTTGGCAAGGACTCGAAAGTCGACATCAACCCATTGATTCGCGCGGCGTTCGCGGACAAACCACCGGCAACGATGAAGGAAGTGGCAGACCGCTACGGTAAAGTGTTGGCCCAAGTCGACAAGCAGTGGAAACAAGAACTCGCAAAGCCAAGAAGCGGCAAGAAATTCACTCGTTTGCCTGATGATGCGGCCGAAGCCATTCGGCAAGCGATCTATGGAATGGGATCACCGCCAATGATTCCGCGTCAACTTTCGTGGGGATTCCTCGACCTGCTGCCGGATCGGCCGACGCAAGGCGTGTATAAGAAGCTTGTCAAAGACGTCGAAACATGGAGCCGCACCCAACCTGGTGCGCCAGCCCGCGCGATGGTCTTGGTAGACGGCGAGCTGTTCGAACCCGCGATCTTTATCCGTGGCAATCCCAACCGCGAGGGACAACAGGTGCCGCGCCGTTATCCACGGTTCTTGTCGAAGCCGAGCGACTTGGCCTTCCAAAGTGGCAGCGGACGTCTGGAATTGGCCATGCGAATCGTGGCTAAAGACAACCCGTTGACGGCGCGAGTCTTCGTCAATCGCGTCTGGCAACATCACTTCGGCCGTGGCTTAGTTTCGACGCCGAGCGATTTTGGTCTGCGCAGCGAGCCGCCTTCGCATCCGGACTTGTTGGATTGGTTGGCTGTCGGGTTTCAGCGGGATTGGTCTGTGAAGAACTTGCATCGCACGATGATGAATACCACCGCGTATCAGCAAAGCTCTCGGCTAGTTGATGGTGGCTCGCGAGACTTGGACCATCATCGCAATCGTGATCCCGAGAACCGCTTGCTATGGCATTTCAACCGGCGCCGATTGGACTTCGAATCGATGAGGGACGCACTGATCACAGTCACCGGAAGCCTAAACCGCAGCGTTGGCGGGCCGCCAACCAATGTGCTGGCCGGGTTTAACTCAAGGCGGACGATGTATGGATTCGTGAACCGCATGGACTTGCCAGGTTTGATGCGAGCGTTTGACTTTCCTGATCCAGCAGCCAGCAGTCCGGGCCGCGAACAAACGACCATCGCGCCACAGGCTTTGTTCTTCTTAAATCATGACTTCGTTATCGGGGCTGCTTCGCGGATCAGGAAGCGCGCCCAATCGGCTTCACCACAGAATTCGGAACAACAGATCGCATGGCTTTATGAGCAGATATTTTCGCGCAAACCCACTGCCCAAGAGATTGAACTTGGGCAAGCTTTTCTTAAGCGACCAAAGCCTGCCGAGACATCAGTTACTCAGGCCGCGTGGAAGTACGGTTACGCTGCCTTGGATGAAAAGACGCAAAAGATCAGCGGCTTCACGGAACTCAAGTATTGGACGGGCAAGCGTTGGCAGGTCGGACCGAGTTTGCCGGATCCGAACCTTGGCTGGGTGTTCATCGATCGAGTCGGCGGGCATCCGTCAGCGACCTTACAGAGATGCTCGGTCCGCCGCTGGGTGGCTCCAGCTGCGGGCACGATCATCATTTCCAGCCACTTGAAACACGTACCGACCGAGGGCAACGGAGTCCGCGGTCGCTTGATCCACAGCCGCAGCGGGCAACTTGGACAATGGACCGCCCACCACTCGGAGACCAAGCACGAACCCATCAAAACAAAAGTTTCCGCGGGCGAGACCATCGACTTCGTGACGGAATTCATGGGCAACTTGACCCACGACGAACACGAATGGCGCTCGACTATACGTTACGAGGCCACGGAATCAAAACGCTTCCAATCACTCAAGTGGAACTCAGAAGTAGACTTTAGCGGCGGGACTTTGGATGGTTGGGTCAACTATGTGCACGCGCTACTGATGACGAACGAGTTCGTGTTCGTGGATTAGAACACCGCCCCGTGAATTAGATACACCGCCCCCGACTTTATGTCGGGGGTTCTCATTGGCCCCTCGTTAAACGAGAGATCGATGTCTTCGTTGCCATCCCTTGTCCCCAGAGCACGCCACACTTTGGGATCAATCTGATCGGCAACGAAGCGGGCTGAGCCATCACAAAATGCGGTGTTGGCACCACCACCGTGTAGGCTTCCACTGGTCACATTCCAGGTGCAGCTTCGCGTGTTTGGCCGCAACATGTGATTGTAAACCGTGCTTTTATCGCCGCCTTGAGTCCAGGCGCCCCACTCGTCCAACCAACGAACTTGGTTGCCGCCAAACAGCGTTTCGCCATCACTTCCGGTGCGTGATGGATCTTTTCACCGTCATTAAGCGTCTCCACCCACATGGCCCGTCGGGAATCAATTTTGTCTGGAAACAATCTGCTGGGAGGCACAGACGGTAAGACTTCCGAAAACAAAGCACTGTTGGCCAAGCCGTCAGAAACGGAATCTCGCTTAACGGGTGCTCCTCGCCCCATGAAAACTATCGTCCCAGTCAGACGGTACGTAGGTCGATTCGACTGCGGGTCGATCTCCGAGACATTCATCCATCCAACGTTCCCCATATAGCTTGTGCTGAATCGATAAGAAACGGCACGAGTATCCGTCGGACAACTCAAGAACAGTGGCCTTTCCATAGCGACGTTGTATTGCTGGTCCATCGCTTTGCTTAGGTCAAATTGCTGATAGAGCTCAGCTTCTCCGACATATGGCAACTTGCACGGAGTGAAAAGGGCCAACAAAATTCCCCGATGATGGCAACACCCGTAATTGTCCGTATAGAGATTCGCTCCCATAGCCAATTGACGAATGTTCGTCAGACACTGCACCTTTCGCGCGGCTTCGCGGGAACTTTCGATAGCCATCACGATCACGGTCAAGATCACAGCGACGATCGCGCCAACAACGCAAACTTCCAGGCGCGTCAAACTCCACGAACGCGAAGTTTCGCTTGTATCACGGGCAATCATCGTGAGCATTCCTTCCTGCCTGGCATGCAATTCAGGCTAGTGAACACGCGAGACGGTTGATTGTCAATGCGCGTTTCGCCGCTCGAAGGGAAAGGACTCTTCTTTAACCCGCAGCCGCAGGCGCGGGTTGTTGGCGTGCTCCTTGCCAGTGGCTTTGATGTGGAATGCTTTCGGCATTAAGAAAAGCGCAACATCACAACCTGCAGCTGGGGGTTAAAAAACAATCTGGCTATCGCAAGCTGGAAGCTTACGCCACTTACTCTTCGGTATTCGTGTCAGTACAATCATTGACTCTGCCGGATAATGATTCACTCGACTTGGGGCTCGAACATGCAAAATCGAATCGATCCAATCACGTCGCGCCGGGAGATGTTGCGGCGGTGTGGTACTGGGTTTGGGATGCTGGGGTTGGCGGGTGTCTTGCACGATGAGGAACACGTCGAGGCGGCAGCAAGGCCGAATCCGCTTGAACCAAAGGCGACTCACTTCGAGCCTAAAGCGAAACGCGTCGTTCACCTGTTTATGAACGGCGGGCCCTCGCAGGTTGATACATTTGATCACAAGCCGCTGTTGAAGAAGTACCAAGGGCAACCGATGCCGGCGGGGAATCTCAGGACCGAGCGTTTGACCGGCGGGCTGATGGCCTCGCCGTTTACGTTTCGAAAGTATGGCGATTCGGGGCTTGAGGTCAGCGACTTGTTTCGTCAGACGGCAAACTACATCGACGACATGGCTGTTATCCGGTCGATGCACGCCGAGGTTCCCAATCATGAGCCTTCGTTGATGCTGATGAACTGCGGAGACGCTCGCTTGCCGCGGCCCAGCTTTGGGGCCTGGGTCACTTACGGTTTGGGCTCAGAGAACCGCAACTTGCCCGGATTCGTTGCGATGTGTCCGGGAGGTTACCCGATCGTCTCGACGCGAAATTGGCGATCGGCGTTCTTGCCAGGAGCCCATCAGGGGACTTACATCGACACGAAGAACACGGCGGTCGAGAAACTGATCGCTAACATCAAGAACGGCAATCTGACGCTTGCGGAGCAGCGGCGGCAATTGGATTTGGTGCGTCTATTGAACGAACTGCATGTCAAAAGCCGCGGCACGGACTCGGCATTGGAGGCTCGGATTGAATCCTTCGAACTTGCCTTCCGCATGCAAAGCGAGGCCAGCGACGCGTTTGATATCTCGAAGGAATCCAAGCAAACGCAGGCGGCCTACGGATCGGGAACGAACGCCCGTCAACTACTGATCACGCGCCGGCTTCTGGAACGTGGTGTGCGTTTCATTCAAGTTTGGAGCGGCGCGGGGCAGCCGTGGGATAACCACTCGGGCTTAGAAGGCACGCATCGCAATTTGGCCGCTAGTTGGGATCAACCCATCGCGGCATTCCTGGGTGACTTGAAACAGCGAGGTCTACTGGAATCGACGCTAGTTCTATGGGGCGGCGAGTTCGGTCGCACTCCCGTCGCCGAGCGTCCCGCGCTCAACGGCCGAGACCACAATCATTACGGCTTCACCTGCTGGCTGGCGGGCGGCGGCGTCAAAGGCGGAGTTGCTCACGGAGCAACCGACGACTTCGGCTTCCGCGCCGTCGACAAACCCACCTCGGTGCACGACTTGCACGCAACGATGTTGCACCTGTTAGGTCTCGACCACGAAGAGTTGACTCACCGATACGCCGGTTTGGACATGCGGCTGACGGGAGTGGAAGGCGCCAATGTGATCGACGCGATCGTTGCTTGAGTGCAATTGTTAATACCGATCGGCTGCGCGTGCAAAGTCTTTTGTTAATTCTTGAATGTCTCTGCGGTTCGATTCAGAGCATTTGATTCGAAAGTGACTCACCGCAGAGAAACTTCTATGACACCTTCCAACGATCGCGTTTTTCCGTGGAGTAAATTCCTCGTGCAGTCACTCTTGTCACCGACGGGCACTGTTGTCATCGCCTCGTTTGTACCGGTGTCAATGATGTTTTTTGGTCGAGTTGGGTATTTGTTTCTCTATCCGGTTTGTTATTTGTTGGCGTCGGAATTGTCGTGTTCTTTTCGTTTTGGGCACAACGATATCAAATTCTCTGGGCGATGTTCTTGACGTTGGCCGTGATTATTTCAGGCTATTTCACTTTTGCCGTCGCGCTACCGTATACCTGGTTGGTATTTGGTTCGCATGACCGTCTTGGCGCCCAGCTGATTCAACTCGTTCTGATTATCGTGGGACCGTGGATGGTTGCATTTGTGTCGACCTGTTTGCTTGCAAAGCTTACACGAGATACCGGTGACGGCGATGTGAGACGGCAATACAGGCACACAGCGCGCAAGTGGATCAACGGAAAACGTGACACACCGCTTGCGCCGTGCATGTATTGCAGAATTGATTACGCGTGGACTGCGGAATCTCTAGCTTCCTGAGACAGCTTGTAGCGCTTCGTCTCTTGTCTTGTGCAACGACCAAATGTTGTCGAAGCGGGCGACTTGCAAGACTTCGCTGCCGACGTCTGACAGATTGCATAGAGCCATCTTGCCGCCGGAGTCTTTGATCTCGTTCCAAACACCGCGCAACGTTTCTAGGACCATCGACCCGAAATAGGGCAGGTTGCGGAAGTCGAACACCACGTTGGTCTTCGGCGAATGCTTTAGATCCGCAACGAATTCGGCGAATTCATCGAGCACGGCGGTGTCGCTCAGGCTGTCGACGCCTGTTGCCAACTCGATGACAACGGCCTCGTCGGATCGGTCGACCCGAAAGGCTTTGGTAATCATGTCTCTCCTCCCAATCAGCTTTCGACTGACTCCACAGAATCCAACGATCCAGTCCCGCGAACGGCCCGCTTGACTAAAGTCACCGCGTTCCCGGATTCGTTGAAACGCACTTCGTCCATGAACGTGTGCATCAACAGCAAGCCTCGACCGCAAGGACGATCGAGAAATGCAGGATCAGTGGGATTGGGAATCTGTCCAGGATCGAAGCCGACTCCTTCATCGTGCACAGTGAAGACGGCTTCATTTCGAGTAAATGTGGCCACAAAACGGACGCGTCGATCCTTGTAAGGATCCAACTCGGAACGCTCTTTTGCCAAGTTGTAGTATGACCTTGCGGTCTTTTCCCGCAATTCCGACGACAACTCTAGATTGCCGTGGTAGATGGCATTAATCAAGGCTTCTTCCAAAGCGACCCCGATTCGGAGGCGATCTGCCTCATTGCAAATGCCCATTATTCCGGATAACTCTTGCATGTAGGCGATTAGGGATGGCACGAGCTTCAGGTCGTTTTCGAGCAGAAACTCGCAATCGGTGGTTTGCATGCGGTGCAACATCAAGCGCTTTTGAGCTTGATTCTCGTACGACGCCGCGCGTACTAGCTTGACTGTCTCGACAAGATCAGCGGCCATTCGTCTCTTGGGGACATAGCTCGCGGCACCTTTCTGCAAGGCCCTGACCGCGATTTCTTCGCTGCCTTTCGCCGTGATTAAAATCACGGGAATCAGCGGGTAGTCGTTGCGGATGGCTTCGACCAATTCCAGACCATCCAAGTTTGGCATTTGCAGGTCGGTGATGACGATATCGGGCACGTGCAATTCGATTTGGTGCAAGGCATCTCGGCCATCTTTCGCGAAAATGATCGTCCAGTCGGTCTGCTTTTCCAGCAGACCGCCTGCCAAACGCCGATCCATTCCCGAATCATCGACGACCAGAATGGTTGTCATGTTGCACTCCTCAAGGTGTCACCGCATTGCACAGTACGGCCTTCATCCGCAGGCCCTATTGGCTTTCCATAAAAGCCGTCAGTTCGTCGACAATCTCATCGATGCCGTCTCTTGCGTTTCGATATCGCGGCAGACTGTCTCGAATATCTGCCACCTCTTCTATTCTCTCCAAATCTTCGTACTCTGCAATCAGATTCTCGTCACCAAATAGGCGAACAGCACTTTTTACGGAATGTGCGGCTCGAGACAATGAGTCGGCGTCTTGAGATTTGATGGCGGTCAACATTCGTTGGTGCAGCGATTCGTACTCTTCCAAGAAGGCTTCAATCACTGTCACCAATAAGCTGGGGGCATCGCCGCACGATTCCAACGCTGTTTGCCAAGAGATGCGTCCTTGGCCAGCGAGACCGAAGCGCCCCAGTGTCCCAAGATTTGTTGCAGATTTTGTGAATTCGCGGAGTTGTCATCGACAACAAGAACTTAGCGTCCGGCTAAGGTTTCTCGGGCAGCGTCCGATTCAAAGTCAACCGTTGCCGGCGCCAAGTCCAAAGTCACCACAAAGTGAAACGTGCTACCAAAGCCAAGCTGGCTCTCGCACCAAACTTCGCCGCCGATGGCGTTGACAATTCGTTTGACCAATGGCAATCCCAAACCAGGACCAATCAACGCGCGCTCTTGCCAAGGGCCCAGTACTTGGAATGCGTCGAACACGTGTTCGACTTTGTCGGCGTGAATTCCCGAGCTGCTGTCGCGAACGCTGACGTGCAAGCGGCAATGTGACTCGCTTAGTTCATCGGCAAAGAGGCGAACAACTACATCGCCACCTTCCGGACTGACTTGAATAGCGTTCGATGCCAAGATTGCGACCACTTGCCGCAAACGTCCGGCATCGCCAATGACATGATCTGGCAGATCATTGGTGAAGTTGACAACCAGTTCGACACGCTGACCGTGAGCGACCGATTGATGGTCTTTTGCGGCGGAATTCGTTTCCGCGCTGATGGCGAATGCTTGACCTGGATGAAGCGGAGCAAGGGCTGTTGCCGCCGCCGATGGCGCCGCCATGCCAATAACTTCTCGCAACTGAAATTCAGTGCGGTTAATCGTGAGCCCGCCCGCGTCGATCTTGGAAAGCTCCAACGAATCGCTGATCAGCGCATTGAGAGCCTGGGATGAAACCGTGATCGCTCGAACGTATCCGGCTTGCTCGTCGGTCAATTCCGTTGTTTCGAGCAGATGAGCCATCCCCGAGATCGCATTCAACTGTCTGCGAATCGCGTGACTCATGTCGGCCAAGATTTGAGTTTCACTTGCTATAACATCCACGTTGTCTAGCATTGAGGACTCAGATGGGGTGAATCTGATTGCCGTCATCGATTCGACCCCGACCATGAACTTGTTTCGTAGGACGGATTGCCAATCCGTCCGTTTGGGCTCGCAGGATGGACCGATTTGGCAATCCGTCCTACTTTTCCAACGACAGATTCTGGCGATTCCTGCAAAACCTGACTAGATATTTATGACCACTCTTCAAGGAAAAACTCTGTTCATCACGGGGGCAAGCCGCGGCATCGGCAAGGCAATCGCTCTGAGAGCCGCTCGTGACGGAGCCCAAATCGTGATCGCCGCCAAGACCGCGGAGCCTCACCCGAAGCTGGACGGAACGGTCTATACCGCTGCGAAAGAGATCGAGGCAGCCGGTGGAACAGCACTTCCTTTGATTGTCGATATCCGTGACGAGGACCAAGTCGCCGCTGCCGTTCACGAAGCCGTCAAGCAATTCGGGGGCATCGATATTCTGGTCAACAATGCCAGTGCGATTCAGTTGACGGGGACCTTGCAGACGGACATGAAGCGCTACGACTTGATGCACGGCGTTAATGTTCGCGGCACTTACTTAACGTCAAAGCTTTGTCTTCCAAGTCTGCTGAAGGCCGAGAATCCTCACATCTTGAATATCTCGCCGCCGCTTAACTTCGAGGCACGCTGGTTTGGGCCTCACCTAGCTTATTCGATGGCCAAATATGGCATGAGTCTTTGCGTTTTGGGAATGGCCGAGGAGTTTCGGGACGACGGTGTCGCCGTCAACGCTTTGTGGCCTCGAACGGCGATCGCGACGGCCGCCGTTCAAAACTTGCTGGGCGGTGACAAGGCGATCGCCCAATGCCGCAAGCCGGAGATCATGGCCGACGCCGCACATATGATTTTGACTCTTCAAAGCCGCGATTGCACAGGGCAATTCTTTATTGACGATGAAGTTTTTGCGGACATCGGGGTCACAAATCTAGACCACTATGCAGTATCACCCGGCAGTCCGCTGATGCCCGACTTCTTCGTTTAGCTAAGAACAATCGCCATGCATAGAATTCATCTCAAGGGTCCTTGGCTCTACGAGTGGCTCGACGGACCGCACGGCGAAGCAGATGAGTCTCATTGCGCGGACGGTAAGATCAAGATGCCCAACAGTTGGCACCACCACTTCGGCAACGTCACCGGCAAGGTCTTACTACGGCGACGCTTTCACTGGATTGCACAGTTGGATGACGGCGAGAAAGTCTTCGTCGTCCTGACAGCAGTTACTGGGTTGGCTAATGTTAGTGTCAACAACTTGGCTCTTGGTGAAGTCTCGACGACTGAAGAACGCGCGCGATTTGAGATCACGTCATTGTTGGAAGCCAACAATTGGCTCGAAGTCGAATTGGAATGTCAACAACCAATCGATGATCCGGCGCGAAGTGGCTTGTGGGGACCTGTTGCGCTCGAGGTTGGGTCCCCCTACGAGTAACTCGCCCTGAAAGACAGTGATTG
>PBMZ01000098.1 GCA_002722955.1 Planctomycetaceae bacterium | reverse complement strand
CTGTCATGCGGTTTTGCGGAAAGTTGTAAGTGCGAATGCGTTGACTTCGATCGCCAGAACCGATCAGCGTACGTCGTTGATCCGCACGTTCCGCTTGAGCTTGGCGTTGCATGGATTCCAGCACGCGACTGCGGAGAACTCGCATGGCTTTGGCTTTGTTCTTGTGCTGGCTTTTCTCATCCTGGCACTGCACGACCGTGTTGGTTGGCAAGTGCGTGATGCGAATGGCGCTTTCCGTCTTGTTAACCTTTTGACCACCCGGGCCGCTGGCGTGAAATGTGTCGATTCGTAGATCGTCCTGGTTGATCTCTAACTCGACCTCGGTGGCTTCCGGCAAGACGGCAACTGTTGCAGCGCTGGTATGAATCCGACCTTGAGCCTCCGTTTCGGGAACTCGTTGGACGCGATGACCGCCGCTCTCGAACTGCAGCTCGTGAAACGCGCCCTCGCCAGAGATCGAAAACGAGACTTCCTTGATTCCGCCTAGCTCTGTGCCCGAGTGACTGATCGTTTCGGTCTTCCAGCCGCGCTTCTCGGCCAGTCGCTGGTACATCTCGTACAGATTCATGGCGAACAACGCGGCTTCGTCACCGCCTGTGCCCGCGCGGATTTCCAGGATTAAGCCGCCGCGTGTGATCGAGTCGCCGGCCGCGACAAGTTCTTCCATTTCGGTTTGAAGCTTCTCGCGGCTGGCCTCCAGCTCGTTCAATTCTTCCTGTGCATATTCTTTCGCGTCGGCATCTGTTTCCTCTTCGATCATCAATTGGGCGGTTTCGATATCCTCCTCCAATTGATTGAACTCGCGGACCAACTTTGCGACTTTTTGCAGTCCACCGTACTCGCGCTGCACAGCAATTAGTTTGTTGGTGTCCTGCAAAACTTCCGGGTCTTGCAGTTGAAGCTCGAGTTCCTTGAAGCGTTTCAGTTTGGTCTGCAGCGAAGGAAACATCGGATCGGTCCTGATGGGATCAAGTCAAGAGTCGCTATGACTAGCGGTTTGTAGGGGCCAGAGAAGTATGGGGCAAGACAAGATTCGCGGCCCGACACCGAGTCGATGTGATCGACATCGAGATTCTGACAGAAGATCGCCAAGGACGCGAAGCGCTCTTTCGTTTAACCCGTAGCCGTAGGCGAGGCTCAATGCAGTACCTCGCTGGCGGCTACGGGTTAAACAAGCAAGTAATAGTAGTCGTCAGTTTTGCCCGCGCAGCCGAAAACGGCGGCGGTCTCTCGGGCTGTTGGGCCCACAGATAGAAATCGGCGCGGCAATTCCATAATGGCGCGCACTACAAGAGCTACGCAGTTAAACAGCGAAGCTATTTCTTGCGTTTGTCCCAGTTGTACTTCTTCTGGAACTTCTCGACACGGCCAGCGCTGTCGACGTATTTCATCGTTCCCGTGTAAAACGGATGGCACTTCGAGCAAATATCGACGTGCAATTTGGGCACTGTGCTCCGAGTCGTGAATTTCTCGCCACAGCCGCAGGTGACTTCCGTTTCCATGTAGTCGGGATGAATGTCGCTTTTCATGGCTTTGCGTTACATTGAGAGTATGAGTTCAGTGAACCAAATCCACCATATCACCAAATCGTTGGCAAATTGGTGGAACTGGATGCCGTTTTTGCGAATCGAATATTCTAGGCAGAAATTCCCCAGACGACTAGTCCAGAGAGGTGGTTTCCAGCCCACAATCGCAGATTTGTAGCACGGCCCGTTCATGGCGTTATACTATTTGTTGTTCCAATCGTTAGATCTTTGGCACTTCAGTGTCGACTCTCACGAACGATTCTGGACCGAACCCAAGAGCCCCTCCAATGCCAGATAAACTTCGTCCTCTCAAGTGTGATTGCTGTGGCGCAGATCTGACGCCGGGCGAGGGTCACGTGTTGAACGCGAGTCTCTCGAAGAAAGTCGCTGCGCGGCTCGCCAACAAGGAATCCGAGCTAGGTTCCGGCGAGAATCATCAGGCCGAGGACATCATGCTGCGGATGAAGCAAGTCCTTGCATGCTCAGACCGTTGCGCGCGGCGAGCCACCGGAAGCAGCGGCGAGTTGGAGTTGACCAGAACGGCTGCGAAGATTTGGTGGCGAGCGAAACTTGATCGCGACCCTGTCAAACGCAGCGAAGATGTATTCATCACGCGGGCGATGGTCGATCAAGAGGTGGGCGACGCTGACGACTCTCGACAAGAGTCCGAAGAACTGAACACGGTTGGGTGGAAGGTCCTTGGCGCTGGTTCCGCGCCGCCTCCGCCGATGCAGCCTGCTAGTCAAGAGACGCAAAGTCAGCCAGCGGCGGAGCCAGCCGGTGATCCGCCAGAGGACGAGTTGCCCGCTGACATATTCCAACTTGTCTCGCCGGCGCCGGAAACAGGCAATGCTGCGGCTCCTCAAGGATTCGAACAACAGAATCCGGCTGCGATGCAACCGACGTCGCCAGCACCGATGGCCGAAGAGGATGCCGCCACAGTCATGATGGACCTGAACAAGCGGCTGTGCCGTTTTCTGTTCGTTTTGGGTGCAGGCTTTGATCCTGAAGAAGACGGTCAGGATATTGGCGAGCAATTCATGGCGGACCATCCTGATTTGGAGTTCACCGGCGTCAATCTTCAGACGGGAGTCGTCGCGCCGTGGCCTGACAACAACGAGGACGAGCTGAAAAGAACGGTTGACCAATTCATCGACGGTTGGATGGCGCAACGTTCGATGACGTTCGACGCGGATCGCTTCGTCTTTGCGGACTACTACGATGACGAGGTCAATCAAGCATTCGTCGTCGCCGCCTATCTACCGATCTTTACCGATAGCTCCGTTGCGCCAACGCAAGTCGAGGTACCACAGCAACCGACTCCACAGCCGCAGCAATACCAACAACCGGTCGTGCAGCAACAGCCTGTCATGCAACAGCAACCGGTTCCGCAACAGCCATACCAGCAGCCAGCTTATCCACAGCAACCCTACGCTCAGCAGCAAGTCCAACAACCCGCGGTTCAACCACAGCCTGGATTCCAGCCGCAACAACCAATCGCGCCACAGCAACAACAGCCGATTATTCCGCAGCAGCCAGTCGTTCCACAGCAGCCTGCCATGCATCAGCAACCGGCTCCGCAACCTGTGGCTCAACAACCTATGGCTCCGGAGACTCCAGCTCCTCAACAGCAAGTCGCACCAGCACCAGCTCCCCAGCCAACGGAGCGACCAACACCAAAGAAACAACCGACGCCCAGCAAACCCGTCGTTCCACCACCGCCGGACTTTGATGAGCCGATGGAACTGCACGAGCTGTCGGAGAAACCATCCAAGCAAACACAGAAGAAGCCCGCTCAACCAAAGAAAGAAGCTAAAGCACCGCCACCATCAGACGATGATCCGCAGATCGAACCTGAACCGTTTAAGATGCCCAAGAAAGAAAAGAGCAAGAAACCGTTGATCCTTGCCGGGGCAATCGGTGGCGGAATTCTTGTGCTGGCGGCAATCGTTGCGATCGCAATCAACGGTGGCGACGAAACGCCTCAAGGCGACCAAAACGTCGTCCAGAATGATGGCAACGATAGTGAACCCGAAACGCATCCACTGATCGATCCATCCGATGTCCCCTTGCCGAATCTGAAGTCGGGCCAGTGTCGCATTTACACAAACGAGCCGGGGTTCTCGGTCATCGTCGATGGCGAATTTGCCAACGACGAAACCGGCAAACCCGTGACGACCCCATGTTCCGTTACTCTTTCCATGGGCAGCCACACGCTGACGTTGATCAAAGACGGCAAGGCTGATCAAACTCACTTGGTTTCCATCTCGAAGCCGGGCGATGTCGAGGAGATCGAGGCCGAGCCGACGGACGCGTTGCCAGATCAAAGCAGTGTCATCGATGCACCGTACTTCTCATCGACAGTCGGTGAGCCCATCGAACTGGCGGCTTTGAATTCCAGCGGTCCGGAAGCCGACCCATATGTCACGTCTGATGGTTTATCGATTTGGTTTGCATCCGATCGGCCGGGGGCGAAGGGACTATATGTGTCGACACGACAATCCGAGTTCCACGAATTCGATGCACCACGATTGATCAGCCGCAGTCCCGATATGCCGGGGACTCCCAGCATCACCGCTGACAATCTTTACGTCGTCTATACTGTGCCTTCGAAAGCCCGATTGTTCGCTGTCACGCGCGAAAACCCGTTGGCGGAATTCGGGGCCAAGATTCCATTGCGGCACACTCCCAAGGCGGAACCCGTCTGGTATTCCGCTCAAATGATGGATTCTGGTTTGCGGATGTATTGGGTCGAGGCTCTCGCGGGCAAGTCGCGGACTTACACCAGTACGCGTCAGTCCACAGATGAAGAATTCGGTGAGGCGACCGAAGTTTACTTGCCCGGTCTGCACCCATGCATCTCGACCGATGGTTTGCGGCAATACGTATACGACGGAACGGTGCTGCGACGCTCACGTCGTCTCAGCACGGACGAGCGGTTCTCGGAGCTTGAAGATTTGATGGAGCTTGAGGTTCCCAACTACAAACATTCCGAGGAACATCGACAGTACTTCGTTTCCGACGACGAAGAGTGGCTGTATTACTCGGACGATCCCGCAACTAGCGGCGATCTGTTCATGGTCCGATTGTCGAAAGGCAACGGTTGGGGTTTGCGCCCAACGGGTCGAAAGATTCCACCAAAGCCGAAACAAATCGCCAAAGTCGACATGCCCGATCCGAAGGCGAAGCTAGAGAAGCCACCGGAAAAGGTCGTCGATCCGCGCAGATTGCCGCTGCCATACACAACGTTTTCGGCAAAGCTTCGCGGATTCCTCGCCGTGCGCGATTACGATGAGGCTCGCAAGCTGATCGCTGACTCGAAGTCCGATCCCGACTTAGCCAACGAACAAGACTTGATCGCTTGGGACGAGGAGAATCTAAAACAGATCGATGCCTTCTGGGAAGACGTCGATGAAGCCGCCAAAGCGTTGAAACCGGAGACCTCGATCCGCTTAAGCAAGAATCGATACACGTTTGTGCGTCTTGAGGGTACGAAGATCGTTGGCAAGAGCAGTACGAAAGAGGTCGATCGAGAAATCGTCGAGTTGGCGCCGACAGACCTAACGTTCTTAGTGGATATGATTCGCGACAAGACCGACGGTGATGCTCAACTGCGAATCGGAACGTTTATGGCGTTCGACGAAACCGCATCACGCACAGGTTCGCGAACTCGAATTGAGCGAGCGGAAGCAGCAGGCCAGCAGTACTACGACCGAATCGCTCGGCGACTGCTTCGTCAGGCTCAGGGCGAGTTGGACCGTGGTAATTTTTCCGAGGGCACAAAGTTCTTGGCTCAAGTCGAGGGTGTCAAACCAAGCCCCACGGTTGTGCAAGACGCCTCGACAATGCGCGAGTCACTTTACGGTTACATGAAGTGGAATTCGGTCGGCGGCCGGCAATGGAAAATCGACGGCAACGAATACGAGGCCGACGCAGAAGACAAATCGAACGCCATTCTGATGTCGCCGGATCAATTCCTGCGGTTTGAACTGTCACTAGAATACAAAATCACCGCCAGCGACGGTGGCGGCGGCATCTTCTTCCGCTACCCCGGCGAAGGCAACGTCTACAACAACGCTTTTAAGATTCAGTTCTCGAACGATTTTGGTTTGGCAGCGGACGCCTTTGCCACAGGTTCGCTCTTTAGCATCGAACCGCCTAAAGTCAACGCCTCGAAACAAACCGGCGCTTGGAACCCCGTCCGCCTGCGAGTCCGCGCGGAAGAGGTTGAGCTGACAATCAACGGGCAACAAGTCTTAAAGACGAATGCCGTCAGTGGCGAGATTCCCATCAAGGGCCACATTTGTCTCGACGGTGACGTCGGTGGCATCGTCTACCGCAAGATGCTGTTGACGGAATTGCCGGAGTAGTGCACGCACGCGTTCGGAATTTACGGCACGAACATCCCAGTTTGGTCTTCTTGTATACGAATGAACTTTCCGTCGTACCGATTGAAGTCGCTTGGATCGTCCACAATGTAGTTTATTGGTGTGGCGCACACAGCTTTCGCGTTTAGTTTAGTTCCCCCAGGGCCGTTCATAGCCGTCGCATCCCAGGCTGGCGCCTCTGCATAAACGCTCTTGCTCCAATTGTGAGGTGCTACAATTCCGCTGGTGACTTCGAGATCATCGGTGTATGCATGCAAAAGTCGGTTGTCGATTTGCGTAACTCCAGCAAAGTTCTTATCGCCTCCGTAGCTAGCATGTCCTTTAATCAGAATGCTCGTACCGCCGTTACCACGGATGGTAAACGTTGCATCAGCAAGCGACGTCATCGCATCCGGGGAATCCACCGTCCATACGGCAGGTGGGGGCGCAGCGTCGCCTCCACATCCCATGACAAGTGCGCCAATTAAAATCAATCCACAGTCGTTTGAGATTTTGCTTTTCATTCTTGAATCTCCTAATCTGTGTAGATTAATACGAATCAACGGCTTCGCCGCCAGCGCGCGTTCCGATCGCCTGCCAGACCGTGCCATCAATCGAATCATTGATATAGCGAACCGAACCATCGCAAAACGCCGTATTCACCCCGTTTTCGTGTAGGCTCGATGCGTTGACAGTGAACATGCAACTGCGAGTGTTCGGTGGCAGAGCATGGTCGTAGGTGGTGTTTCCATAGGCACCGAGAGTCCAAAGAGTACCGCGTGGCCATGCGACACTGTTGTTTGCGGACAAGCAGTCACTCGCAATTTGGCTGACGGGCCGGTAAATGGATCCGGAGAAGGATTCTGCCCACGTTGCTCGTCGCGGATCATTTGGATGCGTAGGCAAGAATTCGGAGATCAACGCGGTGTTGGAAATGCCATCAGCGATATTCTCTGGCCTGATGTGGCGGTTATAGATAACTCCTGTGCTTCCACGGCGGTTTCCCCAACCCATGTTCGCAAAGTAATTGGCGGCTCGAAGATGGCTATTTCCGATAGGATCAGATGGACAAGCGAAATAGAAAGGACGATCTTCTGCTAACGGTAGTTGCTGAGCGACATTTGCATTGAAATCGAATTTCTCATAAAGATTCAATTCGTCGATGTGCGGCAAAATCTTGACAAGATAAGACGCCGCCTGTGTGATGCCAGCAGTTGGGAAGACATCATGGGTGGCCGCATATTCGTTCATAGCCAGAGCAATTTGACGAGTGTTATTTAGGCATTCCGTTCGGCGCGCTGTTCGGCGAGACGCCATGACAGCTGGAAGAATCAAAGCAAGCAAAAGTCCGATGATTGAGATGACTACGACAACTTCGATCACCGAAATGCCGCGCCGAACGGAACAACAAGACATAACCATCCTGCACTCTTGATGGGATGTTTTCATCTTACTGGACTTGTTTATTTTAGATTACATCGATAGTTCACTATCATGGTAGTACACACACACTTCAATCCATATTCTCAAAAAACACTAAGTTGAGAGTGATTAAGTTTCGCATATTAATGTTGAGCCCGCGTCCTTGCGGAACACAGGCAACTAAAACAGCGCCTTGATTTCAGCTGACAATGGGCTTTCGCCGTCGGCAACACACCACGTCCAAAGCTGCGCCAGCGTGTTGGTTTCGGCTTCCGTTTGATGAATCTTCGACATCGTGTTGTAGTAAGGAAAGTTGGCAAACGGTGCGAAACTCTTGCCCGATTGCTTTTGACCTTCTTCGATGGCTTCGCAGAGTTTTGTGTCGGTGATCTGATTTTGCCAATCGTTGACGCGAGCGTTTTGTACCCACAAAACCGTGACTGGACCGGGCCGCGCTGTGACGCCGGCGAGTTTGTTGTCGATCACCGTTAGCGACTGTTTGAAAAACGCGGGTCCGGTGGATTGGCCTTCTCCGTTGGCTTTGTAAAGGCCTTCGCGAAGCGATTGGAATTCGTCGTTCGAATTGTCAAAGACTTGTAAGAAGCCTGACGGATCGATCTCGCCTGTGAATGGGTTGACTCCGTTGGGCTCGTACGGCTTAAACTGACTGGTCTTCTCATCGAACGCTATTCCATACAAGGGCGAGGCTTGCGCCACCGCAATAATGGTGTGGTCCTTCTTCTCGAGCGCCACCAATGTGTTCACAAACGCGATGACCGAATCGACTTGTGTTTGCGCCAGCATGCCAAGCACGCCGGTATTCTCAAGATCACCGCCGTCCGTGAAGTAGACGTCGCGATTCCCCGATGCTCCGTCACGCGCCAGACCGACCGGCCAATAGTTGTATTGAGGCACAAGATCGGTCAAACCAAGGCCGCCAACATCGCTTTTCAGTTTCTCCATGTGAGCACGGTGTCCTGGAATCCATCCGGTCAAGAATCCCGCATGCTTGGACATCTTCGACACTCCAGTTCGGAAATGCCCTTTTCCCATGTCCTCGACCATGGTCGCGAGGGTCTTCAGCAATGCTTCGGCATAAAACGCTGAAGAACACGCAGCTATGTCGGTTAGCGAATATCTCCGATCGCAACCGACCGTGGCCTCGGTGTTGCCCGTTGGCGATTTGAGCAAGGACGTATAAGCGAACGATTTAGCACTGCCACCTCCAATCACATCGTCGGGATTCACTGGATGCTCGCCGAGTGAACCGGTTGACACAGCCGTTGATTGGACAGGAATTTGAATCGCTCCAATGTAATCATGTTCAGTATCTGTGGAAGGCGCGATATTTGTATGAACAATCAAGAAAGGCCGACCCTTGCCCGCGGTTCGACTGAACGTAAATGAATCCTCGGGCGGGTGGTTCGGTTTGTTGAAGATGTTGTGCTTGGCACATTCCGATGACAACGAAAACGACTTCGATCCCTCATAACGCCACGGCACGTTTTCTCCAAAAATCGAGAAGCGGTACTGATACAAGCCAAACGGTTCCAGCACGTTTCGCCCAACAACGTAATGCCAAAGCCATCGAAGCGACTCGGACAAGTGCTGCCGCTTCCAAACAAGAATCCCAAGAAATTCCAAGGCAATGTGAAAGTCCTTGATGACATCGACGCTCTTCGGATCGGCGGCCATCACGTTTTCGAAGTTCTGTGGCACCTTGCCCATCACGTGCTACGGCATCACGGAGACGTTCATTCCACCAGCGGGCTGAGAATCGAGTGCTAGTTTTGAAGGTGCGTAATAGGGCGTAAAGAATTCATCATCTGAGATTGAATCGGGCAAGTAGGTGTAAAGAACGGACGCCCAAGATCCACCAGACACCGATGAGATGTACCGAACTCGGTCAAGCAGCGCCGTTCCGTCAGCGTCAACCAGCTGCCTGAGCCCGTTCATTGCCCCCAGGCACAAGTCAAAGCTCGGCAGCCACCTCCAGAGAAGCAAACCCCGATATTCTTCCGCTCCGGATCGCCATAATCCAACGTTGGAGTCGTGCTAGCTTGTGGGTAAATCTGGGCCGTAAATGTTAACTCGCTTATCGCTTCTCTCAATTTCAACTTCTAGGTCAGCTCGAATTAAGACCTATTACAATGAGAATTACAAGCGCACCATTCCCGACTTAGAATCGATGAATCAAATCTGCGCACACAGCCACTATTAGTGAGTCAGTGCGAAATTGAACTCGCGAGTGTCGTCAACGATAGTTCGCTCGAGCTTGACGACTTTGAGCCGGCGCGTTGTTTCTTCGTTGCCTTTGCCGTCGTCCGTGTGCTTACCGCCGATGACATCAAGCACTTTAATCGTGACTTGGTAAGTGCCCAAAAGAGCGCCGCAAGATTCGGCGTTGTACAACAGCGTGTAGCGACCTTGCTCGTCCGTCATAGCCGTTGATGCCCGACCAACAGGTTGCCCGTCTTCGTCATGCCGCTGAAAGGTGATCTCGGCCAGTGCCGGTGAACCGTAGAACGTCACTCCGCCTGAGATGTCTACACCACCGTCAATCGTGCTGCCGCAGCCAGTCAACGTGGCAGCCATCGTCGCGAGGACGAACATGCATGCCGGCCTCTTCGAATGACAGATGACGAATGACGAATAACTAATGACTAATCCTCTGCCGGTTAGCTCAAAAGCCGCCTGTAATGTCTTCCTCACCATTGATTGTCGAGAGGCCAACGTAGACACCTTGATCAATGGATTCGTTCAAGAACTTCACCGAGCCATCGGACATCAAGAACATCGCTCCGCCAACATGCTTACTTTGGAAAGAAAACAGTGGTCGTTCATCGGTACCAGCCGGCAAGCGACGCGGCGTCGGATTCATTGGAAAAGGCTGCCCTGTGACATTCGGGTCGGTTGGGCAATTCGGAAGCTGAATGTCCTGAGTCACTCCGATGGGTCCAGCGACCCAAAACGAATTCGCAGTGCTGTTGTTGCCTGTGGGCGAGAAGTAAAGGATCGCTGCCATTGCCCAAGGATACTCAACCGGCAATCTCGGAAACCCGCTGCTTGGGCCGGCGTAGGAAAGGATGTGGCCTGCTTTCTCGCCCAGGGCGATGCTTTGTGACAAGCCGTCCTTGATATCGCTGAACCTGCAAGCGCTGCTGTAACCGAATGGGCCGCGCGAGTGATATGGCCACTGGTCCCAGTAATTCAGCAAACCGCCTGGGCAACTTGAAGCTCCAGGCAAGGCACGGATGATATCGGCTCCGTGAGAAAACGAATAATCGGTGGGAGCTCCACCCATCCAATGCGGCAAGCTGGGGTTGCTTCCGTCAGAGCCAATACCGCCTTCCGCGTGGTTTGCTGATGGGCAAATCAAGCCGGGCACGTGTGTTTGGTTCAAGGCCCATACGCTGCGGTCGTTGACATTGGTCATACTGGAAAGCCAATGCCCGTCAAAGTCGTATTGATCGTAAAGTGGACCTTGGTCGATGAACGGCAGCAGCATGTGATAGCCGGTCCAGTGCGAGCGGTATTGAAGTACCGATCCCCCTGCTGGCGGCGGCGGGTTGTTGTCTTCTTGGCGAATGATGCTTGAGGGCAAGACACCATAGTTCGACTCGTAATTGTGAAGCGCCAGCCCGAGCTGTTTCAGATTGTTGCGACATTGAGTCCGTCGCGCCTGCGCACGAGCTTGTTGCACGGCCGGCAGCAACAACGCGATCAGAACACCGATGATGGCAATCACCACCAGCAGTTCGATCAGCGTAAAGCCACTTTGTTTCGACCGACGAATTCTCAAGGATCTTCCAATGTCTAATGTGTGAAGTTCTCTAATTCTACGCCAAATTAGCCTCAAGTTCCGGCAATTTCTTTGTGTTTGCAGGGTTCCGATGACGCCGATTAGTCTCATTATCCGATGACTAAAGCCGATAGATCAACACTTTCGGGCTGCTTTGGATGCGCGCAGACGCAAAATCAACCTAGACTTCCCATTTTATCAACCGGTTTGCTTCGTCTTCATGATTAACGCGGCGGGCTTTTCTGGCAAGGTGTTTCCGGGTACAACACCCCCTCATTGACAGCGTTTAATCTGAGCGGAATAAACACGCGGAGCGTGCTCGTCCGCCAAAGGTTCAAGGATGATGACCACAAACCGTGACGAACAGCAAACTTGCGGCCTTTTGTTCTACCGTATCGATTCGAAGTTACTCGTCCTGCCGCTTGCGGTGGGCATCATGACATTGATGCTTGGCCGAATTCTGGTCCATTCAAGTCCGCAAGATCAACCTCGCGCCCAACAGTCGATTCCGCAACCATTCGTGGCCGAGTCACCAAAGCAGCTCACTTCGCCTGCGCCTGAAGAGTCGGAAGTTCCCAAGGTTGGTGCTGCCGATGTAACACCAGTTGCCTTCGAGGAACTCGACGCAACCAATGCCGAAGCGGCTACCAAGGCGATCGACAAGGACGAGGTCTCAGAGCCAACAGCCGAGGAATTGGACAAACAATTCCACGAGCAAGTCATCGGCGTCTGGGAAGACGACTTCCAAGGAAAGCGTACTCTCACCGTCCGCAAAGACGGCACAGCCACAATGGTGGTCGAGCTAACAGGCGTCAAAGCAAAGTTCTTCGCACCCAAGCTCACCTTCGAAATGACGTGGAAAATCGAAGATGGCGTCATGAAGAAAGTGTCGACCGGCGGAAAGCCCAAGACCAAGGTCAACATTGTGCTACGGACTGTCGGACGCAAGGTCGACGAACCTATCGTCAAGCTGACGGAAGACGAATTGGTGTTGCTCGACAAAGATGGCGAAACCAAATACGAATGGAAGCGCGTGCGCGACGACAAGGACAAAGCCGCCGCTGATTCTGACAGCTTGGACTCTGATAAAGCAGTCGAAAAGAATCCTGCCGATAATTAGGCGCTAATCTCTTAAACACCAACTGCGTTCGATGTCGGATTTGAGGCGCTCGTCGTCGAACCGCCCTCTTTGACATCCACTGATTCGACGATGTTGCCGAGTTGCTTTTCTAACTTCTCGGCCATGACTTGCAGCTTCGCTGTTTCGTCAATCAACCCTTTCAGCGACTTCTGAACCAGCGTGTTCTCACTGGTGGCCAGGTCGTCGTTGAGCCACTCGGAGTAATTCTCCAGATTGCGAATGACGGATTTGAAGGTGAACGACGAGCTGTGCGTTGCTTGGTTCAACTCGGACTTGACTTGGCGGACGAGTTTCTCGAACTGAGCAAGTTTCGTTGTGGCGGTTTGAGCGGTTTGCTCATTTTCACGCAAGCGTTGTTCGGTGCGTTTGCTGTTCTTGAGATAATACTCGAACGAGGTGAATAGCAGGTTGAAGATTTGTTGCTTGTCGGCGGTGAGCTGAATTTTCTCGCCCATCAAACGGAACTCGGCTTCCCAGCTGGCACCGTTGGACTTAATCAAGTTGCGGCGTTGGAAGATCGTATCCAACCGCTCTAAGAGGCTCTCTTTGTTGTACGGCTTCGTGATGAAGTTGTCGGCGCCGCACTTGATGCCGTGGATCACGTCCATGGGATCGTTCAATGCCGTCAACAGGACGACTGCGATGCCTTGCGTGTTTTCGCTTTCCTTAATGCGACGGCAGAGGTCGTATCCGGTCATGTTCGGCATGACGATGTCGGACAAGACCACATCATAGGCGGGTGCGTTCTTCTTGCCCGTGTTGCCGGCGGCTAACTTTTCCAAAGCCACTTCGGCGGATGTCGCCATGTCGACTTCGTACTGGGCAGACTTGAGTAAGAACGCAAGCTGCGCCGCTTGAGTTCGGCTATCCTCGACTACCAGGACTCGTTTCGTCTTCGACTTGTTTGAGCGTCCGAAACTGAATAAACCCATGGCAACCTTCCTTCATCTAACTTGAAACTTCGTTGGCAATGGCTTCCAGCCATTTGAATTGTTCGCAAACACGTTACTTGCGGCGTCGTTCGATCGCCGCGTCATCTATGGAACTAAACTCGCCTCAACGGCGAATCGCTTTCTAAGTTCCGAAACGATTCCATCCGGGGGTAACTCCTGATCAACAACACCCGCTTCCCTGGCCACAGCCGGCATTCCGTAAACAGCACACGATGGCTCATCCTGAGCGATCACGATGCCGCCCGCTTCGTTGATTCGCCGCAATCCCTCGACGCCGTCGCTGCCCATTCCTGTCAAAACAATTCCCATGGCCGCACTTCCGTAGTTCTCGGCCAGAGAATCGAATAGATAATTCGCCGAAGGTCGAAACCGACCGACGGGCGGTGCATCGACCAATCGAATTGCCCCGCAATCATCAACGGCAAGATGTAAGTCATCCGGAGCCACGTACACACTGCCAGGCAACATCGGTTCGCCATCTTCCGGAATCGTGATCTCCAAGTAAGAGTTGTTCGACAACCAGTCGACCAACCCCGCTGTAAATCCAGACGCAATGTGTTGAGTGATCAAGATCGGGACCGGAAACAGTTCCGGCAGATTGGACAAAATCCGCTCGAGCACAGGTGGCCCGCCGGTCGAGGCGGCAATTCCGATGATCTCTGGCGGTTCGTTGTTTCGTTTGCCGAGCTTTGGCAGGTCGTTTCCAATCGGCCGGCCAACCGGAGAAGCCGCGCGGCGCCGGACGACTTTGACCACCGCCATGGCTCGAACGGTTTCGATTAGTTGTAAGGCTTCCTCGCTGTGAGTTGCCGCGGCCGGACCAGCAGGTGTTTTCAAAACAGTCAACGCACCCGCACTCAAGGCTCGCATCGACAAGTTGACATCTTCCTCAGTCGTCGCCGAAACAATCACGATCGGTGTCGGCAGTTCCGCCATGATGATTCCGGTTGCATCGATGCCTGTCAAAATCGGCATGTTCACGTCCATCACAATGACGTCAGGTTGCAGAGCTTCGGCCTTTTGGATCGCATCCATTCCGTTAACGGCTTCGCCGACGACAGTCATATCGCCAGCGCTTCCGATGATTTGCTTCAGCAAATGCCGGACACTTGCCAAATCGTCTGCAATCAAAACTCTTGTCATCTGTTGTCGTTCCTCATGGGGAGTGAGTTAGGATGTCGCTTCTTCACCAATCAACTGTTGCACGGTGTCGATCAATACTTGTTGATCAAAACCACTCTTGACCAAATACCCGTTCGCGCCCGCATCGAATCCCTTTTAGGTCGACGCTGCGTCGTCTCTTGCCGTGACAAGAACAACGGGAATGTCTTCAAACTGCTGCGAATTCTTGATGGCCCGAGTCAGCATGAAGCCATCCATGCCCGGCATATCCACATCGCTGACCACCAGGTCGACAGACTTGCGGTTGAGCAATCGCAGCCAATCGTCGTATGTCCTGACGATTGCCACCGGCACGATGCTGCCGAGGTGCAACAGCGGTGCCGGTCGACCGTTGGGCAAAATGATCGCACCCGACACCAATCGAACTCGTCGTAAGATTGGACCCAGCCCCTTCACGATGGCGTCGCGTTCGGCAATGATCTCGTCAACAACCAGCGCCAATCGATCTTCGCCATGATGCACGATGATGACGTTGACTAAGTTGTCATTAATGGCCGGCATGGCAGCGATGCCCAAGCAGTGAGCCACAACAGCGACGCGTACCTTTTCGACTCCGCTAGCGTTCAAGAAGATGCCGTCATCGGATTGTTCCAAATCAGAGAGCGTCGTGATCATCACTCTCTCGACGTTTGCGGTCGAGACACCGAAGACGCGTCCGCCAGCGCGGAAACTCATCACGTGTTGTCGCGTCAGTGTCAGCGGCACTTTGATCAAGATGCTGCTTCCGACGCCTTCCTTTGATTCGACATCAACGGTTCCGTGCAACGCCTCGATCTGCGACTTGACGACATCCATTCCGACGCCGCGACCGGAGAAGTTGGAGACCTCCGTCTTTGTTGAGAAGCCTGGCAAGAAGATCAGCCGCGCCAACTCTTGCTCGGACGTGTTTTCGGCTAATCGTAGCGAGGCCGCTCGCTCACGCAGCTTGGCCATGTTCAATCCGGCGCCGTTGTCGCTGACCGAAATCTCGACGTGACCGTTGCCGGGACGAGCGTCGACAGTGACATGACCTATCACGGTCTTGCCATGTTCTTTTCGAACATCGGGCATCTCGATTCCGTGATCGCAGGCATTTCGAACCATGTGGATCAACGGATCACGCAGTCCTTCGATGACGGATCGGTCCAAGGCAACTGTATCGCCTTCAACCTTGATTTTGATTTTCTTGCCCGTCGCCTTCGCGACGTCGCGAGCTGTCCTCTCAAGACCGCGACAGGCTTGCGAGAATGGCACCATTCGGAGCTGTTGAATTTGATCATGTACGGCATCACTGACAGTGGCCATTTGACGCCGCTCGTCCGACAGCTGTCCAGACGCTTCATCGAATGAGCTGGCGATCGTCTGAATTCGCTCGCCGGTTTCGTTGATGAACTGCTGCATGAGCGACAGCAGTTGTTCGACCTCAGCGGAATCACTGGCCGACGAATCGTCGTTTTGTCGCTGACGTAAAATCTGCTGGATGTGGCAACTGGTTTCGATCCAATCGTACTTCCATTGGCGAAGCTGGCTGCCCGTCGTCAAGAATTCGTCAATTCGATTCTCGACACGCTGTTGAGCGACCAAGGACTCGGCACTTTGGCTTAGCAAGCTGTCCAACAACTTGCCCGGGACCCGAGCACTTCCACTTGCCGCGGTTGGCTGCTGGCGCTGATTCGAGATTGCTTGCCGAACGAAGTTAGGCAGCGATGATTCCGTTGACAGTTGGTGCTCTTTGGGAAGATCGATCGTCTCGACAACAGGAGCTTTGACCGGTTTTGGGACGATCGATTGAAATGCTGATGTGGCTAACGGTGCTGGCTTTGTCGACTCTTCTTTCGGAACCTCGACAGGTAATTCCTTGGACTGCTCCGTAGCCTTAACCTCTTTTATATCAGCATCTTGCGTATTGTGTCTTACTTCTTCCTGTCGCCCAGAATTCTCTTCCGATTGAGCTTTTTCCTCTTGCTCGACCACCTTCTGTCGCTCGATCTCCTCGGCCATTGAGGCCAGCTTTCGAACGATGTCCGATGGAGACTCCGTAGCGAATCGTGACAACTCTTTACGCGGTTCGGCATCCTGTTCCGGCTCTGGATCGGTCGTCGCTTCCTCTTCGACGCGAAGCTCGAAGACCGTTCCGTCGGCTGCGGATGAGACCGCCGAGATTTCGATCTCGTCCTCATCGACGTCGCTGTTTGCTTCGACCGCTTCAGGCTCGACGGTTGTTTCGGGCGCTGACTCTTCGGCCTCAAGTTCCGCCAGCAATTGTGGCAGTTCTTCGTCCATGAAGTGATCGACCAAGTCGGATCGGATTCGTTCACCCGCACGAACTCGACCAAGGAAATCATCGAGGCGATCAACAATCAGTACGCAGCGTTCGATCTCAAGCGGGCCTAGCTGACAGTGTCCATCACGAACTTGTGCCAATAAATCTTCCAAACG